>JAOAHN010000030.1 GCA_026415215.1 Candidatus Hydrogenedentota bacterium
ATTCCTCACTCTTTATCTTTAGAACAATGGGCGGAATTTCTTCAAGGTAACTCACTAAACATTTCCATCATCGCGTGCAAAGCCATTTCCGATTACGGAGGGATAGAATCCGAACAGTACATTAGAAAACTCTTATTAGGAGAAATTCAAACACCTAAGAAGGTTAGAGAGTACGCACTATCAAGAATAACTGATTATCCTTTAAGTATTCTCGTCCCTCTTCTAATCGAGATAATGAAAAAAAATTCTGAGATTGCGCTTGACTCAGCGAACATCCTGAAGAATAAAACAGGTATGAACTTTGGTCCAACTCCTCAATTGTGGGAAAAATGGTGGAGCGAACTTACAACTGCCCCCGACTCCACAGAGACGAAGAAGTCTGATGAAATTTCCCCACAACCACAAGGTGCAGTTATACATACTCCAAGAGTAAAAAAAGAGAGTAGTGTTAACTTCAAACAGAAAGCGTATTAATCGTTTAAAAATTAATTTGTTCCTTGAAAAAGTATTGTGCCACTTTTAACGCACTCGATAGAGAATCTTCTAAGGTTCCCCAACCCCAGTAATCACCACAAAAGTAAGTTCTGTTTACCCCGTTGATCTCTCCAAATCTCCTCTGAGTAATTAACATTTTCCAAGTAGGTTTAATAAATCTTCTCTTGATAATGTGTATTACTTTGTCACTCGGAATTAGATGTGGATTAGTAGTAAATGTAAGAAACAATCTGGTATTCAATGACAATTGTTGCACACGATTCAAGTTCCATGTCACTATGGGCGAAGACTTATCATCCTCAGAAACTTGAATAATCCATGCACGCTCATTAAAAAGTTTGCTAACTGCAAATCTCTCATCCGTGTGTAAAATCACATAGCACTCACCGTAGGTAAAAGAACCTAAAATCAATTCCTCAGAAGGAGATGGCTTCTCCAATATTTTAAGTGCATCGATTCCAGGTATGGCAATCACCACTGCATCAAAAACCTCTTTCTCCCCTTTGTTTGTGTATACTTCTACATAGTTTGGATTTCTTACCACATTTACTACTTCAGTTTGATACTTTATCGGGTTAATTAATGCAGAAACCATTTGGCTAATAATTCTAAAACTCCCCCCCCTCACTATTCGCCACTTACTCTGTTCACTCTTTTCAAAGAGCCCAAGATGTCTAAGAAGGCCATAGAAATAATATGCAGGATAGTATTCAAATTCAGACTTTTCTATACTCGTCCACAACCCTTCCACTAAAGGTTTTACAAAAAACTTTACTATGTCTTTTTGAACTCCAATCTCATCAAGATGCTCTCTTAGAGGTTTATCCATATCTCTCTTTTCAAGAAACTCATCAGCATGTCTTTTGATTTTTAACCAACCTGCCAACACTTTGTAATTAAAAGGCTTAAAATAAGAACTTATCTTGGGGAAAAAGATACTATTATCCCCCAGACTCCAACCCATTCTACCACTTTGGTAGTTTATGCATATCTCCTTAAAAGTTTCTTGAGAGTGAATATCAAGTCTATCTAACAACCTAACTAAATTTGGATAATGCTTTCTGTTGTACAAAGTAAATCCCAAATCTATGAAGTGTTCTTTTCCTGACTCAGAAAACTTAATAGAATAAATACCTCCACCCGGACGCACTTCTTTCTCAAAAATATGAACATCCTTATATTTACCGCAAAGTAGGTATGCACAGGTTATTCCCGATATACCCGCCCCTACAACAGCAATTTTCATAAGTTAGTCTCCCATTAATGTTCTCAAGACTTCTAACCCACGAGGATGAAGTATACCGTTAGAAGCAAAAACCCCTACATTATCGTGAAAATATTGAAAAGGTTTAAACTCAAAGCCACCACCGTAGAGATCGGTGAGCCTACCTCCCGCTTCTTGAAGTACAATCGCTCCTCCCGCATGGTCCCAAATTTTTTCCCTATAATCAGGTTGATCCTTAGGTGGGAATCTCAACATCAAATCTCCGAGTCCACAAGCCAGTAATCCATACTTCACTTGACTATCCACAAAGACTTCCCTATTTATACCCAATATACTCTTGAATTTCTCAGTCTTTTCTCTATCCGTATGCGTACTCTCATAAGAGCAAAGAAGTACTGACTCCTTGAAGTCCACCCGATTCGAGACTTTGATACTAACTTTTCTATTAACATCACATAAAGGCATTATCCAAGCCCCTTTACCATCTTCTGCAAAAAAAATGCACCCACTTGTCGCCACACCTAATAACTCAGGCAACCCCAACCGTGGACAAACTAAAAAACCCGCCTTTACCCTTCCCTCCTCCACATAAGCCAATGAAATTGCATACTGCCCTCCTCTGAGAAAACCTTTAGTTCCATCCACAGGATCAAGTACCCAGAAACTCCTTGGATTCTCTTCTTTTAATCGGTTGGCTCTAAAAATTCTAATCATATCCAAAACGCCTATTTCAACACCAAACTGAGACAAAAGCTTTTTTACACTTACAACCTTTCTAAGATGAGTAAAAAACTCATTCAAACTCTCCTCCGCAATAAGAGAAAAACCATTAAAGTTTTCTGTAAGCCATGCGGTAATAATCAACTGAACCCCTAAATCAGCAAAGGTAACGGGCGACATATCATCTTTATATTCCACATAAAACTCTATCTTATCGCAATCAGATTTCGAAACAAACTCTGTAAACTCTCCCACTTTTACTAATAATGACAGTAACTCACTTAATTTCTCCATTTTTATTCAATCCTCTCCCAAGCTGAGTTGAGAATTTCAAAGGCGCGGTCGATTTCTTCCTCTGTGATAATAAGTGGAGGACTTACCCTTAGTACTTTTTTTGCCAGAGGTCCTAAGAAATGAACTCCTTCTGAACCAACGCCGTAATACGCTTCGAGTACACACATATTAGCAATTTCAGAGGATACGCAATCTATTCCATAAACTAAACCTTCTCCTCTCACATCCACAATGAATGAGAAGCGTTCTTTAAGTTTGCTCAGCATCATTTGGAAGTACGGAGTGATCTCCCGCACATGTTCAATTATATTTTCCTCCTCGAAAACATCCATTGTTGCACATACCGCACAACAAGCGGAAGTACCTCCGCTAAAGGTGTCAGATGCCTCTCCATACTCAAGAGATTCTATTAAATCCTCTCTCCCAACCACAGCAGAAGCAGGCTCTCCATTAGCCATCCCCTTACCTAAGACCACAAGGTCAGGTTCAACTTCATAAGTCTGAAATGCATACATATTACCCGTTCTTCCAAAGCAAGATTGAACCTCATCAAAAATAAAAGGAATATCGTGAGAATTACACCACTCCTGGAGCAGTTTATGATACCACTTGGGAGGATGATAGGAGCCCTTGGCACCAAGGTAAGGCTCTGTAATTAATAAAGCTACCTTTCCTGAATACTCATCCCAAAGATTATCTAACTCCTTCTTATAATATTCCTTTCCGTAGCCTTCCCCCATGGGAAACGAAATCCATCGAACATTAGGATTTGGACTACTTTCTCCTGTCACATCCGCAGCCAATCCCTTCTTGCCATGAAAACCGTGACGAGTAGCAACTATAATAAATCTATCTGGATAGCGATGGAGTGCACACCACATTGCCTTTTGGATTCCCTCAGAACCACTCGCTGCCCAGAGTATTTTCTGAGCTTTCGAGTACCCAAAACTTTCTATTAATCTTCTTGAAGCCTCCACCTGAATCGGCGTAATCATATTGTATGTATTTCTCGGCAATTCTCCATAGTAATATCTAAACTTCCGCTCAAAAAGAGGATGGGAATATCCTAAGTTGCTTACCAATACACCTGATGTAAAATCAATCAACTTCCTTCTATCAACTGTGTAAAGATATACACCTTGAGCTCTTTCAACAACAATTTGAGTTGGTGTATAGGTCTGCTGTCCACGCCCAACTAACTCATTCCACTGGGAACGGTAAAAATTTCCTTTCTCTTCCCCAAAGTGGAAAATGCCCATTATCTTTCTCCGAGAAAAATCGTTAAATCGTAGAAAAGACTTCTTCAAAAGTAGGAAATAGGCATAGATTATGAAACACAGTCAAGAAAATTTTCAAACAGATTCAATTAAGCTCACTTTTACCTCCCAAACTGTCTAAAAATTTCTTAAAAGAATCACTCCAACCCTCACCTTCTATTATCCTTTCTCCATTCAGATCATTAATTATAAACTCATCTATAGTCATATGTCCTTTCCCAACCAACTTTAAACTCGGCGTGTAAGTTTCTACAATCTCCACAAATAATGCCAGAGAGTGAACAAATTGTTCATAAGTAAGATCCGCACCGTCTATGGGCATATCTATAGAAAATCTAATCTCCCCACTTACAGGCTCATAAGAAAATTTGCCTAATATAATCCTGTAATTAATCCAAAGGAGAGACAATAGCAGGTGTAATAAAGCACTTGGGGGGATTTGACCAGCAGGACACCTAATTAGCTCCTCTGCTCTGAATGATAAACATTTTTTCTCTATCATAGGGTCAATACACACAACATATCCTTTTGAATCTTGTGATGACCGCCAACCAGTATATATAACCCCCTCCTCTTCGTATGGTTCATCAACTACCTCATATTTTGCCCATCCGAATCTTTCAAGATATTTTTTTACGAGTTCAATAGTAACATTACTCATAAACAAACCATCCCTTCTTTTAAGGTTAACTTATTATTTCATTATACCATTGATAAGAAGAAAAACCAAGATTTTAGAAAACAACCATTCAAAACTTTCAAAAACCAAAATATGCTATTCAACAATAATCGTTCCGGGATAGAAAGATGTGAAAAAATAGAGCAAAACACTCCTAATTTCTACATCCGGAGTAACATAAATAAAACACACTTACGCATACCATAATAATAGACAACTCCAATAAAAGAGATGGAGACATTACATTTACCTTGTATTCAGGTTCAGCACCCTCTGGATAGAAATGAGCCATTACACTAATATCTCTATCCACCTCTATCTTCAGAATCTTGGAAGCTGAAACATAGTCACCACTCCAACCAGTAAAAACATAGCCCGGATATTCTACTGCTCGAAGCGTCAATCTATCACCTTTTTTGTATCCGCAGATCTTTTCTGGCTCTACCTCTACATAACCACCGTGTTCACTGTTAACCTGAGCGTTAACCCGAAAATTTCTAAATAATTTATATCTCACAATAGGAGGTTCTACAAGCCTTGCAAGACTATAAGCCACCCAACACTCCTTTTTCTCGTCCCAATACGCCCTCCGACTTGCTACTGAAGCAGTAAAATTATCGGTTATCCCGTATAGAATACCTAAAGGTATTATCTCAAAATCCTTAGAAATAAACACCAATTCTATTCCTACATAACCAGACTTGTTCTCTGTTATCAATAACCAACCCTTCCCAGGAAACTCTATTACACTCCTAACTTCATTATAGGAAACACGCCCTACTACTCGAATATCCAAAGGCTCACTCCTCGGACTTATTACAAGACGCGCTCCCGTCACATTAATCCTATCATCTGTAGCCCAACATATATACTCAGGAGTAAACCAAAATGCGGTCAGCCTATGTAAACACAAAGTCCGAACATTTGGAGGCAAAGATGGATCTAAATCATAATCAGTCACATCAACCCATGTATCTCCATCATCCTTACTCAACCACACCTTACACTCCCTCCAACCATCTCCCGATGATAAATACCAATTCCCAGTATACGGATCACACATAAGAGTATGAAAATGCCGAATCTCAGGAGAACTCGAAGCCCTCGCATTTTTCATAAACACCACATTCCAACTCATTCCATCATCAAAAGACCTTATCACTCGAGCATACTCAGCCGTATCCGCAGTGTACTCAGCCGCCATTATCACACCATTATGTTCATCTATACTCCATGAACCTAACCAATTAAAACGCCAACCTGTATTTGCCCATCCCATATTTACAGAAGAGTACCTCCAAATCATCCCATCTTGATATCCAATAAATAGTATCGTCCCTCGAGATGTAGTAAAAGCCTTTGAAAGCCTATAGCCCAAGGGATGTTGTGATATGTTTAAGACACTTAAATCTCTATCAAGTTCATGAAACCGAGACGGATATGGAGAAGTAACTGCAAATACAAATGTATCGTCAACTCTATGCTCTAAAAACTGGTAACCCCCTAAACCTTCCTGTTCAACTTCTAAACAATAAATATTATCCCCTAAGTAAAAACCAAATTGTTCAGCTACCCCTAACATTACCCATCCCCACATCATCCAAATGCTCAACAACATCAGAGCATTCTCCTTTACCCCAGCCCATTAGATTATATGTGTATACACTACTTCTATTTATCATTTCAAATCAGAAAATACCTAATATTGGGTTCCTGAATGAATAATCTATTAGTGGTTAACACCAATAACTTTAGCAAGAGAGAGATAAAACATAGTAAGAGTGACTGCCGGAGACCCAAAAGACATTGGATAATTAAAAATGATGTTAGCCACAGGCAATTCTAAAAGAGATTAAGTAGAGTTTGAGGAATTATGACACAATTAGATAGAAACTAAAAGAAAGGAATGTGTATTAATACCTGCAATAGATTTAGAGCATATCAAAGGTAGATTTAAGTACGCATGCGAAATATCGAATTCTCATTGTCAGTAGTGAAGCTTAAAATAGATTATATCCCCCCGATAGTCCAGGCTTGTAAAGATACTATACAAAGTATGGCCCTGTAGCTCATAGTAACTTCCCGGTTTACAGAATATACAGTTTCAGTTAAGTGGTTAAAAAAGCAAATCATATTACCATTTGCTAATGGCAGTCTATACCCTAAACGAATAAATGGAACAGTAAAGCAGGAGTATAGGAAACTTCAAAGAAATAAAATGAAAAAGATAGAAAAAAAATAACCAAAATTCTTTATACCCGAAAATATTCTTCTCTTCATAATACCTTAATCCTATTCTCAGAATCCTATTCCTAAAACACGAGCAAAAATCTACATCGGATATAACTTTTTTGCAATGACTTAAAAACACACTTATTAAGAGGAATCAAAAAGTATCGGCACAGTTATACACTCGCCCAATACATATCAAATTTTCTTTATTCTTAAAGATTTCACAGAAACTTACCCCTGTTCAATGTCCATTACTCAAAATAATTTAGGCATGTACATAGGGATTCCATAGAAGCCCTTCGACTTGGTGCAGATTATCAATACCTTCGCGTAGTATCTTAATCTTCATTAAACGGCAGTATCTTTCTACATCTCTCGTGTGGTCGCCGTAAATTATTACCCTGTGCAGTCCAGAAGACCAGTTATAAAGAAAATTATCTACATTTTCAACCTTCACCGTTAACTTACTCCTACAACCTCGCTCTTCGAGCGGACTATCAATAGCTTCACCAACGCTGTACAACAAAAAGTCAGTCCCTATCAACCTCGCCATAGTAACCTTTTCTCCAACAGGCATTCTTACCTGTAATGAAACGCCCCGATTATCTTCCAAATGGCTCCGGATAATGTAAGGAGAAGGCTCTGTATCTGGTCCCTTCATCTGTGTAGCGGCAACACAATGAGCATGGATTATTGTGCTGTTTGAGATATCAAACATGGGATCCGTAACGAAGCCTGTTCGTCCAACAAGATAAGAGAAAAGCAACTGCGTCATCGTAGATTTAAGGTCAGCCTCACACACACCCGCAAGCAAAACATTGTTCAACCGAACAAAACCTAAACAAGGGTATCCCATGTTTTTATCAATTAGCCCCATGCCCAGACAATTCATAGTAATTGCTTGAGCACCGTAATTCCGCATCAAGTTTTTCATACCAATATACATCCTTGCCGCTTTCTTAATCTCTTCATTGGTAGGCTCTACAATTTTTTCTGCTTCTTGAATCCATCTATTGGCATCAGCAAGCACCTCTTCTTCAGATGCTTCTTCATAAGCCTTTTGGAGTTCTGGTAACCTTATAGAAATAATCTGAGTCCCAAACTTCTCTTTTATCGATGTGCAATATTTAGGTTCAGCTTCATCATAGTTAACATGGAGTATTCGAGTCTCCATTAACCTTTGAATGGCACGAAATGGCTTTATCGCTTCCACTATATCAGCAAATTGGCTACTAGGGACAATGTCTACAGGTTTCCCTTCCCTTTGCCATGATGGAACTATGTGCCACTCATGACCACAATAGGGCATGGTGAAAATCATCACAGGCTTGTTTAACTCAAATAATTCATAGATAAGGTTACCTGTTCCTAAAGTCAGGTGAAGGACAAGTATTCCTGTTACATCCTTGAGCTTTTCTTTAGCTTTAGCGAGGTCTGTCTTATTAGAAACCAACCCCACATCTATGAACTCTATATCAGCAAGTTTTTCAGAAAGTTTTGATATCTCTTGTTCATATCGATTTACCTCCGCATTAAGGTCAACCTGATGCATAGGCCAGCCAGGAGTTGGGATACCTACATACATCTTTCCTACTTTAATCTTGCTCTTAATTTGCAATTCGGATAATTGCTCTTTGTCTATAGTCGACTTTCCAAATACCGGAAGATTAGCAACTGCTATCAAACCTGCAGAAGCCATCATAAATTGTCTTCGAGAACAACCTTGAGAACAAGACGAAACCTTTTTAGATTCTTGATTGAATGCGTTCATAATTTTTTCCCTCCAGTTATTTTTCTTTAATTCTATACAAATCACCCGACAATTACAAAACAATTATCTTTGGTAAAAACGAGATGTCTTTTTTCCATTTTCTATAAACTCGAAATTGAGGATCTTCGTTTATTAAACTAATACATGAACCCATACAAATCGAGGAGATGAGTGAGTATGATATTATTGAAAATATGGAATGGGTTTAAATTTTTGTTCCTGGGTTTGATTTTTCTAACCATTTCTATTACCCTTTGGTACATAATTAGTGATCCTTACGATAGCCCTTTAACAAACATAATAGGTATTCCCAACTATAATTACATACCCGACATAAAAAAATTAAAGGAAGAGGGAAAACTACAAGAAGCATTAGAATTGACCCGCTTTGTTCTCAGACATCCGGACATGCCCGGTCAGGAAGAAGCAAAAGCTCTCGAAAAAGAATTAGAAACAGAGATTAACTCTTTATGGGGCAAGGCAAAACGAGCTGCCAAAGGATTCATTACTGGGAGTGGAAATTCTATTGAAGAATTAGGCGGTGGAATTGCATCTGATATGATTTTCTGGGGAGATTTCAGAGATCTCATAAAACAAGGTTACTTTTCATTTACCGGACAGGAGACCGACCCTGTTATCTCTGCTTTAGCAGGAATAGGTTTATTAACAGAGGTTTTTGATTTTGCAGATTGGGCACCTGCAGTATTAAAGGCATTTCGAAAGGTAGGAGCTCTATCAAAAAAATTTGCAGACTTCATCATTGCCACAGCGAAAAGTTCTTCAAAAATAGGGAAATTAGACGAAGGTTTGAAAATTGTTCTTAAGAATCTCTCTGGATTAGTAGATAAAATGGGACTTGCTCGTTCTGCAACGGTAATGAAACATATAGATACGGCGGAAGACCTCGCCTCTGTTGCAAAAATTGCGGAAAAGAATGCCGACACTGTCTATCTCATGGTGAAAAATGGTGGGCCAGAAGGGGTAAGTTTATTGAAACAGCTGGGAAATACCGATGAAGGAATTAAAGTAATGAATGAGGCAGTAAAAAAAGGTCCTGCTGGTATACAGTGGCTAAAAAAGGGAGGATCTGGCCGCAAATATGTGATTGGGACACGATTTGTTGCAAGAGTTATAAAAAACTTGCGATTGGAAAGACCGCAACAGTTTATTAAGACACTTATAGCAAATTACCCTCAGTTAAAAATGTTCTTTTACATAATTATTATTATATCTTTCATAATCTCCCTGCTTGCATTTTTCAAATCTCTAATGTATTTTCTTTCATTGTTTACCCCCAAGAAACTAAGAACAACGACTGCCTCTGTAAATTAAACCTTTTATCAATAAGTGATTTGCCTGAACCCATATATACATAATCATTGTTGGTTTGCAAACTATCGGCAAAAAGACAAACAGGTTGCAAGAATATAATAATTATCAGCTAAGTCCAAGGAATCCTTTAAATCACTAACAATTAAAGAATACTCCATAGATAAAACAGTTTCTGGAATTAAAAACTGTGCTAACAAGAAGTAGGGGTTAGGAGAAAATCAATAATATACCAGAATATCTTCTTCCCGAAAACTCGTCAATCACTTTGCACTTAGGAGACATTCCAATAATAGACACAGCGTGCATATTACGCTGTAACTTAATTAGATAGTCTGTATAAAAATAAAAAATGCCGGCGACGACCTACTCTCCCACGGGGGAACCCCCGCAGTACCATCGGCGCTGGTAGGCTTAACTTCCGTGTTCGGAATGGGAACGGGTGTTTCCCTACCGCTATAGTCACCGGCAAACTTATGATAAAACTTTTATAAATCTAATTTGACATTGAATGCAAGGGAGCCATGCAAACCGTGCATGGGCTCGCAGGGGATTATCGATGTCTTATGACTCCATAAGACCAAGCCTCACGAGCTATTAGTACCGGTCGGCTAAACTCGTCACCGAGCTTACACCTCCGGCCTATCGACCTGGTAGTCTTCCAGGGCTCTTCAGGGACCTTGCGGTCCAGGGAGACCTAATCTTGGGGGGGGCTTCGCGCTTAGATGCTTTCAGCGCTTATCCCTTCCGGACATGGCTACCCAGCGGTGCCACTGGCGTGACAGCTGGAACACCCTAGGTCCGTCCACCCCGGTCCTCTCGTACTAGGGGCAGCTCCCCTCAAGTCTCCTGCGCCCGCGATGGATAGGGACCGAACTGTCTCACGACGTTCTGAACCCAGCTCGCGTGCCACTTTAATCGGCGAACAGACGAACCCTTGGGACCTGCTCCAGCCCCAGGATGTGACGAGCCGACATCGAGGTGCCAAACCTCCCCGTCGATGTGAACTCTTGGGGGAGATCAGCCTGTTATCCCCGGCGTACCTTTTGTCCGATGAGCAACGGCCCTCCCATACAGAGCCGCTGGATCACTATGCCCTGGTTTCCCACCTGCTCGACCCGTCGGTCTCACAGTTAAGCCCCCTTATGCCATTGCACTCTACGCACGATTTCCAAACGTGCTGAGGGGACCTTGGGACGCCTCCGTTACCTTTTAGGAGGCGACCGCCCCAGTCAAACTACCCGCCAGGCACTGTCCTCCGCCCGGTTTCACGGGTTCGGAGTTAGGATTCAATTAAACTAAGGGTGGTATTCCAAGGACGACTCCACCGAAGCTAGCGCCCCGGCTTCAAAGTCTCCCACCTATCCTATACATAGTTCAACTAAACCCAATACCAAGCTGTAGTAAAGGTGCACAGGGTCTTTCCGTCCTATCGCGGGTAACCTGCATCAGCACAGGTATTACAACTTCACCAGGCCCACCCTTGAGACAATGCTCGGATCGTTACGCCATTCGTGCAGGTCGGAACTTACCCGACAAGGAATTTCGCTACCTTAGGACCGTTATAGTTACGGCCGCCATTAACCGGGGCTTCAGTTTGGGGCTTCGCTTGCGCTAACCCCTCCCTTTAACCTTCCGGCATTGGGCAGGCGTCAGTCCCTATACATCCTCTTACGAGTTTGCAGAGACCTGTGTTTTTGATAAACAGTCGTCCGAGCCACTTCAGTGCCACTCCAACTGCTTCGGAAGCAAGTTCCTACACAGTTGAAGTACCCCTTCTCCCGAAGTTACGGGGCCAATTGGTCGAGTTCCTTGAGGGTGGATCACCCGAGCGCCTTTGGATACTCTCCTCGCCCACCTGTGTCGGTTTCCGGTACGGGCACCTCCAACCTCGCTAGAGGTTTTTCTCGGCAGCGTGGAGTCAGGCAAGTTGGTTCACCCGAAGGATCCCCTTCCCCCTGACCTCAGCCTTAATGTGACCCGGATTTGCCTAGGCCACGGCCCATATCAGGGGACGTTCTATGCCGTCAGAACGCTCACCCTATCCTTCTGCGTCACCCCATCGCTGATAACGGTTGGGAGGTGGTGCAGGAATCTTTGTGCCTGCTTCCCATCACCTACGCCTTTCGGCCTCGGCTTAGGACCCGACTAACCCCGGGCGGAATCTCCTGCCCCGGGAACCCTTGGGCTTTCGGCGGGAGGGATTCTCGCCCTCCTTATCGTTACTAATGCCGGCATGATC
>JAOAHN010000138.1 GCA_026415215.1 Candidatus Hydrogenedentota bacterium
GCTCATGGCTTCGAGCCAATATCCAAAGAAAAACTTGAGCATTTAGAAATCGAAACAGATATAAACATTGTAGAAAAGATGAAAAAACTAATAGAGGTAATCGGCTTTAACCTAAAACCTAATTTTTACGATGTCTTCAAAGAACTTATATTAAGTTATAGAGATATTTAATCATAAATCCTATGTTTGAAAATCTCTATTTTGCCAAATATCGAATAACCTTTTATCCGGAAGAATCCTTTACTCTCCCTGAATATAAAGGTTCTATGCTTAGAGGTTCATTGGGTCACGCACTTAAGAAAATCGCCTGTGCTCTGAAAAAAAATACTTGCATACAGTGCCCTCTTATAGAAAAGTGCGCCTATAGTATCTGTTTCGAAACTCCGATCCCAAAAAACTCAGAGATAATGAAGAATGACAATAGAGCTCCTCATCCTTATATATTAGAACCTCCTTTTGAATCAAAACAACAATACGAAATAGGAGAACCTTTTGTTTGCACATTGACACTGGTAGGAAAAGCACATGAATTTCTACCTCACTTTATATGCACCCTGATGGTAATGGGAGAACAAGGTTTTGGCAAAGATAGAGGTAAAGCAAAGTTAATTACAGTAGAACAAATTGGAAGAAACGGAAATTGGGAAATTATTTTTGACCCTGAAAAAAATGAATATACTGGAAAACCACACTTCCTTACAGAGAAAGATATTAGAGAAAAATATAATCAGCTGAAGAACTATAGTACCTACAAAATTACATATCTCACTCCTACGCGAATCAAAATCAAAGATAAATTTGCATCAGACGGAGAAATCAAAACCATAATAGTTCATCTTATTAGAAGACTTACTCTTCTTCAATATTTTTTCTGTGAAGGTGAGATAAAGAAAAACCTATCCCAAGTTATAGAAATTGCGAGAAACCAGCTACCTCTCTCCTCAAACTTTTATTGGAAAAAATGGCTTAGGTATTCTTCAAGACAAAAAACAAAACTTAGTATGGGTGGATTCGTAGGCGAGGTTATATACAAAGAATTACCTGCAGAACTCCTTGAACTCCTTATATGGGGAGAAAACCTCCATATTGGGAAAGGAACTGTATTCGGAATGGGCAAATATGAAATTCAACCATTAAAAGATTAACTACATGTGCGATACACTTGCATATGTTGATAAAGACTTTGTTCTGTTTGGAAAGAACTCTGACCGCGAAGTGAGTGAACCCCAAGTTCTGTTATGGCAAGAAAGAAAAACATACAAAAGTTCAGAAACACTTAAGTGCACCTACATTACCATACCTCAAGCAAAGGAAACTTATTCAATTCTGATTAGCAAACCCACATGGATGTGGGGTGCAGAGATGGGAACAAATGAATTTGGAGTAACAATAGGTAATGAGGCAGTTCTCACGAAAGACAAGCCCCAACCTACTGGCTTAACAGGAATGGATTTAGTCAGGTTAGCCCTCGAAAGAGCCTCATCTGCAAAACAAGCATGTGAATTAATAATCCAATTCATAGAGACTTATGGGCAAGGCGGAAATTGTGGGTATCATAAGAAAATTGCTTACAACAATAGTTTTATAATTGTAGACCCTTCAGGAGGGTATGTCTTAGAAACTTCAGGAAAGAAATATATAGTTGAAGAAATCCAAGGTGTTAGTGTTATTTCAAACGGGCTAACTGTGGAACCCTTTGCTTCCAAAAACAAAGATAAAGTTAAAACCTTCTTTACGAGGTGTTGTATAAGAAGAAAAATCATTGAGGAAACTATTCCTAAAAATCCTTCTATCTTGGATTTCTTCAAGGTTCTTCGAACTCATTATCCTATCGGTTCATCTCCCTCTTACAATTTCCTCTACGGAGGTATGAATTCTCCTTGTATGCACGCAGGCGGTTTGCTTCTCAATTACCAGACTACTGCATCTTGGGTATCCTTACTCACAAAAGACAATCATAATCGTCACTGGGTTACAGCAACTTCAGCTCCATGCACGAGCATATTCAAACCAGTATTAGTAAACAAGCCTTTGTCAGACAAATACTGCAAAAATGGAGAGTTAAAAGAGGAATTCTGGTGGAGACACGAAAAGTTACAAAGAGAAGTGATGAAAGACTACAGGATAGTCGAGAATCTAATCGCCCCAGTAAGGCAAAAATTAGAAGTTGAATGGATAGAATCTCCTCCTGATTCTGAATCTGCATTTGACACACACGAAAAACTCTTAAGAAAATGGTTACAAGAGTTATCTAAAGCCAAAACTCTTGATAACAGACCTCCTTGGACAAAACTTTTTTGGAAGAAACATAAGAATATCTATTTTGAATTGTAGTCTATTTGGATAATCTCGGGCTTTATTTCCGAATCGGTATGATAATTTACGGGGTTCCATCTAACAGTGGAACCATCAGTAAAAACTGTAAAATATCCAGTGTTTTTATCAGGACTCCCTGGAGGATTATCTGTAGAAATTATATGTGCTCCGCTACAGAAAGCAATTTCATCTTTAAGTTTACACTCCTCCACATTATCCTTTCGGGGATTACCTCCAAAAACTCTGACTATATACCCCATTTTTACCCACTGTGGAATTTTCTCATTAAACGGATTATCAATAATTAAGACACTTCCTACACTCTCACCAGGCCGTGAGTCTACAAACATAACTCTACCTTTCAGAGTTTCATGCCCCTCAAGATATATATTTCTAAGCCTACCTCTATTGTGAAACACAAACATGACCCTACCTTTCACATCCTGAAGATAGGGCCAACCCTTTTTTAATATTGCTTCCTCGAGAGTCTGGAAATCACCTCTCACCATATCAGGTATAATCAACCTTTCTTGTGGAAATATATTAGTGATAATTCCGTCAAGTTCATCTAAATCAGACTTCTCAGGCACTTTTATACTTTTGTCAATAATAGGACCTTCTACCTTCCACTCTACCAAAATTATTATGGGAACATGGTAAGGATGTAAGTCTGACCATCTTTTCACCACTTTCAGACATTCCTCAAACGAAGAACATGTACTCTTATCATCAAAATGAGGTACATGCATAACCTCCCACCCATTAGATGTTTTATGTACATCAAGTTCAAAACTCCTCACACCGTTGTCCAACTGAATATCTAATGGTAGATGTTCATAGTCCCAGTTTTTCGCTCTACTATCCACTTTTATCGCCAAATCTAAGTAAGGAGGTTTTTTGTGGTAACTATTGTGCGTTCCAATGACCTGTATCTGGTTCATTTTGGGCCCATCGCTACTTACCCAGCAATTAAGCCAAAAGCCTAACAAAAAACAAGTGCTTACAAATACATTGAAATTCATAATTTCATTTATCCTAAGGTTAAGAAGTTAAAGAGGTGTTATAGAAAGACTCGCTTCAAATAAAAATAGTTTCCTCAACGAAAAAAACTGTAAGGAGATCTTGAATTAGAAAAAGTTACTTGAGAAAAACAGCCAACTCTCTCGGAAGACTCTTTAACTACTCCCCTAAAAGTTTCTCACAATTGAGACAATTTAATGGATTCCATCGAAAAGTTTCACCTTTAGGGAAAGCTAAGTAGTAGCCCGTCTGGGGATGTGGACTTTCTGGAGGGTAATCAGTCATTACTACCTGAGCTCCGCTCGCAAATGCTTTATCATCAATTTTGGGACATATATCGCAACTTACTAACTTCGGATCACATCCAAATGTAATGACAAAATAGCCTCTTCTTACCCACGAAGATATTTCTTCATTTGAAGGATTAACAGAAATAATAGTTGCAGAATAACCTTCTCCTGGGAGTGAGTTTACAAACATCAACTTCCCCCTCAGAGATTTATCCTCCCCTGTGTAAGTTCTTCTCAATCTGCCCTTGTTGTGAAATATAAACAAAAATTTTCCCCGAGCTTCAGAAAGGCTTATCCAGTTATTATTAAGCACTGCGTCTTCTAAGGTCGGGAAATCCCCCCTTACTGAGTCAGGTGTAACTATTTTCTCAATACCCACACTTTCTAAAATCACTGTTTCTAATTCTTTCAATTCACTAACACCAGGCAATCTATACCCTTCCCAATTTATATACTCGTTTGTTAAATCCAAGATTATCCAAATGGGCAAGTGGTTAGGATTCTCATTAGACCATCTCCTAAATTCGTGAAGACAATCTAATAATAATCTACAATGGCTCTCCTCATCTAATTTGGGAACATGCAAAACTAACCAACCATGCTTAATATGATAATGAAGGTCAAGCTCAAAACAACGAATACCAACATCTAATTGAGCTCTAATAGGTGGCAACTCGTAATACAACATTTCAAACGCATTAAACCTGTCCTTGAACCGAGAAATATACTCAGAAATTTTGTGGTAGCTATTGTGGGTTCCTATGACCTGTATCTGATTAATCTTTGGTTCTAAATTACCTGAAGAAAGCACTAAAATAGACAATAAAACACCTGATAACCCCATTCTTTTCCCTTCCTTAGAGTATTTTAGGTTAAGCGTCCACCGTATTTTCTATCAAGATTTAACTACCCAAACAAACTACCAAATCTTTTTCCCTATATTTAGGAACCACATCTAAAATTTCAATCTTTCCCTTTCTTAACACTACTCTGACAACAGTTTTATAAGGAGCATATAGTTTAAAATCTACATCCCATTTCTTATCCCAAGCGGGGAAAAGATATATCTTCTCTCCATCCCACTGCAAAAGCATAAACTGTAAAGTAGACATTATATTTCCACCGTGGCACTGGTCAGGAATCCAATCGTAATTGGGGCCCCAAAAAGCTGGAAACCTTGATTCCGGGTCCTTGTGGTTAACATTTGCTATGAGCATCTTCTTAGTCTCTTCTACCAAACCGAGCATAGCAGATTGAATGGCGTCCTGTTGCCACCCATAAAACTCTTTCGCCTTCCGGGCATAAAAAGTATTTCTTGCAACTTCCAAATTTTCTTTCCCTATCCCATAAAGTCTGTAAGGAAAAACAGGGTAGAGCTCCGGATTTTCTACATTGCCCCGTTCAGGATCGTAAACCTGTGCAGGCAAGATAACTCTTTTTCCATCTTCCTCTCCCTCTGGGACTGGAACTAAAGAATTCAACAAATTCTGCCATCTCTGTCTCATCTCATCAGTAATCTTACTGTTCTTCATCGAAAGAAATCTTCTTAACACTGCGTGTAAACCAGCAATTGTAGGGGTATCGTTAGTAACGCCTTTCTGATAAGTCTCAACCGCCTGTGAAGGATATATCATTAACTTGCCTTGAGAATCCCGAGAAAATTTTGTTTCAAAGAATTTGAAAATCTCTTCCGAGTATTTCAAGAGGACCTTTTCAAAAAAATCCTTATCTTCAGTAAACTCATAATAATCTTGCATCATCATAATTAATTCAACTCCACTACCCCATATCCACCGTATCCATCTATTAGTAACATCTCCCACTTTAATTCCTTCCCTATTGAATCCATAATCAGCATTTCTATGTAACCCCCAAAAGTACATTGTTTCAGGCATGTAGATACCTTCACAGTCCCACCATACTTTATTTCTTATTTTGCTAATCTCTACTACATCCATATAAAACCCAAACAACGGCTTCATCAAATCAAAATCACCCGATGATAGTAATGGCCAGTATGGTAAACGAGTATTCTGCCACCAGTAGGCTCCTCCCCATCTCCTATAATCAGGGTCTGATAGAACCTTCCCTTTTTCTCTCCATTCAACAGTAAAAATTGAGCCGTTAAACTTAACTGGATATTTTCCTCTACTCCCACAAGCAGTGATCCATCTTTGCAAAGTATACATTTGACTTATTTTTCTTGCATCCTCATCACCATCTAAAATAACCCAACTTCTCTGCCAAAATTCTTCCCACCACTTTTTGTGACGCTCATATGAAGTATCTATTGAAGAGAGAAGTGTCTCTTTCAATAATTTTATATTCTCCACCCATTTCTCTCCTGTGCCAGGGTGCATAGTATCACATAACACATATACTTTATATACTTTCAAGCCTTGCCCCAATAATGTATTACTCTCACCCTTTTTAAGTCCCTCACCCCATACTAAATACCCAAACACTCTATCTTTTAAAGGATCCACAAATCTATCTTTATAAGCACCTAATCCCTGTAAATCCATTGAATAACCCCAGACCGAGGTTTTATTGTGATGATATACTGCGACTCCCTCAAATCCCGATTCATTTACTATCACATCGGGATATACTATCCCTTCTTCAGGTCTCTGAATCAAACAGCTTTGGTTCACCTCATCCTTGGTATAATGCCTCGGTGCAGTTCGCCACACCTCAGGAGACACTTTCAGCCCAAATGTTCCTACGCCAATAAACTCCACCACTACAACAGGGAGATTCGCATCTACCCGCAAAACTACTCTTAACTCGCCACCTCCCTTATCGAAAAGGATAGTTCCATCCCTCAAATTGAGTGTCTGGGTAAAAATCTTCTTATCTTCCACAAGTGGAGGCGTTAAAGCAAATCTTATCCTACCTAATTTCAAAAGCTGACCATTTTCATCCCACGAATCAACCTTACTCAATAGAAGAACAATATCTCCATTTCTTTCTGACCAAACATTTGCACCTATATCACCATTCCCAATAGGCATAGAATCTGAAGAATCTTCCCCTGGCTCAGTCCAAACTACATTAAAGCGGTCTGGATAGTCATTTGTATCACTTTCGGCAGGGTAATAGAAAATGAAATTAGAGGACAAACAAGCCAATATAATAGTTCCTCTTAATAAAGATCTCATTTTTATTCTCCTTCAATCTCTTTCTGTAATAAATTAACTTTTTTATTCCTCACTTTCATTGTATCTATTCTTCTCCAAAACTCAGCAAGAATAGATGCAGTAACTATACACCAGGTTGCAAACAGTGCATTTGGTAAAGCGGTTTCTGAAGAAAAATGATTTAGCGCAAGAACTGCACCTAATCCCGCATTTTGCATCCCTACTTCTATAGCCAATGTTCTCTTTCTCTTCTCATCAAATCTATACAAAATACCTGCAAAGTAGCCCAAACTCAATCCTAAAAAATTGTGCAATATTACTGCTAAAAAAACGAGAATGGATAATTGACTAAATTTCTCTGCATTGAGTGCAACTACTAACCCACAAATAAAAGCAATACACAAAGTAGACAAAGCGGGAAAAACCTCAATAATCTTATTAACTTTGTCGCCAAGAAAATACCTTATACCAAATCCACAAATTAGCGGAAGTATAACCATTTTTACTATGCTCATAAACATATCCCAAAACGGAACAGACAGATATACACTTCCCAAAATATAGGTCCACAAAGGAGTTATTATGGGAGACAACAATGTACTTGTGCTCGTCAAAGCTACTGAGTATGCAACATCTGCCCCAGCTAAGTACGAAATTACATTTGATGCCATGGCCCCCGGGGTAGCACCTGCAATTATTACACCTACTGCCAATTTAGGTGGCAAATTCAATATCTTGGCAACAAAAAATCCTCCTAATGGCATTATCGTGAATTGAGCTAATGTCCCCAACAGGACCCAGTAAGGAGCCTTAATTATAGGGATAAAGTCTTCTGGCCGTAAAACAATTCCTATACCTACCATTGTTATTATGAAAAACCAATCCTTATATGGCTCAAATATCTTCAAAGAATGAGGATAGGTATACCCCAAAATCCCAAGGAGAATGACCCATAAAACTATAAGCCGTGAGAATATCCTGAAAATAAACATGATTATAAATTATCAACCTATAAGCAAAAATTGTTATAGAAATATAACTAATTAAAAGACATTTTTCCAGTCAATCACAACTTTGCAACTTTTAGTAAATAGAAATAGTGGGTATAAATTTCTACCAACTTTGCCACTGAATCGTTTTATAATTTAAGTAAATGCTCTGAGTTAAAAAATGGTTAATCTCATTCAATGTGAACTGTGTCCAAGGTATTGCATTCTTGCCCCGGGACAAAAGGGGGAATGCAGAATCAGAGTCAATGTAGATGGAAAACTCACTGCCCTTACATACGGGCATCCTTGCTCAATTCACATTGACCCGATGGAGAAAAAACCACTATATCATTTTCTTCCTGGAACCCCTATCCTTTCCCTCGCCACTGTAGGTTGCAATCTGCATTGTAAAAATTGTCAAAACTGGGAAATTTCACAGGCAGAGCCTACTGACATAGAGACCGAATACATATCTCCTCAAGATATAGTAAATCTGGCAATAAAATATAAATGTCCGTCGATTGCATACACATATACTGAACCTCTTGCCTACTACGAATATACCTATGACTGTTGCAAGTATGCCTTCGAAGTAGGAGTAAAAAATGTTCTCGTAACAGCGGGCTTCATTAACGAGGAACCCTACAAATTACTTATACCATTGATACATGCCACAAACATTGACTTAAAAGGTTTTTCAGAAAAATTTTATCAAGAGGTCTGTGATGGAAGCCTAAAGCCAATTCTTAGAACATTAGAACTAACTAAGCAAGCGGGTAAAGAATTAGAGGTTACCAACTTGGTAATTCCAACCTTAAACGATTCCGATGAAGATTTTCGCCAATTATCTAAATGGATTGCCTCTAACTTAGGAGCTGATACACCCCTACACTTCTCACAATTCTACCCTCGATATAAAATGACCAATTTACCTCCTACACCCCTTGAAACTCTAATTAGAGCGAGAGAAATAGCAATCAGCGAAGGGCTATTATATGTTTACATTGGTAACATACGCCATAGGGAAAGTTCAATTACATACTGTCCAAAATGCAAAAGTGAACTTGTTGAAAGGTATGGGTTTAATGTTATAAAAAATCTATTGAATAAAGGAAAATGCCCCTATTGTGGAACATTAATATACGGAGTCTGGGAATGACTCGAAGGAACTTCATAATTACTGTTTTCTTTACTATTTCAACAAACTTTAGAAAATCTATTCCAAGATTTACCTTCGCTATCCCTTTTCAGAAGCATAATAAATCTTCACTATCCCAGAAACTACTTTACTCTATAACTCAAATATCTAAGTGGGCAGGCTAATCCCTTTAGATAGGAGAAGGCAAATGCACATAGACCTGAGAAACTATGAAAAAAAATCAATTTTAATTCTCACCTTCATTTTAATAAATGCCTCCTGTACTGCTCAGATAGATGAAGGAAAATCTGAATCCACGGGGATAAAAGAGGGCAAACCCAACATATACACCTCATTAATCGCAGGGAGGTGGTATGACTCCTCTCCAGAAAAACTGAAGAAAGAGATAGAATCACTTTTTTCAGAAGCAACTAATGCCCCTCTTGAGAATGTTATTGCCCTTATATTACCCCACGCGGGCTATGCTTACTCAGGGAAAACAGCAGTCAAAGGCATAAAATCGATAGGCTCAAAACAATATCACAGAGTTATTATCCTTGGAACAAGCCACCGAGCACCAATAGAAAATATGGTAAGCATTCCTACAGATGTAGACTTTTATGAAACCCCTCTGGGTAAAATTCCTATCGACAAAGAAGCTATAAATGTTATATCCAAATCCCCCTACTTCAAAAACATACCTATAGCGAACCTCGGTGAGCACAGTGTAGAAATTGAACTGCCTTTGCTCCAATACTCAAAGCAAGATTTTAAGTTAGTTCCAATAGTATGTGGGAAGCTCGACTTCGAAACAACTAAAAAAGTAGCAAACACATTAAAAAAGATAATTGATGAAAACACTCTTGTTATCGCCAGCAGTGATTTCACCCACTATGGCAATAACTATGGTTATAAACCTTTCACTGATAATATACCCGATAATCTCAAAAAATATGATATGGGAGCTTATGAGTATATAGAAAAGAAAGATTTAAGAGGTTTTTATGAATATCTCGACACAACAGGCATTACAATTTGTGGTCCCTACGGTATTGGGGTTATTCTATCCTTACTTCCAACCGATATAAAAGTTAACTTAATAGATTACACCCGCTCAGGTGATTTAACAGGTGATTATAATAATAGTGTTAGTTACTTAAGTATTGCTATAACTGGAACCTGGGAGAAAGGAGAGCTTGGAACTATGGATACCTCCTCAACTTTGACACCCCAAGAAAAGAGAGATTTATTAAAACTCGCAAGGTGGACACTCGAATATGTGCTCGATAAAGGGAAACTTCCTTCTGACTCGGAATTGCCTATCCTACTCACCGATAAGATGAAAGAACCAGGAGCAGTATTTGTAACCCTTAAAATTGCTGATGACCTTAGAGGATGCATAGGTGAGATATTTGCTACAAAACCTCTTTACAAATCTGTAATACAAAATGCCTACAACGCCGGGTTTAAAGACCCCAGATTCTTCCCAATCACCAAAGATGAATTAAAAAAAATAAAAATTGAGATCTCTCTACTCACACCTCCACGAAAAATCAATCACTACAACGAAATAGAGCTTGGAAAACACGGAATTATATTAAAAAAGGGTTATCATCAGGCATTATTTCTCCCCCAAGTAGCACCTGAACAAAACTGGGATCTACACCAAACATTACAACATCTCTCTATGAAGGCTGGGCTACTTCCAGATGCTTACAAAGAAGACGCTGAATTTGAAGTATTCGAAGCAGAAGTATTCCACGAAGATTGAAAAGGTGAATAAGAACATCTTAATAGTCTCAATTGGATTATTTTCTTTATCTACACAATCAATTTTAATAAGAGATTTTCTTAATACCCTTGAAGCTAATGAACTAACTATAGGACTTTTCTTTGCCTCCTGGTTTTTCTGGATTTTTCCTGGTGCAGTTACAAGTAGATGGTTCAAGAGTAAGGTAAATATTTTTCCTCTACTGACCCTCTTATACATTCCCTCTTGGATAATCGGCCACCTTCTTATAAGCAATGCTCACAGAATCTACGAGACTCCTATCTACGAAACTTTCCCAATAAGTGGAATTTTAATCTTTGCATTTCTTGCCCCTTCAGCAGTTAGTTTCCTCACTGGACTTCTGTTCCCCCTCGCTAACCTATGGTATGAACAAAATCAAAAAGGAAATCCCGAGATACTATTACAAACTTCCTCCCCAAATATAGTAAGGCAAGTATATGCATTAGAGGCATTAGGCTCCGTTATCGGAGGTCTGATTACCACACTTTCCATATATCTCGGGTTGTCTTTATGGATTCCTTTTCTTGTATCCACATGGTTAATCATCTTCTCTGTAGGATTACAAAAACACGGTTATTTGGTGAAAATTATCCTCATTTTGCTTTTACCATTTATACCCATTCTAAGTAACTACATAGATAAGTTGGAAAATGGACTAACCTGGGAGAAAGCTATCCAATCTGGAAAATGGGAGAGGAAAATAATAACCCAGCAAGCTGAATACTTAATAGGAGAAAAAAACAACCAAATAACAGTTTTAAAAAATAAAAAACCTTTTTTAAGCTTTCCAAATGATGATTATGGTCTAACACTAACCGCAACTATTCTCTCGCAAAAGGAAGATATAAGAACTATAGTTCTGATCGGCGAAAGGTTTATATACACTATACCCTTTTTAGCTAAAATCGATGAATTAGAAAAAATTATATGGTTACCAACTGACTTCCAGATTGGACAAGAGCTACTTAATCAAGTCACGAAAAAAAATTCTATCGAGACATCAAAAGTATTCCTTCAGAAGATAGAGCCAACTAAATTTCTATCTTCTACCGACGAAAAATACGATGCCATAATTGTATACACTGGAGACCCTACAACTATTTCATCTTCTCGATATACTACCCAAAGTTTTTTTGAAAAACTCAAGAGTCACCTCACAGAAAAGGGCATTATCGGATTTGCCATAACAGGCGGGGAAAATTTCTTAGGAACCGAGTTATCTATTTATGGTGCTTCGATATTCTACACCATATCTACGGTTTTCTCTACACTTGCAATAAAACCAGGGGAGGAGAGCTTTATATTTGCATCTGATGAATTTCCTATGTCAGAACACATCCCCACACTTGAAACAAGATTATCCAAGTTTTTACAAAACTTACCGGAAATCAATCCTAAAATTATCAGAAGCCTATACCCACCAGATAGAATAAGATTTCAAAGGGACATATATGAAGAAGTAATTAAGTCTTACAGCAGGAATAACCTATTAGTAACAGAACAAAATGTAAGGAGTTTTTTATTTAGCATCTTGTTCTACCTATCCAAATCCGGTTTAGTCGGCATTATCAATAGATTGCCAACAATAGAGAAGTTAGTGGTTATATACTCCTTAGGACTTCCCTTGCTGTTTTTGACTTTAAGGCTAATATATAAGCTGAAAATATCCACACATATAAAGCCTGTCTACTCATCCCTCCCTGAATTCGCTTTCACTATGGCCTCCATAGGGGGAACTGCAATAGGGATGAGTATCATATACCTTACACTTTTCCAATTCACTTATGGAAGTATGACAACTTATATAGGCATACTCTCATCATTTTTTATGCTCGGAATAACTGTATCTCCACTTATGTATAATAGAATTGTCTCAATTCACAGTTCCTATAAAAAAATAATCCTAATAATATTAGCACTCACATCAGTATTGTGGTTACTGCATACTTTATCTACTTTTCGAAGCCTTTCCATTATCCAATACTTAGTTAGTCTATTTACCTGTGGATTTCTCAGTGGCTTGATTACTTCAATAGTTCTCGAGAATCTACAAAATAATACTACACTCTACATATCAACCCATTTAGAGATATGGGACCATATAGGTGCTTGCGTAGGTGCCATTGTGTTCCCTCTGATTATAATACCAGTTGCATCTCTCAGTTTCTCAATATTCTTTATTTTATTTTTACTAACTATAGCGTTAATTTGCTATTTCTTAATCTCACCAATTAAAATTGCCATTACTCCACTTTGGGGAAGAAAAATTGGGTATACTCTAACTGGAATCTTTCTATGCATAATATGCTGGTATTTTGTCTCTAAAATTCAGACACTCCCCATCCCGGAAGACGAATTCTCCCTTGTAGCTAAAGAAATGACCAAAGACGAAACACTCTCTCCCACTAAAAAGAAATTGAACAATAAGGAAATTCTATTTTTTGAGGTAAAGGCAAGGGATACTAATGAAACCGTCGGTTATATTTTCCAGACATCAACTATATTCAAGGTTGTAGGTTACTCAGGAGAAATTGACCTCGCAGTAAGAGTAAATAAAGAGGGCATAATCGAGAATGTAAAAGTGATTAATTCAGAAGAAACACCTGCGTATTTTTCCCGAGTAGAGAATTATCTATTTCTGTATAATGGCAAAAATATATTTTCTCCCGAGACAGTGGAATCAGTGGATATAGTATCTGGGGCTACTACCTCTTCTGAAGCAGTTCGAAGGGCAATTAGATTTGCAGGAGAAAGATTCGCCTATCTTATAAAAGAAAATACCTTACCTTCCCCCATACTAACAGAGAAATTTAGGGCTACACAAAATTTTTCTCTTTATACCCTTTTAGCCTTCACTATATTATCCCTATTCATCAGATATAAAACAAATAAAACCATCAGATACTTATGGCTTGGTTTAGCAGTTATTACTTTAGGAATTTATTTCAACATCCAACTCTCTACTTTTCATATAATCACCTTGATAAACGAAAAAACATACACAAACATCAGTTTTACTACACCGTTTCTTCTATTAGCCATTCCAATTCTTATAGTCCCAATTTTCGGAAACATCTATTGTGGTTATCTTTGTCCTTTCGGTGCTCTATCAGAACTATTAGGAGACCTAACTCGCATAAACAAGTATATTTTCCCTTCTCCAAAAGCCTGGTATTTTTCCAGACAACTGAAGTACTGGATTCTCTTCATTATTCTCACAGGATACCTACTAACCTCAGATATAAAAATTCTAAATGCAGACCCGCTAATCACTTTCTTCAATCTCGACTACTCCTCACTACCATTTATAATAGGTACAATTGCACTACTTCTAAGTATTCTATATAACCGCTTCTGGTGCAGAGTAGTGTGTCCCACAGGTGCCTTTTTAAGTATCCTACAAAGCATAAAACTCCTCAAAAAACTCTGGCAAAAGACCCTCCCTTCGAAATGTGACCTCGGAATTAGATATAAAGAGGAAATAGACTGTATCCAGTGTAATAGATGCTACAACAATGAGAAAATCTGATTATATATTTATAATAATCTCTGTCGTTTCAGCATCTGCTTTCTGCGTAGTTTCGCTACTACAATCAACTTCTGAATCAATTCTAATTGAAAAAAATGTAGATAGTTCTTACTCTCAGTTAGATGACAACTTAAGTAATCAATCTCACCCACTTCACAAACAACATCGTCACAGAAGAGGTAGAAGTCTGTCACCTACTGGCAAACCTACAGACACAGAGAAAATTATTAAAATGATTCAAGAAGGCACTCTATCTAACAAAGAAGCACTCTTCTACAAAAAATTGGAAGACTCTATCATAAATAAAGAAAAAAACTAACATTAACTTTTATTTATAATAATGTACCTATATTCAAAAGAGGACAGAGAAAAATGAGTAGTCCGTCAGAAAAAAATTTTATTTTGGATGAGAAAATTGCTATAGAACTACTGAGCAAATATAAAGTTCCATTTGCCCCAACAAAGTTTGCCGTAACAAGTGAGGAAATAATAACCTATGCCAATGAAATTGGCTACCCAATAACACTTAAAGGATTGGTAGAAGGGATAGAACACAAAAGCGACTATGGGTTAGTAATCAATAACATAATGGACGAAAATCATCTTACTTCCGCAATACATAGGTTAATCAAAAATTCCAATGGATTTTCTCTCAACGGATTTCTTATACAAAAATATATACCAGGAAAACGAGAATTAATAATAGGTGCATTTAGACACAATCACTACGGAGATTGCATTTACATAGGAACCGGGGGAATTTTAGTGGAAGTACTCGAGGATGTATCTTTCAGAAATATTCCCATATCATTTGTAGACCTCCAGGAAATGATCCATCAACTAAAATGTAGAAAAATCTTCGATGAATTCCGCGGAGAACCACCGATTAATTTAGAACAACTATTTTCTATGTTGAAAAGCCTGGAAAATCTATTTAGTGAAGAATCTTCTATTTCGCAGATTGAATTAAACCCTGTAGTTATTCGAAATGCTTCACCGGTTGCTGTTGATGTACTTGCCTATAGCATTGGCACATCTTACAAATTATCTCAATCACCGCTTGAAGATTTCGAAACGACCTTTGACCTTTCTCAACTAAGAAAATTATTCGAACCACAAAGTATAGCAATAGTAGGGATAACAGACTCTCCACTGAAATGGGGATTCAGGGTATTATTAAACACATTAGAGGGGAAGTTTAAAGGGAAAATATACGGTGTAAATCCTAAGAGACAAGAAATGCTGGGAATACCGTGTTATCCAACAGTAAAAGATATACCTGATCCAGTAGACCTTGCAGTTATAATAGTTCCACCTATAAATGTGATTAAGTGTATAGAAGACTGCATTGAGAAAGGTATAAAGACTATATTAGTAATAACTGCTGGATTTGGCGAACTTCCCTCGGAAGATGCAAAAAGAGCTCAAGAAAAACTCAAAGAACTTGCCCATACCCACAAACTTTGTATAATCGGTCCTAACTGTGCAGGTGTAGTAAGTCCTTCTCCAACGAACCTCTTTTGTTCTATGGTCGGTAGATATCCACTCCCTGGAAAACTGAGTATACTGTCTCAAAGTGGTAATATAGGCGCCACTATAATGAATTGGGCACAAGAGCACAACTTAGGAATAGCAAACTTCATTAGCACTGGAAATGAGGCAGTAGTTAGAAACTATCATTACCTTGAATACTTCAACATCGATGAGAGAACAGAATCAATTCTTGCTTATATAGAAACTGAAAAAGATATCTTAAAATTCTTTCGGACATTAGGAAAAGTATCCCGTCGAAAACCAGTCATAGTCATAAAAGGAGGCAGAACAAAAGAAGGGTCAAAGGCAGCATCTTCGCACACCGGTGCACTCGCAACAGATTACAGATTATTCAAAAACTTATGTATTCAGCACGGGGGTATACTTGTAGAAGATATATATGAAGCAATAGAGACAGCCCACATACTCCAGAATCTCCCACTTCCAAATGGAAGAAATGTAGGTATACTTGCTCAAGGAGGTGGATGGGGAGTGATTACTGCAGACGCATGTACCAATGAAGGATTAAATGTTGTTGTGTTATCAGAAGAAACAATTAACAAATTAGACAAAATTATGCCAAGCTGGTGGAACAGAAACAACCCGGTAGACATGGTAGCAGGAACTAATGTTGACCTGTTTAAAAATGCGTTTGAGGTTATGATAAATGCACCTGAAGTTGACATACTTGTTATACTCGGTATAGGTTATGTGGCTCAATCCATACCGAGATTCCAAAATTCTACGCTTGCACAAAATTTAGGTTTAGATAAACTCGCCGAAATAGGCCTGAAAATAGAGCTTAGGGATGCCGAATTTATCCGTGCATTAATGCAGGAAACTAAGAAACCAGTACTGATAGCATCTGACACCACCATACTCTCACGAGGCTCTACTCCTAACCCAGTGATTAAAAGATTAGAAACACTTGGGCTATATGTATTCCAAAGTCCTATATCGATGGCAAGAGCTCTCGCAAATTTATGCAAATATAGCGAATACCTCAGAGGTATTCCAAGAAAATCCTAAAAACAAAACGACTAATGATTAAAAACTTTTTATTTTCTACTGAACACTTTTAATTATTGGCTTCACAATAGTTTCTATCCAGTTTATAAATTCACATTCTCTAATTCTATCGTCAATTAAATCATCATCGATTTTATACTGCCATCTTATATATTTCAGAGAAGGATTCTGATAAACCATCTCGAGCCTCGTAACATAGACTATCAAGTCTTCATGGTCACGAAACATCCCCTGCTGAATAAGTTTCTGTTCCCGAGCTATGATTAGCCTCGCCATCTCATATAGGTTATATTCAGGATGATATTGTGTTGCCCAGAAAATTCCGTTCTTATAGTGGACTTCACAAGCTTGAACAGGACTCCAGTCATTGCCTGCTAATAAAATAGCGCCATCTGCAAGTTTCGTGACATAGTCATCATGGCTTACAAGATGTGAAAATACTTCTGGTTTACCCTTAAACATAGGGTGTTTCTTCCCTTCTTCAGTAAGTCTTATCTTTGTCGCAATACCCATTTCACGCCCTTTTGGATGGGCTTCGACCTTCCCCCCAGCTACATAGTTGGCAAGCTGAATACCCCAACAACTCCCTATTTGCGGAATTCCCGCCTCATAACACCTATGGCATAATCTTATGTGTTTGTAGACTCTTGGATCGTCATGATATATAGTCAAGTTGCATCCAGGCCAGATAACAGCAACATAACGACTTAATTGCTCATCTGTAGGTTCAACTGCCCCTTCGTCACTGCTATACCAAATATCATACTCTGCCTCTGGTAAATACTTTACCAACAGGTCCGCATAGAGCACACCTGCAAGTCGCATACCTACTTGATTAAACTGCTCTCTGCTTTCTGGTGGGTAACCATCAACTATCAAAAAACGAGGTGCCTTATTACTCATAAGTGCTACTCCTTTATTTACACTACTAACCTTTATCTAACTCACTTATTATCCTCGGCAGGTCGTCATAGTCTCTACATATAGCGTCTGGGATAACTCCCTCCAAAGGGCGTTCTTTAACAACTGTAACGAGAACAGCTCGAGCTCCCAAAGATTGAGGTCCAATTACATCATTATGCGGTCTATCTCCCACATGTACCAAGTTCTCAAAATCAATCCCAAAGCGCTTTACAACCGTCTCAAAAACAGCAGGATGTGGTTTTGCAAATCCAATTTCATCAGAGAAAACAAAAAACTCAAAAAAATCATACATGCCATTAGCTTTCAAAATTTTCCTTAAATTTCTGCCGGGAGTAAATATAGCATCCGAAATCACTGCAAGTTTATATTTCTTCGCCAACTCTTTTAATGCATCCATAACACCAGGAGCAGGATCAGGCATAAATTCTACTTCCATATCTTCGTATGAACGCACTATCTCCTCAAACAAATCTTGAGGCAGGTTTTTATTCAAGCCCTCTAATAAAACAGACAATCTCTCTGCTACTGTCCATGTCACCAATTGGTCATGCCACACTTTTCGAAAAGCCGAATCAACAACATCAAATGCAACATCTACAATTTTTCTCTCTATAGCCTCAAACTTTGAAAGCTCTTTGTGGAGAATCTCACGACGAGATACCTTTTTGCTCGGTAATCCAGCTTGGGCCCTTTTGGGTTCATCGCTATCGTCAACAAACAAACAATCCCATAAATCAAAAGTTACTACTTTAACTTTCCCCAAAGATCGCACTCCTTACAACAAAGATTAAAAAAGATGGAAGGTATTATAAATATTATAGGAACTCGATTGCCAATGAGGCTCAGTCTTCCAATATCTTGAAAACAGCTAACACAGGAAAATGGTCTGATGGATACTTCCCATTTTCACTGTACAACACTGTTTCACATTCAACTACATCAAAATTCCCTTTGAACAATATCCAATCTATCCTATTATTTGATTCATAGTCAGGTCCCTTAAATCCACACCAAGTCGATACAGGACCTCTTCTCTGTGAAGCATTTACCCACGCATCCTTATATCCATTCTCAACAAAAATTTTCCATGGCTCACTTATTTCAGCAGGTGCATTAAAATCTCCCGTTATTATTGTTGCTAACTTATCATTCACACCTTTCAATCTATTCACAATCATTTCAGCTCCTTTTTTCCTCGCTACTTCCCCTTTATGGTCCAAGTGCACATTCACAAAATACATCAACCTATCTCTAACCTTATCCCTAAGTTTCAGAAATGTCACTATTCTTGGACAACTCGAATCCCAAGACTTAGAACCAGGCTCTTCAGGTGTCTCGGAAATCCAAAAATACTTTTCTTCTACCACCTCCCACTTATCCTTTTTGTAAAAAACAGCTACTCTCTCTCCCTCATCAGCCTTTTCACGGCCCCTACCCAACCAACTATATTCAGGCAAAGATTTCTCTATAAATTTTGCCTGGAACTCAAGACATTCCTGACTCCCTATTAAATCCGGAGAGTATTGTTTAATAGCGTTTACTAAAATTTCTTTTCTATTGTTCCAATGATTCGCTCCATCAGGAGCAGTACCATATCGCAAGTTAAAAGACATTATTTTAATCACATTTTCTGAAGAAGAAGCCCCACTGTTTAACAAAAGAAATATAGAGACTGAAACAATCATAAAGAATATTACTCTTTTTTTAATAACCATATAGCAGTTTAAACTCCATAAATTAAAATATAATTTTTTATTTGGACAGGAAAGATAAATACAATGTGTCATTTAAAAATTTTTAGCACAGGCTACTGATTTTAGTAGCCTGTGCTTTTAGATTCACCCTATTATTAAAAAGGGTTTACTTCTTTGCACAGCCTTTCTTTGTAGCGGCCTTCTTAGCTGGGGCTTTCTTGGCTGTGGCCTTCTTTGCAGCGGCTTTCTTTGTTGCGGCCATTTCCCTTTCTCCTTTTTAGAGTTTTAAGTTTTTTAACAGGTTACCCAGGGCATGCTACCAATATTTTGTAGCATACCACTAATATATATACAATATATTAATAGTAAAAGTCAACATATTTTTCACTTTTATTCATATATTTTATTTACTATATAAAATCATATTTTTTATTTTTGATTAAAATTAATTAAAATTCCCTCCTTTATCACTTTTTAGCTATTTATAATTAATCAGACTATAGGCATCGTTCTTAATTCTCTCTTGAGAATTTTACCAGTAGGACCCTTTGGAAGTTGGGGTAAAACAACTACATCCTTAGGCCATTTAAATTTTGCTATTCTCTCCTGCAAAAATTGCATTATCTCTTCAGGTTGGAGCTCTTCACCCTCCTTAGGAGCTACATACACTCTGACCTCTTCTCCTCTCAGTTTATCTGGTATTCCCACTACCGCAGCCTCGAGAACCTTCGGATGAGTATATAAAATTTCTTCTATCTCCCTCGGATATATGTTCATTCCTCCTCTTATTATCAAATCTTTCTTCCTATCCACTATGTAAAAGTAGCCATCTTTATCCATCCTCCCCATATCACCAGTATGAAACCATCCATTAGCTATTACCTCTGCAGTAGCTTCAGGACGTTTATAATATCCTTTCATTACATTGTGACCTCTTATTACTATCTCCCCAATCTCATCAGGCTCTGCGAATGTGCCATCATCCCGCATTATCCTCATATCTACTCCCCATATAGGTTTACCTATAGAACCCACCCTCACCTCTTCCCCGTGAATGGTAAATGAGGCCACTGGACTGGTCTCAGATAAACCATATCCCTCTAAAATGGTTATTCCATATCGCTCACGAAAACGATGGTGGACATCCGCAGGTAATGCTGCACCCCCTGATACCGCAAGCTTTACTGAGGAGAAATCATAACTCTGCCACTCTTCAACATTCAGGATAAAAGCATACATCGTAGGCACCATTGCTAAAACATTTATCTTATCTCTTACTATCAACTCCATTGCCTTGCGAGTCTCAAATCTCGGAAGCATACTGATAGTGCCTCCGCCCAAAATACTCGCATTCATTACGCAGGTTTGGCCAAACGAGTGAAATAATGGTAGAACTGCGAGTGCTCTAAGTCCCGGTGTAACCCTAACTATTTCATGGGATGCATAGTAGGCATTGAAGAACATATTAAAATGAGTAAGTTCTGCCCCTTTCGGTGCACCGGTAGTTCCTGATGTATACAAGATAACTGCGGTATCGTCGGGCATAGTTTGAACGGGATCAAACTCATCACTCGCTTCCATCATCAACCTTGTGAAATTTTCTCCAAACTCTAATTCATCCAAATTTCCCACTGGAGGGATAATTATCAAATGCTTACAGGAAGGCACATCTTTAAACGCTTTTATGGCTTCATCAGCACAACCGTGAAAAACAAAAAATGCCACCGACTCCGAATCCCGAATATAGTGCTCTATTTCCATCTTTTGATATAACACATTAACTGGAACAACCACTCCCCCTGCCTTTAATACCCCATAATAAACCATAGGGAAATAAGGCAGATTAGGAATCATTACAGCGACCTTATCTCCCCTTCCTATTCCCTTACTCTTCAGAATGTTTGCTACTCTATTAGAAAGCTTATTCAGCTCAGAGTAGGTAAACTTATAATCTTCATATATAACTGCCAACACTTCAGGATATCGTCTCGCTGTTTCTTCTACAAAATAACCAAGATTTAACATAGATACTCTCCTCTAAAACTGGAAAATTGATAAATTCTTAAATGCAAATTACATAATACTGAAAAATTTTCGAATATGCAAATCAACCTAAATTTGGGTAACTCCTCTATAGAATTTCACACCCAAATAACTAAGAAAAATCTCGGGTAGCAGTGATAAAAACACAAGTATGTGTTAAAATATCTCCCACTTGAATAATATTCTTTTCAGCGGAATCTTACTGATGAGAACTATGATATTAGAATATGCACTCCCCAATACACCGAGTATAGTATTCTGGACTTTTGTAAGTATAGGAGTCATTATCCAAGGAATAAGTAAGTCAGGTTTTGCGGGTGGAGCCGGGATATTATCTGTACCTCTTATGATGTTGGTAATGCCACCTAATAAGGTAACAGCTACGCTTCTCCCAATCTTAATTCTTTGTGATTTGAATGCAATATATGTTCACCGAAACAACAAGTTATGGCAACCGATTCTTGAGATATATATACCATCAATAATAGGAATAATCATTGGTTCTATCTTATGGTGGTATATGGGAGAAAACGATATCAAACAATACGAAAAAATCTTAAAGCAATTTGTGGGTATCATAGCAATAGTATTCGCACTTTATATTTTGGCTCGTGAGACCTCAATGAAACTCGTAGAAAATAGAAAATTCGGAATAAAGGCGGGAATAATTCTGGGCATCTTAGCAGGGATTACATCCACCATGGCACACGCAGCAGGTCCTATTGTAAGCCTATTTCTCTTCTCGAAGAATTTAGGTAAGACTTTGTTCGTAGGCACAGTAGCATGGACATTTACCCTGATAAATATAACAAAACTTCCCTTTTACATTCAGGTAGGGTTAATTGATTGGTCGGTAATTAAATTTGACCTATTACTAATCCCGCTCGTGCCTTTGGGTTCATATCTGGGAATATGGTTACACAACAGAGTTTCAGAAAAACTTTTTAACTATGCTATTATGATTTTAACTATACTAATAGGTATTCAACTTTTAAGTAATGTCAATCCAATTGAATTAATAATTGGCACATTAAAATAAATACGAAAAAGGAAAATGAGCGACATAAAAAAATTTAAGTTTTCAATTATTGCTCCAGTCTACAACGAAGTTGAATTCTTAGAAAAATTCTTGCTTGAAATTCAGAGTGAGCTAAAAGAATTAGACCTTATTGAGTCAACTGAAGTAATATTTGTCAACGATGGAAGTAATGATGGGAGCACAGAGAAAATAGATATACTCGTTAACAAGAATCCTGGCAAAGTCTTCGGTGTCCACCTTGCTCGAAATTTTGGCGCCCCTTCTGCTATTACTGCTGGCATATTCTACAGCTCTGGTGATGCGGTAATCATTATGGACTCAGACGGCCAAGATGATCCACAAGCCTTTGAAAAATTTTTAAATTTGTGGAGAAAGGGCTACGATGTAGTTTACGCAATAAGAAAATCTCGAAAGGAAGGCTGGTTATTCAAAGTCTTAGCATGGCTTTTCTATAGAATCTTATCAGCCTCATCTCAAATCCCTCTACCATTAGATGCAGGTAACTATTCATTGCTTGACAGAAAAGTCGTAGAGGCAATAAAACAGTGCCCCGAACGAAACAGGTATCTCCCAGGACTAAGGAGTTGGGTCGGTTTTAAACAAATAGGAGTTGAGGTTGAGAGACGAGCAAGATATGACAAAAAGAATAGAGTTGGCTTCCGTGGCCTTTGGACACTTGCAATGAATGCCTTCTTTTCTTTCTCTTATGTCCCCATCTTCCTTTTCAGGATTGCGGGTATCCTTAGTTTATTACTATGCATAGGATTAATTCTTTTCGCCCTATATCACAAATTCATTACTGGACTTGCAGTTACCGCATGGGCTTCACAACTAATTACTACTTCTTTTTTCGGTGGAATAAATTTACTTGGAATAGGACTTCTTGGAGAATACATAGCGAGAATATACGACGAGGTAAAGCAACGGCCTATTTTTATATGTGCAAGAACATCTGGTTTCGAAGATAAAAACAGTTCTAATCATAGGTAAAAAGACTATATTATCGTTACAAAGGGGAAGAAAGTGGAAAACATTTCGATTGAGGTAGGACCCAAAGACGAGCAGAGATATAAATATTCCTGGTCGAATGATACATATACGGTTTCCCTTATATCAGATACAGGTTTAAAGAGGGTCAATAATGAAGATAGGTGCATTTTTTCTTTGCCCCAGAACGAAGAGTTATACAGAAACTTAGGAATGCTAATCGCAGTAGCAGATGGGATGGGAGGAGCAACCGCAGGTGAACACGCAAGTGAACTTGCTGTAAGAACCCTATGCGAATCTTACTATGCTTATGGAAACCTCCTTATACCTTACGCACTAATGAACGCAGTATCAAAAGCTAACTCGACTATTTACTCATTGAGCGAATCTAATCCGAACTACTTCGGAATGGGTTCTACTTTATCCTCAGTAATTGTAACAGGTGACAATGCCTACATCGCTCAAGTAGGAGATAGCAGAGTTTATTTACAGAGAAATAGTAAAAAATTACAACAGATTACCACTGACCATTCAGTAGTTGCCGAACAACTAAAAGAGGGATTAATATCAAAAGAAGAAGCAAAGAATCATCATATGAAAAATATAATTACTCGTGCGCTGGGAGTAAAGGATACTGTAGATGTAGATATGTTCTCTCTGTACCTCCAAGAAGGTGATACACTCCTACTATGCACAGATGGGTTGAGCAATATGGTTGATGACTCTGTCATCCAAGAGCTATTAGAATCTGATGACCTATCTTTATCACTAAACCTACTTGTAGACAGAGCAATAGAGGGTGGGGGAACAGACAATATCACTGCCTGTGCAATAAAAATTATTGGAGAGCCTTGCCACCTAAATTTACAGAAGCATCCTCAATTAAAATACATAGAACCATACCCCACAGTGAATCTACTAAATAGATTACTATCATTTTTCAAAAAGCGAGAATAGTTATCTCCTTCGTCTAGGGCCTCTATTGCGAGCATGAGGATTTTTCTTTCTCGAGGGATTTTTCTTTCTTATTTCTGCGGAGGTATTTTCAAAATCTTCTATCTCTTCTACCCTCGTAATTCCCGTCCCTCCTACATCTTGATATATCACATTAAAACTATTACATCTTGGACATTTAGATATTTCTTCAGATTCAGTATCGAGATACACGAAGGCACAATATGAACACTTCCACACATACTGGTCTTTGTAGAAACTATAGATTCGTCTCGCATTCACTTCGGAAAAATACCACAAAATAGCACTCAATATTAAAACTAACAATGAAAATATAATAAAAGCCCAAGTGACAGATATCTCTATCATTTTTCTCCTACGCCAATCGAATATTTCAAAGTAACTTGTTGAATACCTTTTTCCAGACCCAAATCAGCAAGTGGCTCAAACTTAATGTTGCTAACCAACTCACTCACACTATTGGAATACTCATCTCTTTCTATATTCAAATCAAGCACTTTTAACACATCTCCTTCAGCATTTATCTCAATCATAAAATCATAGCTCTTATACGAAGAGTCTCTAATTTTATTTACGAGTTCCAAAGACACAGGGACAAAGAGAATCCGCCTATTGTATGGCGGTTCTAAAAATCTATAAGTGATTTTAACTCCCCCACCGACATCTTGAACTAAAATAGGAGAAAAGTCTTCCCTGGATTTAGTTTCTATTCTTTCGTCCGCACCGAACGGATAAAGAGCTGAGAGTGACTCTCTAATCTTGTTTACTCCTACACCGAATTGTGCCCAACTATCTTTAAATTCCTCTATTAAGGGTCGATCTTCCATATCCTCTTCCACCAATGTCCTCCTAAGCCTCAACTTCTTCATTTCTTCAAACTCAAGTCTTGGCAATTCCACTTCCTTTGGAAGACCTTCCATTGGTAACAGACTCGCATCATCCCATTGGGTTCCTTCCATCCTTTGGGAAATTTTTAATTGAGAACCCTTACTCAATATAACCGGAGAGTCAACTTGGACAAGATTCAACTTCATATACTGGAGATCCGTACGAGGCACATAAACCACTATCTTGAATACAGTAACCACAGAAAGGTGAAGTATAAAAGAAAAAAAGATAACTAACCAAAATCGTTTTTTATCCCCTCTACACTCTCTTAACAAATCTGCCTGAGGCGTGGTCTTTAATATTCTCTCAATCTCTCTATCCTCCGGTTCCACCTTAAAAAACCACGCAGGCTCAGGAATCTCAACAACTCTTTTGTCCTCTTCAAAAACTTCCTCTCGCCTGCGCACGGACTTTCTCGTGCGCCTCTTGCCCATTTGATTTCACTTTTCAAATAACAATTATTCGCTACTTAACTTCTTCCTCTGCTGGAACAGCGGCAATGCCGTAGTGCTTTATACCTACAGAATTAGCAATGCCTAAAATCTTTACCAATCTCTCCGTGGGTACCCGTCTATCAGGCCTTATCAACAATAAACCCTCAGGTTTACGCTGGTAAAAATTCTCAAGGGCTCGCGTAAGCTCATGCCAACTTTTAATAGGAACCTCGTTATCCTCAGTATAGTAAATTTCGCCTTGATTGTCAGGTCCTCCCTCTCCATACCTAAGCGTAACGGTGGCATCTTTCTGCTCCAACTGCTCTGCAGAATCACTTTTTGACAACTCTACAGGTATAGAAGCGGTAACTACAAATGTGGAAGTAAGCATGAAAAACAACAAAAGTTGAAATACCACATCAATTAATGGAGTCAGGTCTATACTCGCCTTTATCCATTTACTTTGATTATTTCTTCGTTTGAATTTCATATCTATATTTCCTTCTCACCATGGTAACGAGTCAATAAATCCACAAGTTCAGAAGCACTAATTTCCATTTCAACTATCATATTATCCACCCTCGAGACAAAATAGTTATAGAAGACCAAAAGGGGAATGGCTACTGTTAAACCTGCTGCGGTGGTTATCAAGGCATTAGATATACCCTCTGCTAAGTCTGACGGATTGACCTGTCCACGCTTATTTTGAATAGCGGCAAAACACTTTATCATCCCTTGAACAGTTCCCAAAAGCCCAAGTAGCGGGGCTATACTTGCACAGGTTGCCAAGGCAGACAAATACTTCTCTAACCGAGGTATTTCCATTTGCCCCGCATCTTCAATTGCCTCTCTAATTTCTTCTTTAGACTTCCTATATTTGAGAATTCCCGCCTTCAAGATCCTTGCCACTGGTGCATCTACTTTATTACAAATTTCGATTGCTTCTTGTACCCTGTTTTGCCTTAACACTTGTCTTATCGTATCCATAAATTCACTCGTGTCAACATTTGCCTTCCTTAAGAACCAAAACCTTTCTATTATTATGCATACTCCTATAATTGAACACAGCAGAATAGGCCACATTAAAATCCCACCTTTAAACATAATCTCCAAAGGGTCCATCGGCATAGCAATAACTCCTTAATTACCTAAGTTAAATAATATTTCCAAATGCAAAGAAAGTTCAAAGAACTAAATTTTAAGATAGGTACACTAATGTTCCTAAACCTTCTCGAGTAAATATCTCCAATAAAAGTGAGTGGGATATTCTCCCATCTATTATGTGAGTTCTTTTTACCCCTTCTTGTAGTGCTTTCAGGCAGGCATCCACCTTAGGAATCATACCCCCGGAAATCACCTTGCTATCCTTCAAAATCTGGACCTCGCTGGAAGCAAGTTGATGAATGAGGGTATCAGGATCAGAAGGGTCCCTAAGCAACCCGGGAGTATCAGTAAGAAAAACTAACTTCTCCGCCTTTAACGCAGATGCTATTTCACCTGCGGCAGTATCTGCGTTAATGTTCCAGATACCACCAGATTTATCAGTTGCTATCGGAGCCACTACAGGTATGAATCCATTTTCACATAAAACTTGCAAAAGTTTAATATCCACCTTAGTTATTTTGCCTACTCTGCCAATGTCTGCCCCTTCTTCAGACACTTCTCTCTCCGCATAAAGTAAATGACCATCTTTCCCACATATTCCCACCGCCTTTCCTCCACACTTATTTATAAGTGCAACTATATCCTTGTTTATTGTACCCGCAAGTACCATTTCAACTACCGCCATTGTTTGCTCATCTGTAACTCTTAGCCCTTGGGAGGTAAACTTAGGGGTAATCCCTAATTTTTTTAACATCTCATTTATAGAAGGACCACCCCCATGAATTACAATCGGATTCATCCCCACATATTTCATCAAAACTATATCCTCTGCAGTAGCTAACCTCAGCCTCTCATCAAGCATTGCGGAACCACCATACTTTATTACCACTGTCTTCCCGAAAAATTCTCTAATATATGGCAAAGCCTCTATTAATACATTTGCTTTTTCTATGAACTTTTCCATCTCAAATCCTTTATTAAGTTCTATAATTAGCATTTATTTTTACATAGTCGTAACTTAAATCAGAAGTCCAAAAAACTACTTTCTCTCCTCCCATACCCAAATCAACTTTGATCCTAATTTCCTTGTTCTTCATTGCATTAGCAACAAGTTCTTCCTCATAAACTGTGGGAACACCTTTTTCAAAAACTTTAATATCCGCTATCCATAGTGAAACTTTATTTGGGTCTACCGGCACCCCACTATAGCCTACTGCACACACTATCCTTCCCCAATTCGGATCACCTCCAAAGAAGGCAGTCTTACATAGCTGAGATACCGCTACACTCTTTGCTACCCTTTTAGCCTCATCCCTACTTTTGGCACCAACCACCTCAATTTCAACAAATTTAGTAGCCCCTTCTCCATCTCTCACTATAGATTTTGCGAGCCTTTCACAAACTAAATAGAGGGCATGCAAAAATACCTCTTTGTCTTCTTCGTTTAACTCTATATCTATTCCTGACATACCGTTCGCTAAAACCACTACTGAGTCATTTGTACTCATATCATTGTCTACCGCAATACAATTAAATGTATTTGAAACAACAGAAGATAAAGCAGATTGTAAAAATGATTTAGATATCTTAGCATCCGTAGTTATTACAGACAACATAGTAGCCATATTAGGGCATATCATACCGGCTCCTTTTGCCATCCCCCCGATACGAACAACTCCCTTATTAGTTTGCATCGCCACCGCATACTCTTTAGGCACAGTATCAGTGGTCATTATAGCTCTCGCACAATTCAAATGATGCTCCGGCGATAACCATTTTACGCATTCATTTACACCTTTAAGAATCCTCTCCATAGGTAGCGGAACCCCAATAACTCCCGTGCTTAAAACTAATACCTCTTCCTCAGAAATCTTTAGCAAGCGAGCAACTTCTTTCGCAGTAGACTCAACATCTATCAAACCTTTTTCTCCAGTGCATGCGTTAGCATTACCACTGTTTATAAATACAGCCTGAGCAATTCCTCTTTCACAGACTTTTTTGCACCAGATAACAGGTGCCGCTTTAACCATATTTGTCGTAAATACCCCTCCTACAACCGCCTTTTCACGAGAGACTACTAAAGCACAATCTAACCTGGATGTTTCTTGATTCTTTATACCTGCAGAAACAGCAGAAGATTCAAACCCAAGGCTTGCACAGACCCCACCATCAATAGGAACTATATGCATATCATAAATCTCCAATTGTTCATGGCATCATTCCCGGAAGTTTCAAACCTGTATCCTCTGGAAATCTAAAACGCACATTTAAACACTGAATTCCCATACCTGCAGTTCCACCTACCAAATTATCTATCGCACTCACAATAACTATATTACCTGTCCGTTCGTCATAAGTCCAACCTATGTCACAAAAGTTAGAATTTCTCACATAATTGATTTCAGGAAAGGAGCCCTTCTCTAAAACACGAACAAACAATTCTGTATCATAACACTTATATAGGCTTCCAGGGTCTATCTCATTCTTAGGCTTAAGCGTAATAGTAGTAAGTATTCCCCTTGTTATAGGGGCGACATGGGGAGTAAACTGCACTTTCCACCTTCCACCAATTTCTTGCTCAATCTCAGGAATATGTTGGTGATTTCCTATCCTGTACGCTCTAAGATTCTCATTCATGTTGGGGAAGTGATAAACCTCAGTCAATCCCCTTCCGGCTCCAGACACTCCCGAAATAGAATCTATCACCACTGGTACATCTGGATCTGCTTCTTCCATCAGTGGTCTTAAAGGCAAGATTGCACTAATGGGAAAACAACCAGGAACTGCCACAATTTTTGCATTTCTAATCCTATCCCTATACCAAGGCACAAGTCCATACACAGCCTCTTCAACCAGTTCAGGATTTGTATATTTAATCTTATAATATTTTTCATAAACCGACCGGTCTTTAATCCTAAAATCCGAGCCCAAATCCATTATAACAACATCCTCTTTATACAACTCCGCCACCAAAGGCATCGATTTCCCTGCTGGTAGGGCAAAGAAAACCACATCGCATTTTCTTGCAAGTGCTTTCGCATCAAAAGGTTCTAATTCTATATCCAGCATCTTCCTGAATCCAGGTATTAACTCTTGAAGTCTCTTCCCTGGTTCCAATTCGACAGCACAAGTAAGCCGAGCTTCTGAATGGGCACTCAGCAACCTGATGAATTCCCTTCCTGCGTAACCAAGAGCACCAACAACACCTACACTAATCATTACAAACCTCCAAAGAAATTTTAGATTATAATAAGCAAAAATTAACCTTTCTATTTAATTAGATCCTGAAAAGAATACCCGCCAAAGAGAGTAACTTATTATACTTGTGAGCCAACAATAATTTAAAACAGAAACTAAATTCTGTTTTTTTGCTATAATATCCCCTCTAACAAGCTCGCTGAGGAGGTATCTTTATGCATCCATTCCGGACTCATACATGTAATGACTTACGGAAATCTGATGTAGGAAAAACAGTTCGTTTATCAGGCTGGGTTCATTCTAAAAGAGACCATGGGGGAGTAATCTTTATAGATTTAAGGGACCACTACGGCATAACTCAAATCGTAGTAACTCCCGATCGACCTTTCTTCCATGAGGTCGAAACAGTGAAAAACGAAAGTGTAATCACGGTGACAGGAGAAGTAGTAGCTAGAACTCCTGAAACTGTGAATCCTAATATTGACACTGGCGAAATTGAGGTTCTCGCTACAGATTATCATCTTGAATCAGCATCCGAAATCCTACCTTTCCCTGTAAATAAAGAACTGGAAGTGCCTGAAGAACTCCGTTTAGAGTACCGATTTTTAGATTTGAGAAGGAGTACCATACACAAAAATATAATGCTCAGAAGTAAACTTTGCCAATTAGTTAGAGAACACCTCATTTCTCGGGGATTTAATGAATTCCATACTCCTATTTTAACCAGCTCCTCTCCTGAAGGGGCAAGAGACTTTCTCGTCCCCAGTAGATTATATCCCGGACAATTCTATGCACTTCCCCAAGCCCCTCAACAATTCAAACAACTACTAATGATCTCTGGCTTCGACAAATACTTTCAAATTGCTCCTTGCTTCCGAGATGAAGACTCAAGAGCAGATAGAAGCCCGGGGGAATTCTATCAAATAGATATAGAAATGTCGTTCATAACTCAGGATGACATTTTTTATGAACTTGAACTTTTGATGGTAAAGATATTCAAAGAATTATCTAACAAAAAAATACTGTGGGAAGTATTTCCTAGAATTCCCTATAAAGAAGCAATGGAAAAATATGGAACGGATAAACCAGACCTCAGATTTGGGCTGGAAATGATAGACTGCACTGACATCTTTGCAAGTTCTGAATTAAAAGTTTTTAGTTCCCAATTAACAACAGGAGGTGCAATAAAAGTTATAAAAGTAGAAAATGCAGACAAACTACCGAGAAAGTTCTTTGATGATGCAGAAGAATACGCCAAATCAGAGGGCGCGAAAGGACTTGCATGGCTAATCCTAAAGGATAATGATTTCAAAGGTCCTATCGCCAAGTTTATGAAGGAAGACGAAAAGAGGGCACTAATAAAAAGGCTTCAAATAAAAGAAGGAGATGCTATATTTTTTGGAGCAGGTAGAAGAGAGGAAATAAATACACTGATGGGTAAGGTGCGACTATATCTCGGAAAACAACTTAACCTTATCAATTCCCAAGAAGTAGCTTTCTGTTGGATTGTTGATTTTCCTATGTTCGAATGGAACGAAGAAGAAAAACACTATGACTTTTCTCATAATCCATTTTCAATGCCTCAAGGTGGACTCGAAGCACTACTTACTAAAAACCCCCTTGAGATACTTGCGTATCAGTATGACATAGTGTGCAACGGAGTAGAACTCTCCTCCGGCGCAATAAGAAACCACAAACCTGAGATAATGCTAAAAGCCTTCGAAATTGTGGGATATCCTCCAGAGGAAGTTAAGAAAAAGTTTCCCGCTTTATGGAAAGCTTTCCATTATGGTGCTCCTCCTCACGGTGGTATTGCCCCAGGTTTAGATAGAATACTAATGCTACTGACAGATTCCCCAAATATAAGAGAGATAATTGCTTTTCCTCTAAACCAGAAAGCCCGCGATTTATTAATGGGTGCCCCTTCAGAAGTTACTCCAAAACAATTAAATGAACTCCATCTATCTATTGTATATCCAGAAGAAAAGAAAGAAAAATAAAACTCATATCTTATGAAGAAGGCTCTGAACTCCAAACTTCACTCCCTATCTTAAGGGAGCCATTTTCATACCAGAAGAAATCGACTTCTCGAGATAATTGCATATTAGGTCTCTTAAATACAGAGAATGGGAAATTCATCCTTTTTACTCGCTCTGTTACAGATTTATACTCCTCTAAACTTATTTTCAATTTGTCTCCATTTTTTCTGCCATTCCTGCCATAGGGCAAAAAATTATATAGATGCCATGCATGTATTTGAGCACCGTTTTCATAAAGAGACAAAAGATATTCTGCAATTCCATCTAAATCATTAACATTTAGCTTACACACAACTGTAGATATTGTGAATGGGATTCCAACTGCCTTCAAATACTCAAGCCTTTTCTGTATCAAAGTGAAATGCCATTTATAACCTTTTCTCAAAAAATCATGAGCTTCCGCTCTGATCGAATCCAAAGGCAAAACATATCTATCAGCTTTTATCTTATTAACCACTTCAGGCGTTAAACCGACACCATTAGTCCCCACCTGCGTGTGTAAGCCAAGAGACTTTGCTTCCTCTATTACCGCAGGCAACGAATAACGCCACTGCAGAGGCTCTCCCCCACCGAATACTACGCTCTCTACTCCCCTTTCTTTCATAACTCTCAAAACAATAGAAGTTTCTTCAGGGGTCATTTCAGCTATAGAATTCTCAGTTATACAAAAAAGACAGCTCATCGCACACGAACCGTGTAGCATTACAACTCCTACCCTGCGATGATTCACTATTGAAAAAACCATCTAACAACCTTGTACTACACTTATGCTACTTCATCCTTACCGCAGATATACTAAACCTTAACCCCCAGTATACCTCCCACGCTACTACACCCGGTAACTTAAAAAGTTGAGAAAAGCTCATTCTTTTTTCTTTCACACTTTGTGCGAAACCTAACCACCAAGTATTCAATCTCCGCCTATACATAACACTCTTTACCACCGCTTCTTCATAGCTTTTAACTAAATACCCCACCACTTCTCTTTGGAATTCGAATAAATCCTTGTGGCACACACCACTAAAACTCACGCTTTGAAATCTATCTCTCATATCCGAAAATATCTTGTCGATTTTTCTAAACGCCTTCTCGTCACAGTTCTTAGTCTTTTCTACAAGTTCAGCAACCATATTATTAAAACTATCAACTAACTTTTCGTATTCCTTAGAAAATCTCACAGAGATTGGATTCTCTCTCATTAAATTCAAAAGGTGAGCCTCGTATTCCCTATATCGTTTATACAACTCTGCAAGTAAAGTTCGTTTCTCTCTGAGTTCCTTCCTTGTGAGTAGCCATATCTCTTGATACTCCCAAAAAACTCTGACTACTGTTTTAATAACATCCGAGAAATCTCTTATCCGTCTTTTCCAAAATTCAACCACACTTTCCCGTTCCTTGGTAGGTCTACGGTCTTTTCTGCGCTTTAGTTGGATAAAGCCCATACTCATTGGATGATTTCCTAACAGTGAAGAATATCTATTCCACAAAGTCAACCAAAACGCATTCCAATACTGCTCAGCAGAACATCTTAAGAGAATATCAACTATATTCTTCTTACTGTAAAAATTTTCCCATGCTTCAATCCATGCTTTTTTCAGTGCCCCCTTTTCGAAGTTAAGGTGTTCAAATGTTTCGTGACAGCTGTCATATGCATTCCAATCGCTTTCCAATTCCTCTCCTCTATCCACCCGCTCCTTATGGTCTCGAGAGCCAGGAATAGGTGTCATAATGAAAAATGAAGCCTCATCTACTTTAATTTGGTCCTTCAATATATCTACATCTCTCCGAACACTTTCAGGTGTATCAAATGGCATTCCTACTATGTAACCTACATGAACAAGTATTCCTGCATCGTGCCATACCTCTACCATCTTCGCATACTCACCAACTTTATTCTGCTTTTTCCCCATCACATCTAAATTATCGGGATTTACACTCTCCATTCCTACAAAAACCAAATAACACCCTGCCTCCTTGGCTAAATCCACAAATCCGGGAATTTTATAAGCCTGAGTATCAACTTGCATCATAAACCTAATCTTTATTTCTTCTTCTTGTTTCAACCTGACCAACCCTTCAAAAAGCTCCCTCCAAATCGGTGACTTAGAAAGATTATCATCCGTAAAAAAGTAACTATAAAAACCATTTTCATAATTCGTTCTGATTACACTAAGAATCTTATCTACAGACCTACATCTTATCTTCCGTCCTTGCACATTTATTATTGAACAAAAGGAACAATTGTAGGGACAACCTCTGCTTGTATCAATTGTGCACATCGGTTGCATAAAATGTTTCAGATATTCGCCAGAGGCGGGCAATATTGGGGCATCAGTAATGTCAGGAGAAGGTTCAATTATATAATAAGGCTTTAGTGTCCCTGCTATTGCATCATTTAATAGCATACTCATCACCCCATCACCTTCAACCTCGCCACAGACCAGGCTCACACCCCAGTCTATTAGCCTTTGTAAATCTTTTGTAGGTCCACCAAACATTTTTATCACGCCACTGATATGAAACCCTCCCATCAATACAGGCACATTATGCTTCCTAAACTCCATAGCCAAATCACTAGCTCGGGAAAACATATTTGTTTGTACACCTACCAAACACACTATCAATCGTTCCCTTCTTTTTATACTTCTCCTTACTATCTTATCCACATCAACCTTCTGAACATATTCATCCAAACTCTCTACCACCACTTCCGAATAACCTTTTAATTCTCCCCTTTCAACACACCTCAAAACTAATCCTTTTAAGCATACCAAGGTATTTGACGGCAATAGACCTTTCCAAAATCTATATGGATACCCATCATCATCGTAGTGTGAGGGCAATATAAGTAAAATCCTTACTTTAAGACTGTCTCTCGAGAACATAAATATATTCCTTGTATTCATATCATAAATCTAAAATATTTTTTAGTAACCTCCTCCCACTTTACAATTATATATTATACATAAAATTATGTAATGGCTCCGCATAATATTTTTCCTGTTTTCCTATCTTATAATATTATGAAAAGCCGATATTACTACATTGCGAAGTTGAAGACTTAATCAACTGCCCCCGTCTTAATCCTCACTACACATGAGTATATACATCCTACTGACTATTATTCCTTGTTTTAACAAATTGAATAGAATATAATAGTCCCAAACAAAAAAATAAAATATAAGGAGGCTGAAGGATGTTCAAAGTTAGTTTGGTGTTAGCTACAATAACACTCACTATGTCTTTACTTACAATTCTGCAAGACTCTGCAAGTGCCCAGACGAAATTTAAAGATGATGTAGAGTTTCTTAAAAAGTATGTAACTGTCATAGTATTAAAAGACAAAGACTCTTCTGGTTTAGTAGCAGTAGTCCCTGAGTATCAGGGTAGAATAATGACGAGTTCTGCAGAAGGCAGTGAAGGTATCAGTTTCGGATGGATCAACAAAGAACTTATATCTTCTAAACAAATCCAGCCACATATAAATGTTTACGGAGGAGAAGATAGATTCTGGATGGGACCTGAAGGCGGACAATTTGGGATATTCTTTCCTCCGGGCGTTCCATTTGATTTCGACCACTGGCAGACCCCCTCAGTAATAGATACTGAACCCTATGAGACCGTTTCCCAATCAGAAACTGAAGCGAGTTTCAGAAAGATTGCAAAAGTTAAAAACTGGAGTGGGACTGAATTTGATGTGCTAATAGAGCGAACCGTATCTATTATTCCAAAAGAGCAAACAGCAGGGCTACTCGGAGCTAAGCTACCCTCAGATATAAAGTATGTGGCTTTTCAATCTGTCAATAAAATAACTAACATAGGAAAAGAAGATTGGCAAAAAGAAAAAGGGACACTCTCAATATGGATTTTAGGAATGTTTAACCCGTCCCCAGAGACTACTATAGTAATCCCATTCTTACCCGGACCAGAGAATGTTCTCGGTCCTAAGGTCAACGACGCATATTTTGGTAAAGTTCCACCAGATAGACTTAAGGTCCTGGACAATGTTCTATTTTTCAAAGGGGATGGAAATTATAGAAGTAAAATAGGTATCTCCCCCAAACGAGCCCTCTCTGTAGCAGGTTCTTATGACGCAAAAAATAAAATTCTCACAGTGGTTCAATATAACAAACCTACAGAGCTTAAACCTTATGTAAACTCTATGTGGGAGATGCAAAAAGACCCCTACGGAGGCGATGTCATTAACTCCTATAATGACGGTCCAGTTGGCCCTGGCAAGAAACCTCTCGGACCATTCTATGAGCTTGAGACCTCATCTCCTGCCGCGGAACTAAAGAAAAACGAGTCTATCGAACACATTCACAGAACCTTCCACTTCGTTGGCTCAGAAGAATCTCTTAACTACTTAGCAAAAGAGATACTCGGAGTAGAGTTAGAAGAGATAAAGAAGGCGTTCAATTAATTCTAATGAAGATATAACTATAGTCCCCCCCACAAAGGTATCTAAATCGCTCACATAGAACATACGCTTGACCAGTATGCATTAAGAGGTATATTGTACGCTAACTATTTATATTCATATCACGCCACTTGTCAGGTGAGTATTACATATACATCCATAGTTAGCAAACATTTTTTATTCTCCCATATTCTCTCGAGAATCTTACAAGAACTTCTTTTCCTCTCAATACAATTGAGAAGATTCACTAATTTTGACCCACTTTTTATGACAACTCTCTCAATTCTCCCTTTGAAAATACCGCTTTGTTTAGACCTATTATCTTCAACTACTCTGATTAGTAATTCTAACCCTTAGAGCGGAGATTTTGAATAAACATAAGGGGAACAGGAATGAGATATTAGTAAAAAAATAGATTCTTTTATCCCGACGAGGATATCTGCAAAAAACAGGTTCTACACTATACACTTGCGTTTGATATTTGCTCTATCATAGAAATCATTGGGTAGAAAAGTGAGATAAACAAAGTCACCACAATAATACCTATTATCACAGTGAATATAGGCTGTAGCGCTTCGCCAAGTGTATTCACTGCTATTTGCACCTCATTGTCGTATATCTCCGCTATTTGTTCCGCAATTCTATCGAGAGAGCCCGACTCCTCTCCCGTAATGAGCATGTCAGCAACTACTGGTGGTATAACATCCATTGACGCACGCAAGGGTGCTTCCAAACCTCCCCCCCGTTCTACTGAGTCACGCAATGTTTGTAAACTTTGAGCAACTGCAAGATTATGAATGGCACTTCTCGTGAGATCCAACGATGTTAGCATAGACAAACCACTTCGCAACAGAAGTGACCATGTTCTCATCATCTCCACAATAGCGTATTTATGTATTACCTTCCCTATAACAGGGATCTTAAGTTTAAGCCTATCCACTGCCAATCTTCGTAACGGATTTCTAATAAACCACACTTGATATATAATAACCAATATCAAAATCAGCACAATTGGTAGCCACCACCAAACCCTAATCCAATCGGAAACCTGGAAGAATAACTCAGTAGCACGAGGTATTGTAATGTTCTGTCTTTCATACATCTCCTTAAATTGTGGAACTACGAAGTTGGTCAAAAGAAGCAATACAGCCAAACATGCTATTACAAGCACAATCGGATAAAATAAAGCTCCTCTTATCTTTCTCCTTAATAATTCTCGCCTTTGTCTATAATCTACTAACCTTTGTAAAACAGTAGTCAATGTTCCACTTGCCTCACTTGCTTTAATTAGACTCACGAAAACTGTATCGAAATATTGTGGATATCTATCAAATGCCTGCCAAAGAGGATTTCCTTCTTCTACATATATAGCTAAGTCACTTATCATATTTCGCAATGCATCATTCTGACTACGCTGAGCAAGTGTTTTCAGAGATTTTAATAGAGGGGTCCCCGATTCTAACAGCATAATCAATTGTCTTAAAAAGTCCGTTATATCTTGATACTTAATTCCCGTCCTCCACATTACAGAGACCCAACTCCCACTAAATCCTCGACTTACCGTCTCATTCGCTCTGGTCACTACTTCTTGTTCTTGTTCCTTAACTATCTCAACTATGCTTTGGGCCTTTGACTTTCTGCCCTTACGCACTCTCTTAATTCCCTCAGTTCCTTTTTCGGCCATAATTGGCTCTCCTCTATATTCTCGATTTAGGTTTTATGTAGACCTTAACACTCTGTTCCAAACTTTTTTTGCCCTCCCATCAACTATAACTATCCCAACTTCCAAACTATATTTCACCCGGTTATAGGTTACGCCCGATACACCTCTTCTTAACTCACCTTCCAGAACAATCTTAAAACTGCTGGACTTCCCAGTAAAAGGGAAAAACCATTTTTCTCCATTAAGTTCCCCTATCTTAACATTAAAACTTATAGGATCTTTCTTTATAATTCCAACGAAATTCTCAAAACTGTCAAAGGGTTTCATTGAAACAACTCTTTCTACTTCTGAGTCACTAAGATTAAACAATGCTTTTAACACTTCCGGTGTTGCTTTATTTATATTCAAATATGGTATCGGAGCGGAGGGGTCTCCAGCGTTCCACGTGGACACATTCTGATTAATCCGCACATTTAGCTCCTCGTCAAAAGGTATCCCCCTTTCAAAAATTTCATCTAATACATATAACCACTTCCCACCACTTTGCATATCTAATTTAGCCTTAAAATTCCTCGCTATCTCGCCATTGACTCCAAAAAGTTTTTGAATTACGCTCGCAGGAGCAAGGTTAATATTTATTTTTCCACTCTCGTCAAAGACTCTAACTTTTAGAGCAACTCTCACAACATCCGATGGACTCAATATTTGCTTCCCCTCACCTACATTTATAAATGTATAATAAGGCATTCCAATCTCATACTCCCCACGATTTAGCAAATCCTCTATCGTCCCATTTGTCCAGTGTTTCTCAATCTCAGCTACTACCTCATTTAAACCCGCATGGACAAATTCCCTAATCCGTAGTTCATCTAAGAGTAAGTTGACTCTCTTAAGCTCAATCTCACTACTCCTGACATAATACATTCCCAATAACGAAAATATACCCAAAAATGAAATCGCAATAATTAGTGCGACACCTGAGTCAAGTTTGAGTGGTAAATTACCCTTCAATCTATTTCTCATATCAAATTCCCTATCCAAAACACCTTCTCCCTAACTACCTGCTCCCAAGGTCTATCCTCATCTGCAAGAACCAAACATATCTTAACCCCCTTAGGATAGTAATCCCTATCCCATGCATCCACCCAACTTTCACCATCATAATAAACCACTCGCATAGCGAGTACCCCTGAAATTAAAATCTCTTTAGCACCATCTACATTTCCAGAATCTACCTTTCCTACCATCCTAACTAACTTTGGAGCCCCTCCCAACATCCTATCTATGTAATACTTTACCCTAACTAAGTTCACTTTCCCCGCAGAGTTAGTCACTAACACAGGCAAAATCAGCCTATCATCATCCAATGGAACTGCTTGATACCTTTTTTCACTCTCCACATGCCTTTCTCCCAAAATCTTACACCCCGTAATAGAAGGTGATGCAAGCTGTTCGAAATCTTCCTCCATCCGCACCACGATGTCTAAAAAACGGGTATTTAGATTCCGAATTATATCTCCTTTTTTACGAAAATCCATTATCTTTCCGAACATCACTACTCCAATAGTCGACAAAACACTTAAAACAGCCAACACTGTTAAAATTTCAACAAGGGTAAAACCTCTTTCTTTTCTCATAAGTTTCACACCTCACTCCTCACCGCAGTATTTTTCCTTGGCACGATAGACATCAAAGCGTAATTCCTCAACCTACCCGATTCCCTATAACTTACTACCACAATAACTTCAACAACATTACTATCCGGAGATGAAAGCTTACCTAATACTTTCCAACGGAAAGATGAGAGTACATTTTTATATCTTACATACCTTTCCCATTCTGGAGGAAGCGATAAAAACTCCTCTACTTTATTACCCGCCTCTGGTTCATCTGAGGAAGTCAACACTCTAAAAAAATCTCCAAATTTATAATTTTCAGGAATATTCCATTTAAACTTTTCAGGGTGGTTCACAACAAATTCTAACTTTTCCTCTGCTATCATATGAGCAAGAATAGAATTTTGCGCCACCCTCGACATATCTACACTAATGGAAAACATCTGAACTACAACTGTGACTGCTACACTTAATACCGCAAGAGCAACAATTAACTCTATAAGAGTGAATCCAAATTTTTTTCCCAACTTTATAGTTATCATCGTTTTATAGTGATACACCTCCTCACATATATTAAAATATTATAAACAATCTATTGGATGATTATATCTAAAAGTTAATCAAATCTAATAAAGAATTTCTACATGGGTGAAAACATAGAAATTAGTTTTGTTTATAAAACATTAGAAGTTAGTGCGTGCCTACCTAAGAAGGGATACCTCGGAACATTTACCCCAGCCCTAACCAGGGTAAAAAAAGACCCACTTTCTCTCTTGGAAAAAGCAATAAAACAACCAATAGGTGATATTTCATGGTTTTTAAACACGAATCTTAATTACCAAAATGTTCTAATAGTTATTCCGGATGCTTTCAGGTATACAGGCATAGAAAAAATCTTACCAGAATTTATCAGTTATCTTAATTCGCACGGAATTTCCAGAGATAAAATCAGGTTCGCAGTATCTACGGGTGCACATAGGCCTCCCAGTGAAGAAGAACTGAAAAACATCATGTCTCCTGAAATCTATATAGAGTTTCGTAACAAAATTATTATTCCGAACCCCGCAAATTTAGAAGAGTTCTCACTGATAGGCAAAACAAAAAGAGGAACCCCTGTTTACATCCACAAATGCGTACTCCAATCTGATTTAGTAATATTGACAGGAACCATTGTATTCCACTACTTTGCAGGTTTCGGTGGTGGCAGAAAATCACTCGTCCCTGGTCTTTCTGCAATTCCTACAATTCAACACAACCACGCACTAAGTATTGACCCTGAAACTTACAAATTACATCCCAATGTGAAAATAGGTAAGATGGAAAATAATCCAGTAGCAGAGGATATTCTTGAAGCTACTCTTATGATAAAGAAGAACATTTTAATTCTAAACTCTATTCTATCTCCAGAAAAAGACATTTTAAGTATATATTTTGGTGACCTAATAGAAGCCCATAGACAAGGAACCGAGTTTGCACGATCAGTGTACGAAATTTCGATTCCAGAAAAAGCCGAAATTGTAATTGCCAATGCAGGAAATGCAAAAAATTTTCTCCAAAGTCATAAAGCATTAGTAAATGCTTGGCAAGCAAGAAAAGAGCCCTATGGGAAAATAATACTCATTGCCCCCTCTCCAGAAGGAATAGGGGGACACCGATTCAAGGAATGGTTAGAAACCAAAAATCTAAATAAACTCGTGGAGAAAATGAAAAAGGAAGGGGAAGTCAACGGCCAAACGGTAATTTCTACATTGGAGAAGTCCCCACATACATACTTTCTCACGGAAATGAATAATGAAGAAATAGCCTTACTTGGAGGCACTAAGATAAACTCAATTGAGGAAGGTTTTGATCTTGCAGTAGCAGAGCTTGCAAAGTGCGGGAATACTTCGCCTACTTGGTTGTATCTACCACACGCTTCCTACTCCGTCCCGAAAATAGAACAGCTACATCCTTTCTAACACTGGTATACCAAGAAGACTAAGAGCATTTTCAAGTGTCTGGAGTGTAGCTTTACACAGCTGTAACCTACTGTATTTTAGTGCTTCTTCTTCAGCCTGAAGAACTGGACAATTATGATAGAAGGTCGTAAATCTTCTCACAAGCTCTAACGCATAGTTAGCTACTATCGCTGGATTTCTTTGGACTAAACTATTCACTACGACTTCTGGAAATTCAGAAAGTCGCCTCACAACTATCCACTCATCATCCGTTTTTATAGAAAAATCTTCCCCTATTTCATCACCAATATCTTTCCCATATTTCCTAAGTATGGACTTTATACGCGCACACCCATACTGGAGATATGGGCCAGTATCCCCCTCAAATGAAAGTGCACTATCATAATCGAAAACTACATTCTTCGTAGGTGAAACTTTCAAAACCGCAAACCTAATGGCAGATACTGCTATCTTTTCTGCAATTAACTTCTGTTCATTTTCAGATAATTCAACACACTGTTGCTTAACCTTCTGAAGAGCCAATTCTGAGGCTTTGTCTAAGAAATCAGATAGAAGAACAACATTCCCTTGTCTTGTAGACATTTTACCTTCTTTTAGCAGGATATAAGAGTAGAAAACACACTCAGGTGAGCTATAACCAGCACTTTTTAATATCAACTCCAATTGTTGAGCATAGAGTTTATGGTCCTCTCCTAAAACTATCAAGTTCACATCACTGCCCCGCTTTCCCTTATATATGGTATAAGCAAGGTCCCTATAGCCATACATAGAACTTCCGTTTGCCCGCCTTAACACAAAATATCTACCTTCTTCTTGAGAATATCCAAGCTTCGATAAATCCACCGTTAACCTACCCTCTTCATCTACAAACAACGCACCTTTTTCCCTCAAGACATTTAATACTTTCTCCAATTCTTCGGAATGTAGAAAACTTGACTCTCTATCAAAACAATTGTATTCAACTCCTAATCTTTTCAGTACCTCTAATTGCCCTTGCAGACATAATTCGGTCACGCGGTAAAATTTTTTCCTTGTCTCCTCATCCCCTTCCTCCATCTTTGCCAGCAGGTCATAACCCCTCTTAGCGAACTCTTCATCCTCTTCCGCTCTTCTATTTGCTTTTACATATGCATCAAGTATCCCATTAAAATCAAGCCCTTCCAATTCATCCGCGATTAGAACTAACAAACCTATTTGACGACCCATATCATTCACATAATAATGAACCTCAGTATCATATCCTTCAAACTTCAATAGTCTTGAAAGAGAGTCTCCTATCATCGCATTTCTTGCTCTCCCGACATGGGGACTCGCATTAGGATTAATACTGGTGTGCTCTATCAAAGCCTTCTTCTCCTTACCCAAACCCACTGAGCCATATTTTTCCTTCTTAGAAAAAATCTCTATTAAGGTTTCCCTCGCATATAAATTTCTTTTGAGAAACAAATTTAGATACCCACCCACTAATTCTGCTCTATCGATGTAAGATAAATCTCTGATAACCCCTATAATTTTTTCCCCTATACCAGAAAAAGAGACTCCTAATTTTTTCGCTAAAACAAAAAGAGGCACAGCAATATCTCCAAACCTAAGATCAGGTGGAGAAGAGATATTGACCTCCTCCTCGGAAATTTCAGGAAATCGCTCTATTATGGTAGTCTTTAAATCCTCTACTATATGCAGATACAACTTTAACCTCCCGCAATTTAGGTTAGTAGAAGACAAAAAATACTTTTCTTTCAGCCTCTAACCAATACTGATTACAAACTCTTCATAGAGAATATTAGATACTCTCTAAAAACGAAAGGGTAGCCCTTAGGGTATCCTCATAATTTCCAGTGGAATGTCCACACTCAAGCGCAACAAACCCATCGTATCCACTCTCTGCGATTGCTTTGAATATGTTCTTATAATTTAATTCGCCCGTACCTGGTTCTTTCCGCCCTGGATTATCTGCTACATGGAAATGTCCTATCTTCTTTATGTTTTGGGTGAGATTTCTTATTACATTGCCTTCAGTAATCTGTTGATGGTATATGTCAAAAAGCATCAATATGTTTGGGCTATTGACCTCGCTTAATATTTCCATTGTCTCATCAGTCCGAGTCAAGAAATAGCCAGGATGGTCGACAAGTGGATTCAACGCTTCTACAACTACAAAAACTTGATTATCCTCGGCAATAGGAGCAATTCGTTTCAGAAACTTTACAATATTCCCTTTCTGTTCATCACGAGAAACATCCTTACGCTCGTTCCCTGTTAAACCAATGAGCCTCTTACAATTTAGCTGTTTTGCTACCTCTATTCTCTCCCTAAATTGTTTTTCTAACCTGTCATGGTCTGTCGGATCAACCATTTGTCGAGGTGCTATCGCTCCCACTCCAACTATACAACTCAATTGTAGTCCTAAGGAGTCTGCTTTCGCCCTTATGGACTTAAAATCCCCTTTAGGATGTAGCCACTCAAAAGCTGGAAGTCCCCATTTCGCAACAATCTCAAGCTTTTCCTCTGGCTTGTCGCCAGGAAACCAATCAAGGGGAGCAGACATTTTAAGCTTTGCCCTTGAAAATGGCTTATCCTCAGGTGTAGCAGAAAACACAGGTTTAGCACTCATTAGTAAACTACCAGCACCGAGCCCCATGCAAGAGAACAAAAAATTTCTTCTTCTCATTGTCTACTCTCCTATCACTGAATTAAAAATATCAATTACCTATTTAGGTTGATTATACTAATATTAAACTTTTATTATCGAATTAAATAAAACTCAACACTATTACAAAGGGTTTACAACCATTAGTAAAGATTTGTGAACTATATGAAAATCTCCTTTGTCATCCCTGCGTTCAACGAAGAAAAAACTATCGAACCTTTGGTAGAAGCCATTGTACTTTACTCTCAACCTTATTCTATCCAAATTATACTTGTAGATGATGGAAGCACTGACAGCACTTACGAAGAAATGGTAAAAATGCAAAATAAATATCCAGAGGCGATAGAAATCATCAAATTAAGAAAAAACTTCGGGAAAAGTAGAGCCCTTTCCGCAGGATTTAAAAATGCCAAAGGTGACATTGTAATCATGATGGACGCGGATCTCCAAGATGACCCAAAAGAAATTCCACGGATGATCAAAAAAATTGAGGAAGGTTATGACCTTGTATGCGGTTGGAAAAAACATCGCCAAGATCCGTGGCATAAGAAAATTCCCTCGAAGATTTACAATTGGATGATTAGAATAATCTTCAACATTAATCTTCACGATATAAATACTGGCTACAAGGCATTTAGAAAAGAAACCATAGAACAAATTCCTCTGTATGGAGAAATGCACAGACTTATAGCAGTTCTCGCACATGAACTCGGTTTCAAAGTAACCGAAATTCCGGTTGAACATCACCCAAGAAAATTTGGTAAATCCAAATTTGGCTTCAACAGATTCTTTCATGGAGCAGTAGACTTATACACGGTATGGTTCCTATCCAAACATAGCCAATCACCCGCTTACTTCTTTTCAAAGAGAGGTCTTATAGCAATATTCATTGGCATATTAGGGATTTCAGCAAGTGTAGGTGGAATTTATCTAACAGGAGAACAATTAAGGTATATATTTTGGGGAACCATAAGTTCAGTTTTTGTAGCAATGGGATTTCTCACTATCGGGATAGGACTTATTGCGGAAATCTTGAGACGCGAATTTTCAATAAAGAACGATAACACCACTATAGAAAAAATCATCTACAATAAAGAAAATAAAAAATCGGAGTAAATATTCCATAATTAAGGAGTCTCACAATGTTAGCTTCTTCATTCATCTTACCTATTTTGCTTCTCAATTGGATACTTCCGCCTACATCTGACACCCCACCTGTTTACCAGCCTTTCTTCAAAGATCGACTCCATGCTTATATTTGGTTCAACTGGTCAATAGTTCCCATTGAAAAAATAGCAGATACTATTGGCGCGAAAAAGGAGGACATTATAAAAATTGGTAAAAGAATGGGCTTACCCGATCCCCCTAAATTACCGAGGGAAAAATATGGAAAATTATATTGTACTATCATTAGACGAAACTGGCATCTCTTACCATACGAACAAATCATGAAACTCCTCGACTGGAACGAAGAGCAACTCGCATACACCCTTCGAGAAGATGATTTCCTATTCATCAAGTTGGGGAGTTTTAAACCCAAATGTGACCCTCTAATATTTGCTTCACCTGATGAATCTACAATAAATTATGAAAAAGAAATCAGTGAGATGGTAAAGTCTCTTTTCCCCGAAGGAGTAATTTCTTGGAAAAAAGATGTACCCCCATTAGATTTTATTGATTATCTCTCAGCTACTACATTTCCTTATCCACCAGAAGTATTAAATTCTGATAATATCCCTAAATTTTGTTCATCATATTTTCTTCAATATGGAGATCCTTATCAAAATTTATTCGAATCATATCCAATCGAATATGTAAAAAAACTGCGTTCCATAGGAGTAAATGGAATCTGGCTTCAAGCAGTCCTTTACAAATTGACACCATTCCCCTGGGATAATAGCATATCAGAAGACTGGGAAACCCGCCTGAAGAACCTCAAAACCTTTACTGAGGAGCTCAAAAAAATAGGTGTAAGTGTATACCTATACTTGAACGAACCAAGAGCGATGCCATTAAACTTTTTTGAAAAATATCCTGAACTTAAAGGAGTTACAGAAGGCGATTTTGCCTCGTTATGCACATCAAACACAGATGTACAGGAATATATTAAAAAATCTATAAAGACAATATGTGAAAATGTACCATTACTCGCTGGTTTTTTCACAATAAGTGCATCAGAAAACTTGACTAATTGCTGGTCACACCACAAAGGAAAAGGTTGCCCTCGGTGCGCCAACAGAACTCCTTCAGAAGTCATAGCAGAACTTCATACGGTAATCCTCGAAGGCATTGAACTTGCAAAATCTAACTGTCGACTAATTTCTTGGGACTGGGGATGGAGTGATGATTGGATCGAAGATATAGTCTCAAAACTACCTCAAAAGGTTGCAATAATGAGTGTAAGTGAATGGGATATCCCCATAATTCGTGGAGGGATAGTGTCGAGCATAGGTGAATACAGTCTAAATGAACCAGGAC
>JAOAHN010000139.1 GCA_026415215.1 Candidatus Hydrogenedentota bacterium
TACATTACATTTGACTGCGATGTGTTTGACCCTTCGGTAATACCGGCAACGGGGACACCTGAACCGGGAGGACTAACTTGGGAATGGATAGATAAATTCTTCCATACGCTAACCAAGGAGAGGAGGGTTGTAGGTTTCGATGTGAGTGAACTTGCTCCTATCCCTAATTTACACCACCCCCAATTTACAATAGCCAAACTAATCTATCGATTCATCGGATATGTAAATCTCTACAATAGTCAATCATAACATAGTATATTAATCTTATCTGCTGTATCCCTTATTTTCTACACAAGCAATTTTAAATTTCTTGAAAATATGGCAACTCATTAGGTAAGTCCCTATTTGCATTAAAGTTTTTTTGAAAATACCTATATCCAGATTTGATTCTGCTGATGTCGAAAATCGTATATAATTATGAATAGGGAGTAGAATATTATGAGCAGATTGTTTGGAAAAGTGAGGTGTAGAAGATTTCCAATCTTGAGTTGGATATTAGTGCGCTTGGTTTTTGGAGAGGCAGGAGCCCAAGTTTCTGATGAAGGTTCTCCTTCACTGTCCCATCCTTACGGCGAAATTACCGTAGGCCGGAAGCCAGTATATGGTGGGGTTCACACTTATGGCGGAAAAGTTATAGACAAGAGGCTTTTATACAACCCCAATCTTGAAGCAATCTTCGGGGTGCCTTTTCATCCTGATACTTATACTTACCAGTATTATTATGTTCCTCCTTATGGGCACAACTCTCCCTATTTATATCCGTCTGATACCCAAAACTATTATTATTTGACCCCTGTTCCCGTCCCTAACTTCCCGTTTGGGTACTCATCTCCTCCAAGTGTTGGTATTCCCCGAGCAAGACAGGAAAAAGTGGAGAAAAAAGACCTACCTACTGAGATTGTTTTAGTAGTGACAAGTGTAATCGATGGATTAATGAGGAGAGAGGCTTTATCCAAGAGTGGAGTATCAATGACAGGGTCTAAAGTGAGGTATATGCGCATAGGTGATTGGAGGGGAAATATCTCTCTCTATGGAGGAAACTATGGTAAGGTTTACTTAAGTAATTCAAAAGGAGAGAGGTTAGAGGGACACTTTAATAAGTCAGGCAACTCTACATACTATGATTTGGATGTTCACAGCGGTGGAGAAAGACAAAGTTGGCGTGGAAATACTAATTTAACCAACTATAGCGGTTTTCTCAACATTACTTCGAATTCAGGAGACAATATTAGAGGTTATGTGAATCCATTAGGAAATGGTTACTACTACAATTATAGATATGATTCTTCTTCGCTCAATGTAAGAATGAATAACTTTAGCACTTCTTCTGACAGATACAATTTATACATTTCTGGAGAGGAAAATATTTACGGATACTTATACTAACCTGCAACTTCAATATCAACAAATCACTGCAAAGCAGAGTCGAGTTCAGAAAGTAAGTCGTTTATATCCTCAATGCCAACACTAAGTCTAATCAAAGTTGGCGTTATATTTAGCCTTTTCTTCCTCTCTTCAGGCAGAGAGGCATGAGTCATGTAATATGGAACACACAATAAAGACTCCACCGCTCCCAGGCTTTCCGCAAGTGCGATAATCTTTAATCTTTCACACATCTTATTAACCGTTTCTATGCTGTCTACCTCAAATGAGACCATTGCTCCTGGATGCCTCATCTGCTCATTGACAAGAGCTCGCTCTGCAGTTAGTGTAGGGTAATAAACTTTTTTAATCTTAGGATGGTTTATCAAAAAACTGACTATTTCCTCAGCATTTTTGCATTGTCTCTCCACCCTAATATGAAGCGTTTTTATTCCTCGCAAAAGTAGATAGCAATCAAAAGGGCTTGGCACGCCACCAACTGCATTTTGCAGGAACCTTATGGATTTTACATCCTCTTTGTTCTTTACGGTTACTGCACCTCCGACAACATCAGAGTGTCCTCCGAGGTATTTCGTGCTACTGTGAACTACATAGTCAGCACCTAATTTGAGTGGATTCTGCAAATATGGCGTGGCAAAAGTGTTATCCACCACGAGTTTTGCTCCGTATGAGTGTGTTAACTGGCTCAATGTAGATATATCTACGATATTAAGTAGCGGATTAGTAGGAGATTCTATCCACACAAGTTTGGGTTTGTCGAGACTCTTCAATTTGGACTCAAAATCCGTGAGATCGTTGCTCTCCGCGTATACCACCTTTATTCCCCATAGTTTATAAACCTTATCTAATAGTCTTACTGTGCCTCCGTAGAGGTCACAGCCTGCTACTACCCCATCACCTGGAGAGAGTGTTTGCATTATTGCTGATGTGGCAGATAACCCCGAAGCAAAGCAAGCGGTTTCCTCTCCTTCTTCCAATGCAGTTATACAAGCTTCCAACTGGTCTCGCGTGGGATTTTTAGTCCTCGAATACTCATAACCTTTGTGTTTCCCAGGTGCTTCCTGCTGGTATGTGGTAGAAAGATATATTGGAGGGATAACAGCACCAGTTAACGGATCTGGTGCCCCTCCTGAATGTATTGCCTTGGTCGCAAATCTCATTAATGTACCCTCACCTGGTTTAAGTTATTAGAGAGCTTCCTGTTAACCAATCTTTGTCCTAAGTTCATAAAATTTTATTAGGTCAGATCGAGAAAGTATCCCTAAAATTTCTTTGTTCTCAACTATAACTATGGCTGAAGCCCCGGAAAGTAATATACGATATGCCTCTTCCACAAATGTATCAGGTGAAACAGAGGGTAAAGGCCGAGCCATTATATCCCTTACTTTAATAGAAGGTTGGGCTCCTCTATGAAGTGCATGCATAACGGTAATTTCTTCAACCGCACCTATAATGTTTTCCTGCTCTACCACAGGAGCCTGAGAAATAGCATGCTGTTCAAATAGTGTTATCACTTCTTCCAGTGTATTGTCAGGCTTTATTGTGATAACTTTTTTAGTCCTGCCAAGAATATCCAGAACTTGAATTACTTTGGTTTGCTCAGGAGGTGTTTCAATAAAACCATTTTCATACATCCATTTATCGTCGTAAACCTTACTGAGATAGTTCCTGCCAGTGTCAGGACACATAATAACTATGAGTTCATTCTCATTGCACCGTTGCGCATATTTGAGCCCTGCATATATTGCAGTTCCACTTGAACCTCCAAGTAAAATGCCCTCTTCTCTTGCCAATCTGCGGACAGTAGAGAACGATTCTGCATCTGAAACCCTTATCCACTCATCCACCACTTGTGCATTAAGAGTATGAGGCACAAAATCCTCACCTATTCCCTCCACTTTCCAAGATTTCGGAGAATCCCCACTTAACACAGAACCTTCTATGTCTGCACCTATAACTCTAATATTAGGATTTTTCTCTTTCAAATACTTACCTACTCCACTAATTGTGCCTCCTGTGCCAGCTCCTGCAACAAAGGCAGTTATTCTGCCATCTGTTTGTTCCCATATTTCCGGTCCAGTAGTTAAGTAGTGCATTTCCGGATTTGCAAGATTAGTAAACTGATTAGGACGCCATGCGCCGGGTATTTCCTTTGCTAAACGGTCTGCCACACCGTTATAACTTTGAGGTGAGTCAGGTGGAACATTTGTAGGTGTAATAATTACCTCTGCCCCATAGGCTCTTAACAATCTTATCTTATCTGCACTCATTTTATCAGGCATTACACAGATACACCTGTAACCCTTAACTGCAGAGACAAGGGCAAGCCCTAAACCAGTATTTCCCGCAGTGGCTTCAATGATAGTCCCGCCTGGCTTTAGCAACCCTTTCTTCTCCGCGTCATTAACCATTGCCATGGCTATCCTATCCTTTACACTTCCACCTGGATTGAATAGCTCCAACTTTAGATATATCTCAGGTTTTAGTCCTTGATTGATTTTGTTAAGTTTGACTATGGGTGTTTTTCCTACAGTGTCTAAAATATTGTCTACTCTCAAGGTTCTATAATTCATGGCTCGTTCCTATAAATTTAATTAAAATC
>JAOAHN010000115.1 GCA_026415215.1 Candidatus Hydrogenedentota bacterium
AGAGGGAGGGAATATTTGATAGGAACTATTACAAAGAGTTATTTGCGTTTATGTAAAGAGCAACTTGTTGTGGAGATTGGCATTTCAACAACCTATTACATACGGTACTACTTTTCAATGTTTGGACGGTCTTAGCAAGTAATTGAAGATACTCCTTATCTTTGGTCTTCGGCGTAGCATAGAGTAATACTATATAAACAGGTTGATTATCGATAGAGTCAAAATCCACTCCTTCAGGCACTATAGCAAGGCCTATTATTATATCTTCTATTTCATCCATACGGGCATGTGGAACAGCAATCCCACCACCAATACCTGTGCTTGTTATTTCCTCTCTTTCTAATACTGCTTTTCGGAATCCTTCTGGATCTTTAATAGCGGGAGACTTACTTACTAAACTTATGAGTCGGTCTAATACTTCATACTTTGTGTGTTTTCCTCTAATTATACATATCTGGGATTCAGGGACTTCCCTACCAAATATAGCCATAAACAATACCTTCTAAAATCACTTATTTTCAAAGAGGCAAACTAATACAATACCTATTAAATAATTAAAACGCTACTCCTTTAAGATTGGACAACAACCTGCTAATAGCCTCCTCAAGCTGTTGCTCTGTAACTGTAAGTGAGAAACGGACATATCCTTCACCAAATTTTCCATAAGCACTACCTGGTGCAAGGACAACCGCACACTTCTCAAATACTAATTCACAAAACTCTGCAGAATTAAATCCCTTTGGCACAGGTGCCCAAAGATAGAAAGTCCCTTTGTTCGGCGGGATCCGCCAATTAAGGAGCTCCAAAGCCTTAAGTAGTTTCTCTCGCCTTTTCTTATAAATTTCCAACATTTGGTCTGTGAACGAATCACAGTTATTGAGGGCTACTATCCCGGCGTATTGAATCGCATTAAATATCCCTGAGTCCGTATTGGATTTTACCGTAGCGATGGCTTTTACAATTTCAGGATTACCACAAGCCATACCTATTCGCCAACCAGTCATATTGAAGGACTTAGAGAGAGAATTCAATTCAACTCCTACTTCTTTTGCCCCTTCTACGGAAAGAAAACTCAACTTTTCACCTTCAAAGACAATCTCGCTATAAGGATTGTCATAACATACTGCAATATCCCAAGATTTGCAAAATTCCACAAGATTTCTCAAAAACTGCCTCGTTGCTACTGCACCTGTCGGGTTATTCGGGTAGTTAAGGTAAAAAGCCCGAGCTTTCTTAGCAATTTCTGAAGGGATGTCTTCCAGAACGGGTAAAAAATTGTTCTCTTCTTTCACTGGAACTGGCTCAGGCTCACCTCCAGCAAACCAGATACTCGGTTTATACCCGGGATATCCGGGATCAGTAACTAAAACAGTATCCCCAGGATTCACAACACCCAGCGCGAAATGATGACAACCCTCTTTCGAACCTATTAGTGCCACTATTTCACTATTGGGATCGAGCGGGACACCATATCTACGAGAATACCAGTTAGCTACCGCTGTCCTAAATGCTTTCATCCCCCATTCTTCATCCGTGGGATACCTATGATTCTCCGGGTCGTGAGCAGTTTTACACAATTCTTCTACTATAGGCTCAGGTGTAGGATCTACAGGGTCACCAATAGCAAGGCTAATTACCTTTATACCTTTAGCCTTTGCCTCACTAATCTTGTTTCGTAGGGTCATGAACAAATAGGGAGGTATCTTCCCCAGTCTATCAGCAGTAAACATAAATTTTACTACCTTAATTAAATTAAAGCTATAAGAACTCTCTCCTTTGTTACCTGGGACGAATGGGAAAAATTATATCATATAGAAACTTTCTTCACAAAGCGGATAATAGCACCCTCCTTCTCTCCCATACTTTCTACTCAGACCTCACTTATATATTAAAACAACTTTTTACTTCCCAGGAAAAGTAAGCTCTTATATCTCCAAATGCTACTTTCTTTTACTGAGAAGTAGTTCTTCTCTGTAGCATTTCAATAACCTTTTCAACCCGCTCATGGAAGAAATCAAGCAGATATTCATGAAGTTCAGAATTTGACGCTGCCACCAAAGTTTGGAAGTTTTCAGGGTGGGTGTCGAGAAGTAGGGTATTATCGAAACTATCCCCATCAAGGTTTGTGAATACACATCCTGCCTCTTGAGCAATTAATAAAGCAGGGCATAAATCGTAAGGAGCAGGTCCAATTATGGATCCTTTTCCAGACCTTAGGAACTTATCCTTTGCTACCTCAGGGGAATCCTTAAGAAACTTTATAGCAATGTCCACGCAAGCATCTAACTGTCCTGTGACTAATCTTGTCAAACTATAGGAAGTGCTGTTGCATACATAAAAAGCCCCGCGGAGACTACTCAAATCTATCAATTTGCTCGCCGCATTAAATATTAAAGTAGATGGTCTACCTGGTACAGTCAATGACCAAGATAAAGTTTCAAGATCAGTGTTATTTGAAGGTTTAGGTCTCTTTTTAACCCCATCCTCTATAATTATAGTTTTCTCTCCCCTCTCCGCATAGAATATCCTATCACTTAGCAATTCCACTACACATGCGTTATCAAGATCCCTGAATGTAGGTCTTTCAATCACTCGCGTGCTTGCAATTGATACCGTGCACCATTCAAATCCATTTTTTGCAGCGCGAGTGCCATCTATTGGGTCCACTATGAGAAGATACTTAGGCTCGCGTGCGTAAGTGGAATAACCAGAATCTTCAGAGTAATATGCAATGGGCAGTTTTGACGCACGAAGAAATGATAACAAAGCCTTTTCTGCCGCTTGGTCTATAGCAAAAGTCGGATCACCAGTGGGCGCTATATGAACAATTTCCTTACCTTTTAAATTTCTCGCCAGAGGCTCTACCGTCTGCTTTATATGCAAAGCTAACTCAATAAGAAAGTCTTTAGATAGAATCTTTTCTCCTTTTATACGAGCTAATTTCTGCTCTTCTTCGGATGCTTGTCTTCCCTCTAATCCTACTTTCCGTTTTTTCTTCATCGGAACAGCGGTTGTAGTCTGTGATGTAGATGATTTCCTCGGTCTCCCTCTCTTCCTTTTGGTCTCCATTGAATTGGTTCCTTTAATTTTTAATTTAATTCAAAAACATCTCCCTCTTACTCTCATATAAAGCACAATGCTTTATATTCCATCTTGACACATATTGCACTAATCTACTACAAATATAAAATATTCAAAATGTCAGGTCAATGTCAAGTGAAGAGTATTCTCTCAAAATAGCAAATCGAAGATAAGACAAATTTTATTGTGCTAAATTTGAAATCTCCTCACTTAGCTTAGAAAGAGAAACAGGTTTTATCAAAACTTTTCTGATCCCACTCGGCAAGGAGGTCTCCAAATTTGGCAATAATCCAGTAAGTATTATTATCTTCATTTCAGGGTTTATTTTAGTAAGTTCCTCTGCTACAGTTATTCCATCAATCTCAGGCATATCTATATCAAGAACTGCTAAATCAAAACCCTCAGCATTATAAATCTCTAATACCTCTCTACCATTAGTAGCAAACCGGGCGTCGTAACCCTTTAACACACTCCACTTTTTCAGAATTTCAAGCTGAGAGTTGTCGTCATCAGCAAATAATATCCTCATGTCCGTATAAACCCAAATAAATTTCAGATTTTCTATAAATCTTCTATTATAATTATACCACTAATCCTCTCCTATATTGCTATAAATTAAGAACTTACTTTTTTCTGTTTATAATATTTATGTATAGTATTAAAAAAAGGAGAATTAAAGATGGAATTTAGAATCGAAAGAGACGCATTAGGGGAAGTGAAGGTTCCCCAAGATGCATATTATGGCTCGCAAACCGCCCGCTCCTTACAATTTTTTGCAATTGGGTGGGAAAAAATGCCAAAAGAAATTATTGACTCACTTGCTATAATCAAAAAAACATGTGCTCAAGCAAATTACGAACTCGGAGAAATTCAAAAAGAATACTTTGAAGTTATATCCAAAGTAGCAGATGAAATATTAGAGGGGAAATTAGACAAACATTTTCCACTGAGTGTATGGCAAACGGGTAGTGGAACCCAAACAAACATGAATGTGAATGAGGTCATAGCCACACGAGCAAATGAAATATTAGGTTTCCCTCATTCCACTAAGTATCCTATCCATCCCAATGACCATGTCAACAAGTCCCAGTCTTCTAATGATGTATTCCCATCTGCTATGAATATATCAACTGTACTAAAAACTAAAAAACAACTTTTGCCCGCATTAGAAAACCTAAAGAAAATATTAGAAGAGAAGGTTAACGAATTTAAGGGCATTATTAAAATAGGAAGAACCCACTTAATGGACGCTGTTCCCATTACTTTCGGGCAAGAATTTTCAGGATACCTAAGACAAGTAGAACTCGGAATAGAGCGAATCCAAAAATCCCTTGAGTATCTCTATGAAATTCCATTAGGTGGGACAGCAGTAGGCACAGGACTCAACGCACCTCCAAATTTCGATAAGGTTGCTATTAAGTATATAAACGAGTTTACTGGTGAACATTTCACACCAGCTATAAACAAGTTTGAAGGGCTGGCGGGTCACGATGGCATAGTAATGCTATCTGGAGCATTAAAAACACTCGCATGTGCTCTAATGAAGATCGCCAACGACATTCGATTAATGGGGAGTGGTCCGAGATGTGGACTTGCGGAGTTAATTCTACCCGAAAACGAGCCAGGTTCATCAATTATGCCTGGGAAAGTCAACCCAACTCAGTGCGAAATGATGACAATGATATGCACTCAAGTCATTGGTAACGATGTAACCATATCTCTCGCAGGGTCCTTAGGACAGCTTGAATTAAATGTATACAAACCTGTGATAGCTTATAATATACTCCAATCGATTCAACTGCTATCAGATGGGTGCAAATCTTTTGCGGAAAATTGCATAAAAGGTCTCCAAGTAAACACACAAAGAGTCAAGTTCTACATTGAAAACTCTTTAATGTTAATAACAGCTCTAAGCAAAAAAATCGGCTATGAAAATGCAAGCAAAATAGCAAGAGATGCATACATTAATAACACAACTCTTAAAGAGGAATGCATAAAGTCAGGCATAATTACCCCTGAGGAGTTTGATGAAATTGTAGATCCCCAAAAAATGATTTCCCCCTAAATAAAAAAACACTCCATAAGATAAAAAAACTATTCCATCTTTTTCTGGGATTCTTTTTTCTCCCTTATAAATCTCAAAACGGAAGGTATATATTCTGAAGAAATTATCAAATTTTGTCTCTTGGCTAAATCCAATAGCACCCATCCATAGTCCTGAGCTCGTTCATACGGATAAATCTTAGGCATAACTTTCCCACCATTGTCTATACGATCTATAAAAACGCTATAAACAACACACGAGCCATCTTCAAATTTTTTATACTTAATTTTGCCAAAATCATTATCAAATGGGTCTATAGGAACCTCTCTCACATAACTGGACTGAAGTTCCTCCAAATTCTCCGGTAATTTTCCTTGCTTCCTTACAAATAAATCTATCTCCGCCAAATATAATGCTATATCACAAGAAACCTTTGCTCTTAATGCAGACCAAGACACTTTGCCCATGTAAGAAGGTCCTAACAGCCTCGTAAACGGGGACAATATTCCTACACAGGAACCTTCGTTGCTTAATACTTCAAAAAACTTCTCTAAATTTTTTTCTTCCTGAATAGATACACTACCAAATTTCAAAGCCTTATCTTGATAGTTCAAAACCAACGAGAAAAGATTTAACAATGAAGCTGTTTCAAAACTCCTCAAGCCAACTATATCAATTAAAGGCATCCAAGTTTTCTCTATTTCTGTTTCATAAACTCCTACCAAAAATCTTTCGGGGTCTATTAACACTCTAACTCCGTGTCTTTCAATATTCGATATCCAACTCCCCCAATAATACAGAGATGAACGCACCATCTTAAAAGTCGACAAAAGTTCTGATGAACTGACCAATTCGTGATGTTGACTAAACTCTTCAATAGAGGATCGTAGAATAACTATAACCTCGCATAATTCCCTTAAGATAGGTTCTGGAATCTCCTTATGATTAATACACCATATGAAAGTATTTAACACAGTTTCGCTCAGAGAATTTCTAACTAATTGAGATATAACCAATGGCTCATCTTTGATTGAATCAATCAAAACTAAGGCTCCCCTGTATGCCTTGACCATCTCGGAATAATCTTCTTTCACAAAATTCACTAAAGCATCGAGCATAAGTGTCCTCACTAAATTTCTTATGCCCCCAACATGAGGAATCGGGACTTCAAAACCAAGTCTGAGATCAATTGGATACCTCGAACCTTTGTAATCACTTTCAGCAATCTTCTTGAGTTCATCCGAATATTTTTTGCCTAATTTTTTATGATAGATTTCGAGCGTCTTCCAAGTAATCTCAGAAAGGGGGGTATAATTAGGTATCAATGCGCCCCCTATATCTGGGGGAAAATTTTTATAGAGCTCGTAGCACTCATCCGATGGAAGTTTCATCTCGTCCTGACAAAAGCATAGGAACCACTCTCCCCCCTTATCTCGGACATAAAATTCCTCTCCAAATTCTTTATAAACTCGGATAACCTGATCTGCAAGATTTTCTTTTTGCGTAACTGACTTATACATACGATTAATCTCATCAAGAGATGTGGGCAAAGACCGAGAACGCAATATCTCGCTCGAGATCTCTTTCGCAGTCCCCGGATTAACTCGCAATATAGGAATAAGAGCTACACATCCTACTGCAAAAAGATGAGCAAGTAACATATGTTTAGTGGTATTTCCTTCACCTACATCGCCAATCTCTTGGGATAGTTTTACTCTTTTTAGTAATCTCACTCCACTTACATACAAATAAGTTCTAACCCAAAACATGTTAATTACGGAAGCTAAAAGTAGGTAGGTTCCTACTGTGAGCCCAATGTTAAGATAACTCATCGTTCCCCATGGCATAAAGCATAAAAATGTAGCCACGAAAATCAAAATAAGGATAAAAGCATCTCGGGGTTTCACCAAACGATTGTAAACCACCAAGATATAATAGAGCAGATAAATGCCTGTAAAAAAGAAACATATAAACAAATATATGAAGTAGTCTTCCCGAGGAAACTTAGTGAGAGGTAAATTGAGATAGTAAGGGATCTTCTCAATCTTTAAGTAAAGTTCCGTATAATTCTCAAGTAAATAATTCCGAACATTTTCTACCACAGAAGATATCTTCTGCCCCAGGAATTCTTCCCATTCGGCTACCTTTTCAGTTAGAGGTTCCGCTTTCTTCCCAATCCAATCTCCTATCCCCTTATAACCAGTTGCCTTGGAAAATGCATAATCTACCCAAATAAAGGAACCTACCGCAAACATAAATACAGTAAAAATGAAAAGCGGTAGAAGAATCATAAAAATTACGGTCCGTGGATTTGAAAGCAATACCCATACAATCAAACCGTTAATTATAGTGAGAGCGGTAATAAAATTTACTAAGGTCAAGAATGAAAATGCTTTTAACTTCCAAAGATATTCAGGGAAGATTTTATAAAAACTCTCTTGAAACTCCGGTTGCCAAAAGTTAGAGTAAACTAAATACACAAATCCAAACTGGATAATCCAAACAATGAGCATTCCTAATAAAAGATTTATAGATAGTGCGAGCCAATAAACATTAAACCTTTCCATCTTTAATATTGGATACCAGTAAAAGTCAAATCTACCTGTTTTCATCTCCCTAAAAATCTTACGAGTGTTTGTCAAAGCCCAGATACCACAACCTACCCAAAAAGATAGGTAGGGTAAAATTAGAAACATCACCAATCCAAAATTTCCTAAGACAAACGAAGTAACCGGCGTAAAGATATATTTAATTTTCATAAAATAGGAGATATTGTATAAGAAGTAGAAAGTACCGAGGGAAAATGACCAAACAATAAAAGTCCATAAAGGAATTGAGAGTCCAGTCTTTTTAAGTTCATACCATAACTGTGCGAGAAACCGAGATGAAAAACCACTCAGAGGTTTAGAAAAGGACTGGACAATTTTTTCATAGGGCACCCTTAAAATCAAATAAAGAAAACTGGTATCCACATTCCTTTTTCTATGCCTGGTAGCCTTTACTATTTTAATTCCCAAGAAAAATGCCAACAACGCTACTAATATCAACATCGGTATGGGATAATTCTTAAGCACATACACTAAGTTTTCCATAGAAATACCTATCTTAATTATGCGGGGAACATTCTGAGGAATTCCTTCTATCCCCCATAGTGCATTCCAAACTAACGCCAAAAATATAAACAAAAATATATACAAAACAACTGTGGCAAAGTAGAGAATCGAAAAACCGAATAACCATGCCATTACTTGTAAAAACATAAAGATACTCCCATGCAAAAACAAAGATGTAGCAAATGGGAGGAAATACTTTTCTAAATTCGCAAAGTAATCACTATTCGCCCCTATAAAAGTTTCTCTAACACCTCCCTCCCAAAACATACCTACCATTAAAACTCTCGAAAAGAAAGCTAATAATAGAACCAGAAAAAGTCGACAACTCAAAGTAATAGCAACTGGTAAACTCGTATCCACGGGATACCTAAGAATTCTGGGTGGAAAACCGACTAACATTTCACCCGTATTACCTATATTCAATATCAACAATAGCGAAAGCAACCCCACCAGAATAAAACTCGTGTATTCTATCTCCTCCGTTTTCAAACCCAAATAAGTTATAAAACGAGGACCATTTCCGTCGTAAGGGTCGGGTGTATAACCTCCGAATACTAATACAAAAACCATAACAGTCACCAGGATTGAGAATATACTCCCTCCTACTAAGAGCTCTTCCCACAATAAAGCTTTATAGGGCTTGTCAAGTTTTATTTTCATTTAACTGCTCTCCCTTAAAAACTTACCTTCTCAAGTTACTGAGCGAACACTTCTTTTTATTAACAACTATATTAGAAGACTCAATAAAGCCATGGCGTCTGAAGGGAGAAGGGGGTATCATAAGGTTAAAGTCATAAGTATATTTCTTATCGGAAACTATCCTACTACTTTCATGTAGCTGAGAATGGGAAAATCCCCCATCATCTCTAAAATCGCGTCCAAAACTATAAACTACAAAACCTAAAGGCTCTAATTTACGATATGTAAAATCGAGTCCCTCGTTCCAGGGGTCACAAGGCAAAGTATCCAAAAACTCTGGCACAAGCTCATCCAATGTGTCGGGTAACTTTCCAAACCTAATTCGGTATTTTTCAATAGCAAGTGTTAATTTTCGTAAGTTACCAAAAATAGGATAGGATACCTGATAAATCACTGGTGTATTAGAACTATGGGTATAACTCCGGCTCTTTTCAAAATATCCTACCCTAAGAAGGTCTTCCCACATCTTTCTCGTACTCTCATAATACAGAAGCTTTTCTTCCCGTTCTGAGAACCTATCCAATGTAGTTAAGTCCATCACAGGGTAATATGCTCTTTTAATTTCAGGAAATGTTGATATTAACTTTTCTATGTTGGTTATAACTTTCGGTAATAGGTCAAAACCCCGGGAGCCTAATTCACTCCAAGTTTGTCCTACACCCCTTAATTCTTTTTTATCCCAATATTCCATTGGAGATACTACTGATTGGGAAACTTCAAATAAAGCCATCGTCTTAAAATGTTCATATTCCTTTTCATAATTTCCTGAAGCCAACTCTCCCCATATCCGCAAAAATTCGTCTATCACGCACTCGGGAACTTCCGTGTGGTGTAAAAGCCAATTTATCATACCTCCAACCCGAATTATTGCGTGTAAAGGTTTGGGACTAACAAGAGAGGATAACTCTTTAATCAACCTCAAGGAATCCATCATATTCTCATTATCCCCACTCATACCCCTTAAGTATGCTTCTATTAACAGCAAGTCACACAAAGACGATGCGTATTCCCATTTACCTTCAAATTCCTCCCACCGAAAATATTCTTTAACTCCCTCACTAAAGGAGCGGGTCTCTTTAAGAAACTCACGAATTTTTAAGCCAATCTCTAATCCGTATTCATTGTAAAACTGAAGCATCGTTTCATAAACATGAAGTGGCACTTGCTTGTGTTCATTGTAGAAAAAGTAAGTCCAATATGCATGACTTCGTCCTGGGGAATCACAAAACATAACCATCGCACCACCCTTGCTCAAAATCGAATTTAGTACCCCTTGATATTCTCTACCCAACTTTTCAAACTTTTCTCTAATCTTATTTGATTCACCTGCAAATTCCTCTTTTTGCTTCGCTCTCACAAAAGAAAGAGATTCCCCCAATCCGTATTCGGTCAGATACCAAGGATCCATACGGAAAACAAAAAGAGGCACCATCATAACCAGTAAAGGGATCTTTGTCTTCCAGAAGAAACGACTATCAACTTGCTGATCCATTCCAATTAAAGATATAACTTGCAGTTTAAGACTTTTCCACTTATGCCCCTGAAGTGCCAAAAGATTGGATAAGAAGGGTAGCACAACTATTGTTGCTAAGAATATGTGCACCTTTATCTGAAAGAAAACTTCTCCCCAACTACTGTATCTAAATAACCATGGATATACAGAAATAAAAACTAAAGTGAAAACAACACTCAGAAACAAAACCTCTTTTCTTTTCAGGAGCCTATACACAACTGCAATGTAGAGAAAATAAATAAATAATAAGATGTAAAGTAAGCAGTAATTTCCCCACAAGGGGTTCAAATACCTTTCAATAGACAGAAACCAAGGAGATAAAATCTTGTATACCCCCCCTAATGGGTAGTTTATACCTCTTATGTCATATGAGTTATAAAATGCTACGGCATTAACAAATCCATATAGCAGAAGATAGAGACATGCCCCTAATAAAACCTCCTTAGAAGCCACTAAAGCAAAAATCAATAGCCCAATAAACATTATCCGAGCAACCAGAACAATTAACCCTTCTGAAATTAACAAAGAGTAAATAATCCCACCTTTTGAAAAAACTTCCTTTACTTCTTGAAGAAGAAGATTTTTAGCCTCTGAAGGTTGAGAAATTTCAGAAAGAGTCTGAACTAAAAAAAGTGCAGTTCCTAAAAATATACAAATTAATAGAACATTGATTGAGAGAACTAAAAGATAAGCATTTACACGCTCAAAATTATTTACTGGTAGAAATCTAATAAGACCGGTATACTTGGGATGATCAGGACCGTAACGCAAACTCACCCTCAGCCAATAGTAGAGAATAGCTAACACTAATGCAATGATTGTAGTATCTACCAAAGCAAAATCTCTATAACTCCAGGAGGTGTAATGCTTCAGAAGAGAAACAAAATCGAATGACAATAACCGGGCTCTCCCCACTTCTCCAGAAAAAAACATATTCCCAATAACAATCAAGAGCCAGAGTAAGATAAATGTCAATATAAGAGTAAATCCCCCTGCTTTGAATTCATACCATATTAATGCAGAGTGTGGGGACCTAAATCTCCAAATTTTAAACCTCCTCAAATTATAATTGGGAAAACTTGGAAATGGGAAAGATAGCGTAGTCAATACATTGTGCCTGTATAGTTTTATCACCAGTAAACACAAGTGCCAGATTACGAGTGTAGTTATAAAAAGAACCTCGAGAGGTTTATTTATAACCCAAGAGCGGATTGAGAAAAACAAATTATAACTCAACTCGAACGGAAGTAATTTTGCTTTACCATATACAAATAGATCTATATCTATTCTCAAAATTAGTGAAACTACAACCATTATAATCAGAATAAAAATGCCTTTCGACCAGTGGAATACCCAAGAAAGAAACTGGAGTAATAAGTAAATACACCCGTCTGTAGACAAATTAATTAGCATCTCATGATGTG
>JAOAHN010000022.1 GCA_026415215.1 Candidatus Hydrogenedentota bacterium
AGCTGGGAACTCAGGAAAGAGAGTATCGAACTCTCTCGGATTTTCTATTAAGTCAATGCCTTTCGGAGTGATTCTCGCCGCAACAAACATTGGAGGATTATATCCGGTAATCAGTTCTACAAATTGCATGTCATATAGATCGTGGATATTAACAGAAAGCTGTTTTTTGTCAATAAGACCTGTCTCAAGAAAATCCTCGGGACCAAGCATTTCAGTGGGATTTTCGAGATACCTCTCATAAAGCTTTATCAAAATCCACCTTCTTATAGCTTTTGGATGGTGTAATTTTTTCATGTTTTCCAAATTAGTTTTTTAGATAATTTTACAATTTTTTTTTGACGAATGAAAATTTGTAATATTTAAAGGTTAAATTTTGTATTATTTATGGAAAATTAGAGCTTATAGTAATATAGAAAACCTTAACAGAGGAGAGATTGCTATGAAAAAGAAGTTAATGCTACTAAGTTTAGGACTTATTATTTTGTCATTACTGGGAGGAATGAAAGGTTGTAGTGTTATTGGGGTGACCCCTTCGACTTTGACATTCACATCTCAAGATGTGCAAAACGGGAATTCGCTGAAGTTTGAAGTGTGGAGTAAAGTTCCTTTATTAAAAGTGAGGGTTAGTCTTGAATGTGATGATGAATGGGTAGATGTAAATCCTGTAGGATTTGATACTATGGGTTCTTGGAATAAGGTACCTGTGACAGTTAAGATTAATCCTTCCGTGTTGGAATCTGCAGACCAAATACTTGAGTCTGTGATTAAGATAAGTGGAGAAGCATTAAGGGGCCGGAAAGTTACCGCGTCTTCGAATGTTACTGTAAAAGTTAATTTAGGTGGTAATGATCAGACTGGTGGGTCTAACTAAGATAGTGGAAGTGGAAATGGGCAATAGCCGTAGAGACTAATTAAATGTTTAATATTCAAATAGGGGCTATCATTTGGAAAAGTGATAGCCCTCTCGAAGATTAAATGAGTGGGGCAATTAAAGAGCTTAGGTTTTCGAGAAAAATATGGAGTTTATTAGCAGGTAAGGATTTTACCATTTCAGAATCATTAGTGAGTTGAGAGAACCACCCTGAGATGCAGTCAATTTCCATTGGTGAGTAATGGAATAGGGCGATTTCAAAGTTAAGATACATACTTCGGATATCGAGATTGGGAGAACCAGTTATAGCGAGGAATCTATCGAATATTAGAAGTTTTGCGTGTATCATACCCTTGGGATAAAACCAGATATTTGCTCCGTTATCGAGAAGCTCACGGATAGCAGGTCCTCTGGCATAGTCAGCGGTTATATGGTTGGAAACTTTTGGAAGTAGAATAGATACATCTACTCCTGCGCGGATTTGTAGTATCAGTGTTTTTAGTATTGGTTCGTCAGGAACGAAATAAGGGGTGAGAATCCAGATTCTTTCTTTCGCCTCCATACATGCGGTAAGGATAGCATCATAGATTGTATCTTCTGGAACATCAGGCCCACTTGCTACCACTTGCACAAGACTTTTCAAGTGTTGTGTAGTTGAAGTTATTTCTGGCTTTTTCTCAGGGTAAATAGATATATTTTCGTCAGTAGAAAACTCCCAGTCTCTTAAAAATATCTCCTCTATGTCCTTTACAGGTTCTCCAGTGATGAATACAGCACAGTCCAAAAATCGTTTAGGATTAGGTTTGGGTCCCATAAAGTTTTCTGATAGATTCATCCCGCCCACAATAGCGGTATGCCCATCTATGACTACTATTTTTCTGTGGTTTCTGAGGTTAGCAGACCACTTTCTTCTCAGAGGTAATATTGGCAGAAAGAAGCTCACTTTTCCTCCTGCTTCAGTTAGGGGTTTAATAGTTTTTCGAGGGAGGTAGAAACATCCTAAGCTGTCGAGGAGTAAGTAAACTTTTATTCCTTCCTTTGCTTTTTTTGTCAATGCATCAATTATTGATTTACCAACCTCATCATTGCCAAGAATGAAAGTGGTGCAATATATATAGTGTTTTGCAGAGGCTATCAATTTTAGCAGTTGTAAATAGGCTTCGGTCCCGTCTAAAGAAAGATATATACTGTCAGCAGAGCGTATCTGGGGTGCCCCAGCAGTGATTAAAACTTTTTCAACAGGGTTTATAAAATTTTTTTTCTCTTGAGGTATAGATGATTGAGAGTAAAGTGGAATTTTAGAGTGGGCTTTTCTAACCCATTTTCTTTTTCCAAGTATGAAGTAAAGGGGGACGCCGATGTATGGCGCAAAGATAATGATTAGTATCCAGGAAATTGCGCCTCCCGGTCTCCGGTGTTCGTTTAATACTCTCCATATAAAATAAGTAGCGAGAAGAAACCCAAATATCGCAAATGCGTGTTCAATTAATATTTGATAAATTATACTACTCATCATTTAAACTATGCTTTGGGGCAAGGGTATCCTATTTTTTTGGGGAAAGAATGATAAAAGTTGGTAACCCGAGAACCTGGAAATGTTCCAGGACATCTCGAATTTCTGGAGAATTTGGGTTTTCTGCTTGAAATTTAACTTTTACGAATCCACTTAGTTTCTCCTTCACCTCTGGTTGGGTTAAAACCCTTTTATTCATTACTATGCAGTTTTTACACCAAGTCGCCCAGAAATCTATGATGAGGGGTCTCCCTGTTTTTTGAGATTCTTCTAAACCTGGTTCAAGTGATGTATACCAGTCGGATGAAGTTTCTTCCACGCGTTTCACAGTATATATCGTGTATGCTGTATACCCATAGTATATAGAGATTAATATAAGCAAGACTCCAAAAGCATACTTTACATACTCGGTCCATTTGCCTGGTTTGGGCATAAGAGTTAGCCCCGCACCGAGAAATGGCCAAGGTAAAGCCATGCCAACTCCGAGTAGTAAAGGCATGAAAAGAGCGATTTTATATCCCTGGCTGTATAAATCTTGTGCGTGGATAATTGTAGATATGACTACGGGTGCTACGCAGGCACCTGCTAACAGTGCAGATATACCGCCCATGATGAAAGCGAGGGTAAAGCTTCCTTTCCTGAATTTGTCAAGTTTTATATTACTTTGGAACTTAGAAAAGTCTAAAAGGAATACATCAAACATGGCTAATCCGAGTAAAAAGAATAGTATGCTGATAATTGTGTTGAACCATGCCGTGGAGTTTATAGTGCCGAATGTTTTGGAAAAGCCTAAAACTACAGCTATTCCGAGTCCGCCATACACCAATGCTATCCCTGCTCCATATGCTCCCCCTAACAAAAGTCCTTTTATTTTCGATCCCGCTCTTGCTCCAGCTCCGATAATGGCAATGTTTAATGGGATTACAGGTAATACACAAGGGGTTAAATTAAGAGCAAGTCCTCCTATGACGATGAGTAGTAAGGTGTATATTGAGCTGTCGATAGTTTTGTTTTTTAGATTATTTTTCTTTCTTTCAATCGTGTCTTCTATAAACCCGAGGAATTCACTCTTATTTGCATAACCATCTAATCTTCCAATTACATTGAAAGATTTGATTAAATCTTTCCATTTTTTGCTGGGTGTGACTAAAGACGATGAGCGATTTTCCGTGAAAGTATTTTCTGGAGATTCTATAGGTTGTGAAGCTTCAGGAGACTCAAATCTTTCCCAGTTTACCTTATTGATTATTTTAAGAGTCTCTTCAGAGGCAAGTGTTTCTGATTCATCAAGATTGATTTGATAAGTTATAGTTAGTGTTTTAGGAGGAAGGCATTGTTTGTCGTCGCATGCTTGGTATTTTAGTGTGAATGGGATTTCTATTGATTTTTTAGTAGGTGCGGATTCGCCTACTTTTAGTTCTACACCGATTAAGAACTCTCCTTCAAATACTGACAGAGGCTCCTCAGAGAAGGAGAGTTTGACTGATTTGGGCTCAGGGTACACAACTTTTTGAATTTTTATTATGTCAGATTGTTCTAATGATAATTGTGTAGGGACTAAAAATTCATCTAAAGGTTTGTTACTGTTAATGTGCCATTTATTTTCTAAAATAAATTGAAAAACGATTTTATTTGTTGAACCAGGTTTGATCTTGTCTTTTTCAGCAAATATTTGGAATTTTATCTCGGGACCTTTTGTAGTAGCTTGCCATTGCGCATCTACTTGACAGTGAAACAATAGCAGGAGCCAAGAAACAATAAGTGCCATTTTCGAGTTGAATAAAATCTTTGTTTCCTTAAACATTTTCCTTTCCTTTGACGAGTCATTATAAAAATAAAAACCAAAGAATTATAATATAGTCTAAATGATACATTTTTTCAAAAGTCGTTTTGTATGGAGGTATGCATATATGGTATGTAGATTTACTTTATTCTTATTCCTTGTGGTGGGACTAATCATTGCCAACTGTTTGTATGCCCAGGAACAGAAAAAGCAATCATTGGTAGAAAGGTTAGGTTTTCCTCCTGATGCAAAAGTATTAATCATTAATGCAGATGACTTTGGAATGAATCATTCTACTAATGTTGCTACCATGCGAGCTTTGAGAGTGGGGGGAGTGACTTCTGCTACAGTTATGGTTCCCTGTCCGTGGTTTCTTGAGGCGGTAGATTTTGCAAAGAATAATTCCAAGGCGAGCATAGGGGTACATACTACATTGACAAGTGAGTGGAGAAATTATAAATGGGGCCCAGTTCTTGGAAGAACTGCAGTGCCGAGCTTGTGTGATGAGATGGGATATTTTTACCCTGATGTGCCATTTGTTTATTTAAATGCAAAACTCGACGAAGTAGAAAGAGAGGTAAGGGCGCAAATTGATAAAGCTTTGGCAGCAGGCATAGATGTAACTCATATTGATTCACACATGGGGACTTTACAATATGCTCCTGGGTATCACGAACTGTATATTAAGATAGCTAAGGACTACAATCTCCCATGTAGGATGGCAGGGAGAGAACTGATGAAGAAGTATGGAGGAGAATATCTTATAGATATGGCGGACAAGATGGGTGTGCTTCATCCAGATGAACTTTTCATGGGAGACCCTCCAAGTATTGAGGAGACAGAAAAATGGTGGAAGGAAAGACTTGCTTCTGTTGAGCCTGGTAAGGTTACAGAAATTTATATCCATTGTGGGGAGTTAACTCCTGAGATGAAAGCTACTACAGGTTCAGCAGAAAGAAGAACTGCGGATACTGAGTTTTTTTGTAAGAAGGAGACAAGAGAATACATAAAGTCTTTGGGGATAAGATTGATAAGTTACCGAGAATTGAGGTATTTACAGAGAGAAGGAAAACCTATGCCACCGGTTGAATACGGGTGGGCTGAGGAGTAGAAAAGATTGTAATTTGTTTAAGATGCAAAAGGGGGATGAATTACATTTTTTTAGATATAAGCTCGGTGCAAATCTCGTTTAATATTTTTCCATCCACTAATTCGCCAAGTTCTTTTTTCATTATACCCGTAAGCTTGCCAGGGTGATTAATATCAGGATGCTCTTCAAGGTACTTCTTAACCCGTTCTGTGACTTCTTCTCTACTTAATTGTTTGGGTAAGAATTCTTCTATTATAGCGATTTCTTTTTCAAGTTTCGCTACTTCTTCATCTTTCCCAACTTGTTTGAATACTTCGATGCTTTCCTTTCGCTTTCTTATCTCTCCTCTAAGTGCTTGGATAGCTTCGGAATCGGGCATCTCTTCCTCTCTTGCAACAGATTTTTCTTTTAGTAGCAAGGCTGCTTTGACCATTCTCAGTGTTTCAAGTCTCAATATGTCTTTGTTTTTCATAGCCTCCTTTATTGCATCTTGAACTGACTGCATTATGCTCATGAGAAATTCCTTTCTGATATTGTTTATAGCAAATAGAATTATACTCTCTCTGAAAAAGAAAATCTATTTTATATCTTGGTTTTTTTGTGTTTACAATATAGAAACTCTTTAATATATGAAAGAGTCTACTTAACGGAAAAGATATATTCTTTATCTTGTATGATTAACAAATAACGAGAAGTGAAAGGAGAATAGAGGAAATGCAGAAAATAATGGGTGTTTTGTTGTTTAGGCTATGTCTATCGATTACCATTATTATAACTATCTCAAATTGTGCCACGAAGACACCGTTAAAAGTTGAGAAGGAGAAAGTAACCGGGTCAGTATATGCTCGAGAAACTGAGAAGCCAACACCTCTTGACAAGTATGTTTACAAACTTGATGAAAATTATCGCTACAGAGTGGAGAAGAAAGATGTTGTGGATGAAATGAGTATATTTTATATAAACATGACATCTCAGAAGTGGAGGACTGAAAAGGAAGTAGACAGGCCTATTTGGACACACTGGCTGACTATAGTAGTTCCTAAAAAGGTAAAGGCAAATACAGCTTTGTTAGTGATATCAGGAGGGAAAAATTCTGAGGAACCCCCTACATCATCTGCACCTTTACTTAGGAGATTTGCGAAGGAAGTTAATACTGTAGTGGCTGAGATAAAACAAATTCCTAATCAACCTTTAGTGTTTGCTGACGATGGGAGAAAAAGGTCAGAAGATGCAATCATAGCATATAACTGGGACAAGTATCTTCGCACTGGAGACTCAGAATGGCTTACCCGTTTGCCTATGACAAAGGCTGTCGTTAGAGCTATGGATACTATTCAAGAGTTTTGTAGAAGTAAAGAGGGTGGCGGTGTAAAAATAAACAGTTTTGTCTTGGCAGGTGCTTCTAAGCGGGGATGGACTACTTGGACTGCTACAATTGTAGATAAGAGAGTAATTGCGTGCGTTCCTATGGTTATAGATCTACTTAACCTGGTTCCGTCATTTAAGCATCACTACGAAGTATATGGAGACTGGGCTCCAGCAATAGGCGACTATGTAGAGATGAAAATTATGGATTGGCTTTTAACACCAGAATTTGCTTCTTTACTAAGTATTGTTGAGCCGTACAGTTATAGAAACAGACTTACCATGCCTAAATATATTATTAACTCAGCAGGGGATGAATTTTTCCTTCCTGATTCCTGGAGATTTTATTTGTCTGATTTGCCAGATCCTACATACCTAAGGTATGTCCCAAATACTGGGCATTCACTTAGTCCTGAAGTTGTAGATGGAGTAATTGCTTTTTACAAAGCGTTAGTAAATAAAAAACCTATTCCGAGTATAAAATGGTCATTTCCTGATGATACTACTGTGGTAGTTGAAGTTTCGGAAAAGCCATTAAAGGTAACTTTATGGGAGGCGGTTAATCCTGAAGCTCGTGATTTTAGACATAATGTTGTAGGAAAAATTTATAAACCTACTCCTCTGACTGAGCAGGATAAAGGAATTTACATAGCTAAGGTTGCTGTTCCTGAGAGAGGCTGGAAAGCTTACCTTGTCGAGGTAGATTTTCCGGGGGGAGATGGTACGAAGTTTACCTTTTCTACTCCTGTGCGGATAGTTCCCGATACAGTTCTATACAGTTATACTCCACCTGCAGAATTACCGAAGGGATTTCTCTCTAAGTAGTGGTGAAGTGAAAACTGGTTGTATTGATATGTAGAATACTTCAAAAATGATTTCAAGTAGGGATTGAAAAGTGAGCAATAGTAGTTCCCCCTTAATTGAGGTGGAGAACTTAACAAAAGTATACGACCTCGGCGAGACTAAGGTGGAGGCTTTAAGGGGTGTATTTCTGTCTATTGATGCGGGAAGTTATGTTGCTATAATGGGCCCTTCCGGTTCCGGAAAGACTACTTTTCTTGACATATTGGGTTGTTTAAGTAGACCTACCTCTGGTTCATATAGATATATGGGAGAAGAAGTGAGTAGGTTTTCAGAAAAAAGACTCGCTCAGCTTCGCAATCATGAGATTGGATTTGTTTTTCAGAATTTTAATCTTTTGAGTAGGGCAACTGCGTTAGAGAATGTTGAGCTTCCATTGTTGTATGATAGGGTGCCTTATAGGGAGCGGAGAAGGAGAGCCCTTGATGCATTGATTGCGGTGGGATTGGAGGACAGGATTCATCATAGGCCAAACGAGTTATCTGGAGGTCAGCGTCAAAGGGTTGCTATAGCTCGGGCATTGGTAAATAACCCCTCGATAATACTTGCTGATGAGCCTACTGGAAATCTTGACACAGCTTCTGGGGAGAGTATTCTTGATTTGTTCGACCAATTGCACCAAAAGGGTCACACTATAATTATGGTAACACATGAGCCAGATGTAGCTGGGAGAGCTCAGAGAATTATAAAATTTAGAGATGGAAAGGTTATATCAGATCAATGGTACAGAAGAAATTAATTTCAGTAATTGGGAAGTTCATAATAATATCTATCCCTGTGATACTGATTTTAGGGGTTTTGTATTATTACCTGTTTTATCAACCTCCTTTCGCTGTTACAGTTGACACAGTGAAACGGGGGAAAGTTGAACAGACTGTGTCAGCTTTTGCTTCGGGTACTGTAATGGGTTCTAAACGGGCGATGTTAGCGAGTAGTATGATTGGCACAGTGGCGATAGTTCATGTTAAGGAAAGTGAATATGTGAAAAAGGATCAAATTTTGTTGGAGCTTAATCATGGGGACTTGGATGCTCAAGTAGAACTTGCGGAGGCTAATTTAAGTGTGGCTAAAACGAGGGTAGAGCAAGCGAAGGTTAGCTACCAAGTATCTAAAGAACTTGCAGAATCGAGATTGAAGCAGGCAGAGGCTCAACTTACGCAAGCCACGGCGGATTACGAGCGGGCGAGGAAATTGTTAGAGCAGGGGATACTCTCATCCGGAGAGCAAGAAAAGATAGAGTTAGCATACCGTGTTGCTCATGAGGCGTATCAATCTGCATTGACAGGGTTAAAGGAACTTTCTTTAAGGGAACAAGATATAAAACTTGCGGAAGCCAACTTGGTGCAAGCTGAGGCTTCGTTAAAGGCGGCCATTTCCGCAAGGGATAAAGCCTTGATCAGAGCCCCATTTGATGGTATGGTGGCTACAGTAAATGTAAGGGAGGGAGAGGGTGTAGGGATGGGGATTCCTCTTTTGTATATAGTGGATACTTCTGATTTATATGTAGAGGCTCCGTTTGACGAGGCGTATGCAGGTAAATTGGCTTTGGGTCAAAAAGCAAGAGTAGAACTTGATGCTTTTCCCGGAGAGTCTTTTCAAGGGGAGATTATGGAGATTTCGCCGGTGATCAACATTACAAAAGAATTTACTCGCACTTTTAATGTTAAGGTTCGTATTTTAGAAAAGAAGGATTTTATGCCTGGTATGTCGGCTGATGTGACTGTAATTGTTTCCGAGAAGGATGATGTTCTATATGTACCAACAGAGAGTTTGATAAGAGATGAATATGCGTATAGATTAGAGGGTGGCAGAGCTATAAAGACCCCTGTAAAGGTAGGGATAGGAAATTGGGAGACAAGAGAAATCTTAGAGGGCCTTAGAGAAGGCCAGACAATTATTACATCTGTGGGCATAAAAGGACTATCTGATGGGAGCAGAGTAACTGTTGTTCCATCCCTTGGAGAATGATTTATGACCTTTTGGGAACTTATTAGGACTGCTCTCATTTCTTTGAGTCAGAATAAGCTTCGAGCAGCTTTGACCGCACTCGGGGTGATCATAGGTGTTATGTCTGTAATATTACTTATAGCGCTTGGGGAGTCTGCCCAGGCTTATGTGGAAAAAGAATTCGCCATAATGGGAAGTAATGTAATAATAGTTACACCTGGTAAGCAGGAAACCACCGGTATGTTTCCCATAAGTGCAGGGAGTTACAAGAAGCTTACATATGAGATAGCCATGCAGGTCAAGAAAAAAGCGGAGGGCATCATAGGAGTCTGTGCAAATACAATTGGGCTTGCTAATATCCGTTATAGGAATAGACAGAGAAATGTTTTGGTAATTGGTACTACTCCAGACTTTGAGAAGGTTAGACAACTATATACTCAGATTGGTAGATTCCTTACGCAGGAAGATATTGATAGGAATGCCCGTGTTTGTATTATAGGAACTACCGTAAAGCGAGAGCTTTTTGGAAATCATCGTGCACTCTATGAAAAAATTTCGATTAATGGTTCAAAACATACAGTTGTAGGAATACTTGAAGAGCGAGGTATGGCTTTAGGTATAGATTTGGGAGACATAGTGATAATTCCACTTCCGAGTGCACAAAGAATTTTTGGATTTGAGGAAGTAATGGAGATACTCGTGGGAGCAAGGACTCAGGATGATATTCCCAGAGCAACCGACTCTATTAAAAGGATAATCCGCGCTGCTCATGATAACGAGGAAGATTTTACCATAACAAATCAAGATAGTATGCTTGCCGCTTTTTCAAGGATTTTTACCATGTTGAGGCTTATGCTCGTAGGTATAGCTTGTATATCGCTTTTGGTTGGGGGTATCGGGATTATGAACATTATGCTTGTTTCAGTCCGGGAACGGACCAGAGAAGTAGGTATTAGGATTGCAGTTGGGGCTACGCGAGCAGATATTGGACTGCAGTTCTTAGTAGAGTCAATTACGCTAAGCGTGTTAGGAGGTATAACTGGAATAATTCTTGGTTTTATTGGTACAGTGTTTATTAGGATTTTATACCCTTCACTTCCTATAGGTCTATCTATGTGGTCGGTGTTGACTGCGTTCTTGTTCAGTAGTGCTGTGGGTGTTTTTTCTGGTGTCTATCCAGCATGGAAAGCAGCGAGTGTGGATCCTGTAGAAGCGCTTAGATATGAGTAATTATTTGACAGTTTGTTGCTGAGGGAAATGGGAATATAAAGGTAGCCTTAATTGTTTTAATTAGCAAATTGATTTTTTAGATTTGGGCGGTGTAGAGAACCCTCCCCCCATCCCTGGTCCCCTTTCCTCTAACCTCTCTGCACCGCCCTCGTATTTTTATCTCGTATTTTTATTTTTCTTTCTACTTTTCGAAACTTGTTGTTGTTTCTCTATGTCATAACCTTAAAATTTTGAAAGGAGTATTGTTTTTAAATAGGAGAGAAGAGCAGTGGCAAATGTCAGAATCAATTACTTAGTAGGTGGAGGGTTTGTATTACTTATTTTAGTAGGTATTTATTCAGTATTTGAATCTTGGTCGCCCTCTCCTTTGAGGAGAGATGCCCCTCCTGATAGGTTTTCAGCTGAGCGAGCATGGGAAAGTTTAGTTTATCCTACCTCTATGGTCCATCCCTATGGAACACAGGAAAATTTGAAGGTAAGGGATTACTGGATTCAAAAGTTAAAACTTTTGGGTGTGGACCCAGAGGTAAAAACGGAATATCTTGTCCACTCTTCTAAAGAAGGTCACTGCTCCGTTGAGAGGGTAGACAATATCATCGTTGTATTGCCGGGGTACTCACCTACACGAGCTATTCTTGTTATGGGGCACTACGATAGCACACCGTATGGGTTCGGTTGTGCTGATGATGGCTCTGCGGTAGCGACGATGTATGAGACGATTAGGGCATTACTTAACTATCCGCCTCTGAGGAATGATGTAGTATTTCTCTTTACTGATGGAGAAGAAGCTGGGACATTGGGTCCGAAGGCTTTTATGAAACACCCCCTATTTGGAAAGGTGGGTTTATGTCTAAACTTTGAGGCTCGGGGGCATTATGGCCCATCTATGATGTTTCAAACTAATTCAAATAATGAATGGTTGATAAAGGAATTCGCGAAAGCAGTTCCCTATCCAAGAGCGAACTCAATGATGTTTGATATTGCTGGTAAAATGCCTACTTCCACAGATTATTATGTTTTGAAGCCCAAAGGGGTACCAGGTTTCGATTTTGCGTTCGTAGGAGGAATAAGGTTTTACCATACTCCCAATGATAATATATTCAATATTTCTTTAAGGTCTCTCCAACACCACGGGGAATATGCACTACCTTTAATAAAGCACTTCGGAAATCTTGATTTGTCGGGTCTAACTATAGGTTCTCCATTTGAAAATCCTACGAATAACAGAATATATTTTCCCGTGCCCCATAATAATCTTATCTCTTATCATCAGTGTTTAGTACTACCTTTAATGGTGGTGGCGGTGGTTCTATATCTTATCCTTCTGATTATAAACCTGGTATTTTGGAGGTTAAGTATTCTTGACATTGTGAGATCTTTTACTCAGGCTTTTATGCTTGTGTTAGTAAACACAGCTGTTTTGGCTCTGTTTATTGGAGGAGCATTCTTACTTCATAAGCACTACATTGTTTATTATGAACTTACTTATTTGTTTTCTGCGCTACTTATAACATTTGGAACCTTTTTCGTGTTACTCCCTCTTATTATTCCAAAGGTTGATCCCCACTCTTTTTATGTGGCTATCTTATTACCTTGGGTAGTTTTTTGTGTTCACTCTTCAGTTTTTTCTCCTTCCGCATCTTATGTCCCAACCTGGATAACGATAGTTGGATCCCTCGTGGGTATTACTATTTCGATTATGATGGGGGTTAGCGTAGAGAGAAGTAAGTTAGTAATGATAAGTATCTTACCAGGGATAATAGCAATATACATTTTCGTTCCATTTTTAGTAGTGGGGGCTCAAACATTAACTCCTATTTTCCTTCCACTCCTGGCCATTCTGATTATCTATGTATTCTTTTTGAGTCCTGGCATTATGATTCACATTATAGATTTCAAGGATTCTTTCAGGAAAATAGGGATGGTTAGCTTTTTAATCGGGTTTATTATATATTTGTATCCCACTGTATTTCTTAGTCCTACTTCTTCGACCCCTTGGACTACTCACTTAGTTTATGGTGTTGACTGGGATAAAAATGAAGCCTATTGGATGACCCTTGATAAACATCCTAACGAGTGGACAAGAAATTTTTTGAAGGAGTTCGTGGGAAAGAGAAAACCAGAGGAATTTTGTGGGGATAATATTGAAGCTAAATTCTACTCGGCACCTTTGGCAAGCTACCCAAAACCGGGTGTCAATATCCTCAAAGACATAACAGAAGGAGATTTACGAAGATTGAAAATAAGTGTAGTAAGTGTTTCAAAAGCACCCCAGGTTAATTTAAGATTAGAAGGCAAATTCTGTGTAATTGAAGCATATTATAACGGTAGAAAGTTGGAGAGTTCCGACGAGAAATCTCTTACTGTATGGAGTTTTAATTATAGGGGATTTCCTGAACCCATTATTTTAGAATGGACATTAAGAGTAGATGAACCACTCAGGTTAGTGGTGACAGAGAAACACTATGGAGTTGGAAACATCCCAGGAGTGGAGATTCCTCCTTTACCTTCCTCGCTTATTCTTGAGCCAAATACAGTTGAGTGGTGGCGTCCCTTCCGGAGCAATGCTATATATTTAAGGAAAACCTATAATCTGTAGAAACATTGCAAAAAGCTGTAAAAAAAGACTGAATGGTTATCCATCCTTCATTTCCAGGTTTTGCACTTTGGTATACTAATTTACAAGATCAAAAGGTCGAGATATAGGCTTATGATGCTGATCCATTTTTCTAACATGTTTCTTGATAAGCCCTTTTCTTATTATAGAAACCCTGATTTTGGCAGACATTTTCGAGAGCGGTTGAAAAACATATTGGCGGAAGTTATAGATGCTTCTATACGGAGGAAAGTTGATGGTGTATTGATAGCGGGAAACTTATTTTGTGAGGATTGGGTAACGGAAGACACAGTAAGATATGTTATGGGATTGCTGGAATCCCTAAACCATATCCCTGTCTTTATAGCCCCGGGTGAAACGGACTGCTTATGTGAGGACTCTGTTTACTTGTATCAAGCTTTTCCTAAGAATGTTTATATATTCACTAAACCCGTGTGGGAGGTCATTTCAGATGACGAGCTTCCCCTTTGTGTGGTGGGATGTGGGAAGCATAAAAATGTAGTCGCCGATTCAGAACTACCAATTCAGGCTTTAAACAGAGATATGAGTAATATTTGTTTAGTTCACACCTTGGGAATTCAATATGAAAAGATTTTCCTTGAGAACGACACCCCTTTTTCGTATGTTGCTTTGGGCGATTACTTATTTGATGAGAAGAAGGAGTTGCCTAATGGTGTTGTGTTAGGTAGAAGTGGTGCTCCCGAGCGTTTCGATTTCTATCAGCCTGGCACACCCGGCTTTAATTGTGTTCATTTTACATTAGACCAGGGTAGGTGGAAGGTATCAAATGTGGAGAGGCTATCTGTTAAGGGGACCACATTTCAAGAGATTATAGTTGACTGTTCTAATTATACTGAGAGTGAAGATTTGCTACACGAAGTGAATTTAAATGTGGGAGTTATACCTACTCCTAAGGTGGTCAAAGTAAAGTTAGTAGGTAAGATTTCATTGAGTATGTTTAACGAAGTATTAAAGAACATTGACAAGGTGTTAAAGGAATGTGACGACTTTGTCTTGTCTCCAGATGTCGAATTTGTAGAAGTTTCTGAAGAATATGATTGCGATTCGCCTTTTTTGTTAAGTGAATTTTTTAGGATAGCTAAGACAGAGCTTAATTCAATATCTTTAGATAAAGCTCAACAAGCTATTAGGAGAGGAATATACTTGGTGTTATCAGCACGGATGGGGAAGAAACCGGAGCTTCCCTGGGGAATAGGTTAGTAGGATAGAATAATGAGATTTATAAAGGCCCACATATTCGGATATGGGAAGTTTGTAAGTCATAGTATAGAATTTCCTCCAGGTTTTCTTATTATCTATGGGCCTAATGAAAGTGGGAAGACTACGCTTTTTAACTTTTTGCTGGATATGATTTTCGGACAAAGAACCTCGTCTCGTAAAGGGGCACCCCTGTCAGAAAATTACTATCTTTTTAAGCCTTGGAATGATAGTGAATATAAGGGTGAATTATGTATTAAATTGGATGGTCGAAATCTCCTAATGCTTCTTAGGCGTAATTTTGGCGATAACGGGAGTCTAATGGTTTTAGAGGGGATGAATCCGGTAGATGTAACATCTAAGTTCCCATCTTTACCAAATGGCGAAGTAGCTTTTGCTAAAGGACTGCTTGGGATCACGCGAGATGTATTTGTAAATGTAGCAACTATATCCATAAAAACCTTAGATCAATTAGGTTCCCCAGATTCCATAAGGAGAGTCAAAGAACATCTCATTCGTCTTGTAGATACAGGTTCGTTGGAGTCATCGTTAGAGGAGATTTTGGCAATTTTGGCAAGAGGTGTGGATAACTATTTTCAAGCTGTTAACGCTTCTGTGGAGAGTCTGAAGTCCAGGAGTAATAAGCTCAATGCTCTTATGGATGAACAAGTTAAGTTAAGAAGAGAGTTTATTCGCTATAAAAGACACGCCTTGCTAATATCTAATGAAATAGATCTTTTAGAGAAGGAAGTAGAGAATTTTAGAAAAAAGGTTGACTACTCGAAAAAGTATGCACTCTGGCGTAAAAAGAATGATGCGAAGGCATTACAGGAACAACTTGATGCACTTATTTCTCAATACTTCGCTTATTCAAAGTTGAGAGATTTTCCCCTTCATTTAAATACTCAAGTAGTTCAATTAAACGCTTCCTACCACCATCTCTCTTCACAAAGGGAAAATATTCAAAGAAGAATGGATGATTTAACCTTCGAGATAGATAGTTTAGAAAATACTCTGAGAGCCAAAAATTTCAAACAGATTAATAACATACATCAGATCAAGGAAAAATTTAATAATTTGAACGCTAATGTCCTGAGAATAGAGTCTCAGATTGAGGAAAAAAATAAACAGATATCTAAGTTAGAAGCGGAGCTTGAAGAGATACAGAATGAGTTATCTAAACACCCTGGATTAATTAAAGTTAATGAAAAATTAGCTAATGATATTGAGGCAGAGATATCTCTTTACAACTCTGTAGTGTATATGATTAGCGAGAAAAAAAAGAAAAGGAGCGAGTTGGATGATGAACTTGTACAGTTAAGCTTTAAAATTCATCCACTGAGAAAAATTTTTGGGGAGAAAATTGAGATTACAAACGAAGTGATGGAGTATGAAAAACTAACTACTGAGCCACAAAAATTGATTTCTGATTATCAGAGTAATATTAACGAATTGCAATTGGCAAAAGATAATTATAGAAAAGATATTAGTACAGATATATTTGTTGCTGTAATTTGTTTTATTTTGTCGGTTATACTGATTGTGATATTTTTTCTAAATCCTGTTACCTGGTTTGCGGTGTGGCTGAGTGCAGGCACCATCATTATCTTGTCATTCTTTCTGTGTGACTATGTGACTACGAAGAGAAATCTTACCGATACGGAAAATCTTATTAAAGAGATGGAAAGTAAGATTGAGCAAATCAAGTCTGGATCTAATATTGAATCTCACCCAGTAAAGAAGATGATGATGGAAGCAAGGGCAGAGCACATATCTGAGTTATTGGGACTACATAGGGAATACATACTGAGGTTGGAAGAAGAGAAAGGTATCATTACGGAGATAGAGAAGATAGATGGTGAAATCGCTCATTTAGAGGGACTCAAAAAAGATATTTTTCTGATGTTGAAAAAAATGTTTGAAGAAATTCATTTGGTCCTTGTGGAAGAGAGCGAGATAGAAGAAATGAGGCAGGAGTTAATAAGACTTAAAGATAAAGCTAAGGAGATTAATAATAGACATTACGAGTTAAGAAAGCAAATTTCCGACTTAAAAAGAGAGGTGGAGATAGACCTTAGGAAATTAGAGGAAATCAAAACAAGTTTGAAACGGGAAGTTTATGATGAAGTTGTTTCCTTTTTTACTGAGATGGGGATAATTAGCTTAGGTTCTCCAATGTCTATGGAGACATTTTTAGAGTATTTTAAGCTACAAACTGAAGTGGAGGGATTAAAGAAGAAGGTTTCTGAGAAAAGGGAGGAGAGAGAAAGATTGTATTTTGAGTTTCAACAGATAGAAGCGAGTGTGTCATCTATAAAACTCAAACTGCAAGAGATTTTTGATTCCGTGGGGGTTAAAACTATAGAGGAGTGGAATTCGAGTTATGAACAAGCTAAAAAGGCAAGAGAGCTTTTAGAACATATCAATAAAACGGAGACAGAGCTAAAGGCAATTTTAGGTGACCTTTCTTTAGATGATATAGAAGAAGAGATTAGAGATTTTGTCCCAGTGGGGAAGCCTGAAGAAAGTTTAGAAGTGCTGGAAAAGGGTCTATCAGAAAAACAGAATCGACAGTATGAACTTAAAAAACAACTCGATAGCGTAAACTCAAAACTGGCAGATATTCTATGCAAGATGGAAGATGTCAGAGTGATTGAAGATGAGATTATGAGTATCGATAATAAATTGTCTACTCTCGAAATAGATAGAGAAGCGGTAAAGTATGTAGTGTCTACTCTTAATAAGGTTTGCCATGATAGAGAGTTGCAAGTGTTATCAAAACTTGAAGCTGAGGTCTCCGCATTGTTTTCAAAAATCACAGGCAATAAATACACGGGTGTCAAATTGCAGAGAAACATGGCACCGTTGATTTTTTGTCCAGAGAAGGGGATGTATATGCCTTTGGAAGAGCTCAATTTAAGTCAAGGTACCGTAGATCAGTTGTATTTCTGTATTAGAGTAGCGATTCTTAGGGCTATGTGTAATAACGGGGAAAAACTTCCTATGATATTGGATGATCCTTTTTTGAATTACGATACTGGGAGGCTCACTAACGCCATACAGACATTAAACGATCTTGGGAGAGAGCATCAAATCATACTTTTTACTTGTAGAGAAGATATACTAACGCTTGCAGAAATATTAGGAATTAATGCGTTGAGGATGAGTTCAGAAGCAGTATAATAATCATATAACTAAGAAGGGATTCAATGTTTATTTCTCGAGTTAAGTTATTGTCAGTTATCAAGAACATTTTGCTTGTACTATTATCTATTATTTTTGTATTTTTGGTGGTGATTTTAATAGATAGAATAATTTTTTCTCAACCATTTAGTTACTTTTCGAAAAAACCGATTCCCATTATATTTCCCCCCTTTTCTGAAGAGGAGTTTGTATCATCTGATTTTCGTTACACAGTTAAAATTAATTCTATTGGATTGAGAAATAGGGAAGTAAATATTCCCAAGCCAGAGAATATTTTTAGAATAATTGTTATTGGGGATTCATATACATATGGGTGGGGAATAGAGGAGGAACAAAGCTGGGTTAGGTTGATAGAAAGTATGTTAAGTGTGCCGAGGAAGAAGGTAGAAGTTATAAATATGGGTAAACCGGGAGCAAACCTTAACGATTATTTAGAAATAGCGAGGATAGGAATACCCATTCTTGAGCCTGACTTAGTTATATTAGCTTTACTTCAGGGAGATGATTTATTTACTTTTTATCTTCAAAAGGACTCCCCACGGAGTGTAATACAAGGTATTGCTTATGCCCTATTCCCCAATATATCTAAAAGAGTAGCACAATACCTTCTAATTAAGAAGTTATCTATAAATTCGGAGGATATGTTCATACCAAGAAATTCAGCAGAAAAAAATATATCTTCTGCTAAAAATTCTGCTTTGGAGATTTTAAGTAAACTTTCTGAAGAAAAGCGGAAAATGTTTGACTCTTTAGATAGCCAGGTTAGACAGTATTTTTTGGATGGAATGTTAAACCCGTTCTTAGTTTATGTGGCACTTGAATTTCCTGATTTTTTGTTAAAGATGATTACTGAAGAAGATTTCTCCAAAACACAGGAGTTTAACAGTGCTATACAGATAATAAGTAAGATTAATGAAATTGGGATGGTTAACAAATCTAAGTTGATAATTTTTAGTGTTCCACAAAGTTTTTATGTCAATGAACACGCGTTAAAGAGTGCTGAAAAGTTGGGTTTCAAAGTAGATTTGGAAATGTTGTCGTCTGATAAATTAGACATACCTATAATTCAAATATCTAACCATTTGAAGATACCATATGTTTCTATAACTGAGGAGATGAGAGAACATAAGCACTCTCCAACCCTTTTCTTCCCGTTGGATATGCACCCTACCCCAGAAGGTCACAGACTTATAGCTGAGCACTTGGCTCCTAAGATTCAAAAATTGTTAGAGGATATTTATAGGTTTAGATAAGACATTTAAGACATTACTCTCCTTCGTCTTTTATAAAATCTAAACTTGCTGAGTTTATACAGTATCTCAAATTTGTGGGAGGGGGACCATCATCAAAAAGATGACCAAGGTGCCCTTTACATTTAGCACAGATAACTTCTATTCGTACCATCCCAAAGCTATGGTCTATTCTTTTTTCTATGGATTTCGGTGTAATTGAGTCCCAGAAACTTGGCCAGCCCGTTCCAGAATCAAACTTATGTTTGGAAGAGAAGAGCGGTGAACTACACCCGGCGCAAACATATATGCCTTTCTCTTTATGATTCCAATATTTTCCGGTGAAAGGCTTTTCCTACCTCCACATCTGAGAACATAATGGACTTCTGGCGGTAGGCATTTTTTGCTACTATGATTATCGCACATACATTTTCTCCTGCTATCTCTGAGTATAAACAGTGTTTCGAGCTATATAATTTCTGATAATTTTTTAATCTTTGCAGGGATTGGAAAAATCACAATGTTTTGCAATTGGACATAAATCACATTTAGGAATTACGGGCTTACAAAATGTTTTTGAAAATCCTATCAGGATTTGATGAGCTTCAAATGGGTTGTCATCGTCAATTAAACAGGATACAGTCTTCTGTATTGTTGCATAGTTGGTGTTGTTTGGGAGTCCATACATTCTGATAATTATTCTCCTGATATTTGTATCTACAGGAACGGTTTTTTCGCCCATACCAGAAAGGGTAACATCCGCTGTTTTCTCGCCAACCATAGGGAGACTAAGCAGTTGTTCTCTCGCCTCTTTTATAGAAAGCTTTAGAATGTTTTCTATACAACCATTGAATTTTTCCGAGACTATTCTTGAAACCCGCTTAATTCCCGGAGCTTTTATTCGGAAGAGATCTGCGGGTCTCACAGCTTTTTCAATTTCTTTAATATCTGCATTAGCAAGAGCAGTAGGTGTAATCGGAAATTGTTTTCTGAGATTGTCCATGGAGATTTTAATGTTAATAGAACGAGTGCGTTGAGATATGGGTGTGGCTATAACTAATTCGAAAGGCTCTTTAGTGAGGTTACTCTCTGTTAGTTGAGAATTCTCTTTAATTTTGCTCCAGGTAGATTTGAATTTTTGGAAATTATTTTTCATAGTGAAAATTTTTGCACTAATATAAAATTTGTGTATAATAAGTGTCAGAAAGTTAATATTATGAGTAAGTCTATGACATTATGCTAATAAAGTCTTCATCAGATTCTTTTCAGAAACTTTTAATATTGACTCAGGGGGCACGGTACGATGTATCCTGTGCCACAAGTGGGGTTGATAGGAAGGCTTTAAGAGGTAAATTAGGAAATGCTCACTTGCCGGGGCTGTGTCACAGTTGGTCGTCCGATGGGAGGTGTATATCTCTACTAAAGACGCTTATGACGAATGAGTGTGTGAACAATTGTGCATATTGTATTAATAGGTGTAAGAATGATGTGCAAAGAACTGCATTTGTTCCAGATGAGTTGGCCAGGCTGACTTATGAATTTTATAGGCGAAATTTTATAGAAGGACTTTTTTTGAGTTCGGGTATTGAGTGGGATGCTGACCGAACGATGGAAAAGATGGTAAATACTGCCAAGATTTTAAGAGAACGATATGGATTTTACGGGTATATCCACATGAAAATTTTGCCTGGTGCATCAGATAATGCTGTAGAAGAAGCTATAAAAATTGCAGATAGGGTTAGTATAAATTTAGAGCTACCTACACAGGAATCTTTAAAGAAATTAGCCCCGCAGAAAGACTTTAGTCAAATGTTATTGACGATATGTAGAATAAATAAGATAAGGGAAGATTTGCTAAGCTGGAGTAGTAGTCTGAGGATTTTTGGGGCTAAAGGTGGGCAATCGACTCAAATTATAATAGGAGCTACCCCAGATACTGACAGACAGATACTGACACTTTCAGATTACCTCTATTCTAAGCTGAAGCTGAAAAGGGTTTATTACTCTGCATATATTCCTATAAATCATGATGAAAGCCTACCTCCTATCGCTAAACCTCCTTTGGTTCGAGAACATAGGTTGTATCAGGCTGATTGGTTGATAAGGTTTTATGGTTTTAGAGTGGAAGAACTCTTTGAGGAAGGTAAGCAAAATTTGTCGGAACGGTTTGACCCTAAACTTGTTTGGGCATTGCGTAATTTAGATTTTTTCCCTGTGGAAATAACAAAAGCATCTTTGTCGGAGATTCTGAGAGTTCCGGGCATAGGTCCCATATCTGCTCGCAGGATTATAAAAGCCCGTAGGAATGGTTATATTAGCTTTGAAGATTTAGAAAAATTGGGGGTGGTGATGAAACGGGCTAAATATTTCATAACGATTAGAGGCAAAGTCTATCAGGGTGTTGATTCAAACAATCTAAGTAATTTAGAAAGTATTTTTTCAGGCGTGAGGAGTTTAGGTGATGAACGAGATTTGTTCGAATACGCTCTCGGATAGAAAGTATTCCGCTGGGTTATCGAGTGTCCCAGACGATAGGTTTGAGAGTAAAGATAAGAGTTTGTGTAGAAATAATTCAGGTGTGGAGGGTTGCGCATGGTGGGAAAAGGATGATTTTCAAAGTATTTTAGAGTGTGTTCCCATTGGGATAAGGGAAATTGTTTATTACTTCTTACTTTCTGATGTTAAAGATAAAAAGACTATACTCGAAGAGTTTCTAAAGTGTGGTATTGACAGTGAAAACAAAATCCTTGCAAATGTCCATAATCCATTGGTTTATCAGATTTTTAGAAAAGCAAGAAGTGTTAGGAGACAGATTCATAAATGGAAAGGAGTGCTGAGATTCAAAGAAATTGAGGGGGGGTACTTATATGCATCTTTCAGTTCAGAGTTTGATATTATCTATCCTTTGGCAAAGCATTTTGGGGAAAGATTTAATACAGAAAGGCTTCTGATACACGACCTCGGAAGGGATAAAGCGGTTTATGTAGAGTCGGGTTCTATTTATCATATTGAGTTTTTTGGTATGATACCCCCTGAAAGTGATGCGGAGAAATTTTTCTGTAGGCTATGGAAGTTATATTTTAATTCTGTATCAATAGAAGAAAGAAAAAACGAGGGACTCCAAAATAGGTGTTTGCCAAGAAAGTTTCAGAATTGGCTGTGTGAGTTTAGCAATAATGAGTTAAAAAGGATTCGTAATACTGCACAGCAACTGGAGCTTTTTTAGAAAGTGCTCGTGTAGGCCAGAGAGTTTTTTATTCACATTTATGTTATATAATTTTGCAATTTTATACTTAAGGAATGGTGCATGGAAAAGTGGAAAGAGTCTTCTTTAGTTTATGAAGGTAAAATAGTGAGCCTACGAGTGGGTTCAGTAGAGTTAGAAGGTAATGGTACTGCATACAGAGAAGTGGTTGAACATCCTGGTGGTGTTTGTATAGTCCCCCTCTTAGAAAACAGGGTTATCTTGGTGAAGCAATTTCGTATAGCTATAGGAAAATACATCCTTGAGGCACCTGCAGGGAAAATTGAAAAGGGAGATAATCCGGTAGAGCGGGGAAAAAAAGAATTATTAGAGGAAACCGGTTACGAAGCAAATTCCTTTGAGTACTTGGGTAGTGCGTATTCGTCAGTTGGTTATTGTTCAGAAATTATTCATTTTTATCTTGCCACTGATTTGAAATTTAAAGGAGCAAAACCGGAAGTGGATGAGAAGATAGAACTAATAGAGATGCCTTTGGAAGAAGTCAAGGAAAGGCTTAGGCAATTTGGATTTGAGGATAGTAAAACATATATTGCTTTACAAGCGATGTTGTATAAGTTATCCGAAGAGAAAAAAGATTAGATAAATTTTTAATCTTTCGGAAAATTTTCTTGGGTCTCTATTAATTTAAGAATTTTTTTTGCGTTTTCGAGGTGAGGATTTATCTTGAGTGCGTTTTGGGCAAATTTTTTTGCATTATTAAGGTCTCCCGTCTCGAGGAACAAAGCAGATATATTAGAGATAACTTCTGCATCATTGGGTTTTAGTCGAATAGACTTCATATAGAAGTTGAGTGCTTCTTTGAATCTTCCTAATCGTTGGTAGGCGTAGGCAAGGTCATTGTAAGGTTCAGCTCTCTGGGGGTAGAGTTCGATAGTTTTTTGGAGAATAGGGATTGCTTCGTAATATCTGTTTTTTCTAAGAAATGAAGACGCTAAGTTACATAAGCCTACATAACTGTTTGGTTCAAATTTAAGAGTTCTTCTGAATAAGGTTTCACTATTTTGCCAATATGAGGACAAATGATATGATTCGATTGCGTATGTGATAAGTATAAGAGTTAGAAATGTATTGTAGGAAATTTTAAATATTTTATTTTTTGTTTGAGAAATGGTTGTAAGCCAGAGTGAAAAAGCGATATGACTGGGGTAAGTAAATCTATCTGCAATTAAATGATGTCCAAAAGGAACGAACCCTGCTACGGGGAGTAGAGGAACTAAAAACATAAGAAGTGTTACCAGCCCTGCTTTTATATTTCCGGTGAAGAGCACCCATATTGATGAGAAAATAAAAAATACTAAACCGAAATACAATGCATAGGTGATATTTTTGAATACAGGCTCACCAAATTTTTGACCTGAGAATAGGTAATAATCTATGCCGAAGGGTATATGTAATTCTACAGGGACAAAAGTAAGTAGTAAGTAGTGTCCAAGAGAAATAATGCTACCCAAAGCCCTATCAGAAATGGATAGAAATTCACGAGGGACAATGGCTCTTTCTTCTGAATAGATGGTAATGAGCATTAGCACAAAGGCGATTATGAAAAATGGTGCCGATTTCAAAAGGAGTAGGGTGATTCTCGAAGTATTTTTTGTTCCTCGTTTTGAGAGTAGCCAAGTCAAAGGTAAAAATAATGGGAATACCATAGCTACAGGTTTTGAGAGAGCTGATAAAAAATAATATAGGACTGCGAACAAATAATGAAAGTGTTTTCCTGAGGATATGTATTTCAAAAACTCTATGAGCATGAGAAGTAGGAAAAAAGTAGATAATAAATCTTTTCTACTTGCAATCCAGCATACAGGTTCTACTCTCAAGGGGTGTATAGCAAATATAGCAGTAGAGAGAAAGGTAGTAAAACCTTCACCGATCAACATAGTTAGGAATTTCCAAAGAAGTATGCAGTTAATGGTGTGAAGTATTATGTTTATAGCGTGGTGCCAACTTGCATTTTCCCCAAATAGATTTGTGTCGATTTGGTGAGAAAATTTGGTTAAAGGGGCCCACAGCCCGTCATCAGTGGATGTAAATGCCCATTTTATGAAAGAAAGAGAATAAAATTTTCCTTTATTCGACTTGGATATTGTGTATGTGTGGTCATCGTAGTGGACGAACTCGAAGTAAACCGATTTACTGAAGACAATGATTATGAGGGCAATTAGAAAGCCGTTCCAAGTGGGGCAAGTGCTCCGTGGATTTTTTAATATGTTCAGTAAATGTGAAAGTATACTTTTTGAGTCCCCGTTTATATTGCAAGACTTAGAACTACAATTTGCTGTGTTCAACATTTGGATTATTCAGAATGAGAAGAGTAATTTTCCAGTAATAAGATTAATGTAGAGTAAAGCTCCGAGTTTGTTTTGGCTAATAGAAGCTTATCAATAGTTTCTTTTTTAGATAAAAATTGGCCTACTTCTGCCATTATGTTTAGAAATTCACTATCCTTGTCTTCTGGAGCTATTATAAAGAAGAAAAGTCTGCTTAGTTTGCCATCCAAAGAGCCAAAAGCT
>JAOAHN010000004.1 GCA_026415215.1 Candidatus Hydrogenedentota bacterium
ATACATACCTCCCCTTCCATAACCACCATAGCCACCTAATCCCCCACCATACATCCCTCCACCGTAACCACCCATGCCTCCTCCATACATACCCATACCCCCACCGTACATCCCCATTCCTCCATACATTCCTCTACCTCCATACATTCCCCCCATCATTCCTCCGCCGTAACCACCAAAGCCTCCAACACCTCCAAATGGATTTCTCAATACCAATTTAAATAATATGTCTGCTCCCACATTACGCAATTCATAGAATCTCGTTTCTAACGGTTCAAAACTTTCTTGACGAATTATCTCGGGCTTACTAATCCAGATAAACCCAGGTTGAACAGAAAAATCTAACCCAAGTGGACGAAGCAATGCTTTTAATGCTTCACGGAGTGTTACATTCTTCAAACTTATGTAGGGAACTACACCATCTGATTTTGGACCATAGTAGGTCTCGGGCGATAACCCATAACCAGCACCTGTGGGTGTAGTTCCTGGTGCACCAATACCTGCACCGAATCCACCTCCTTGTAATCCACCTCCTACTCCGGGCCTCAACCCTACACCAGCAGCTCCAGGTGCTCCGACTCCGGGCCTTGGAGCTCCAGGTGGTCCATAACCGGGTTGACCCGGCATCCCAGTAGGTGCACCCAAGACTCCTGGTTGAGCTGGTTGTCCTACTGTCTGTTGAGCCTGTTGTTTCTTGGGAGGCTCCACTGCTCGATTATCTATCACAATATTTACACCGTAACTATCTGATATAAACTGAGTAATTTCACTTATATGTATATCTTCAAATTCAATACTCACGATAGAATCCAAAGCCTTCTCGAGTTCACTGACCTGGGATACAGGGGCAACTTCTTCCTCTATCTCCGGAATAGTAAATTTATAAGGCTTAATACCCCGAGCATCTGCCCCTTCCGGTAATGCTTTTTGTTTCTCAATAAAATCCCTTATTTTTGCTCTATCTTCAGCAACTTTTTTCTCTGACTCTTTCACTGATTGTTCATGTAACCTTATAGTGGATTGATGCAAACCCTCTCGAGCCTCCTCATTCTTAGGATCAATAAGCAATACATTGTTGTAAATTTCAAGGGCAATGTCAAACTTCTGAGCTTCCATGTATCGTTTTGCATCAGATAAAAGTTTCTTTACTCTCTCCCTTTTTAACTCCTCTGCAGTTTTTTCTGGCATTTCCCCTGGTTGAGTAGGCTGGAATGTTTCAAAGGTTGGCGAAGGGGTATCTTTTCTTTCTCCTTGAGATATTTGAAGCTGTGTTTCGCATTTCTGCTTAAATATTTGTGAATCTTTGTGATTTGGGTCTAATGCAAGTGCTCTGTTGAATTCAGTTAAAGCCTCTCTATACAGCTCTTTTTTATATAGAGCTACCCCCCGCCTAAAACAACTCTCAGCATCCTCCCCTGAAGTTGAACCCACTTCAGAAGCTCCGGAGCCCATCTGCGGATCTCCACTACCTGCATCTTGAACAGTAACAGGCGGAGGAGACAAAACTTCAAACTGTGAACTTTCTTGAGCATGGACGAAAGAAACAAATAACCCCGTATAAGTAAGAAATAATAAGAAAATAGATACACTTAATAATTTTCGGATCTCCATCTTTTTCTGTGCCTCCTGCTTAATTTCTTTCAGATTTTTACCAACAAGACTATATAATACATAGAAACTCGAACATAATTCTAAGTTTTTCATATCTTGCTCTACCTTCTCATTTGAAGTGTAAATCTTCTACCATATTGTTCAGAATATATTACTACCGTTTTTTCTTCTGGGTTAATTTGTTCTAATATAAACTGTTCAAACTCTTCTCCCTCATCATACCATTTTGTTGTAGAACGAGTCCTCAATTGTGCTCTCCACCTATCACCTACCTGTCTTATATTCAACAGTGTTACTCCCAAATCTTTCTCACTAATAACTTGTTCCCCCTTTCCAACGCTCGGTTCACCTGCATAATACCAAAATGGATTCTCACGCCAAAGCGACGAGTAGGTCCCTGGAACAGAGCCTGGAGGAATTGGCGGGGGCAAAGGAGACTTCAACTCTTCCGGTACCTCTTTCCGCGGAGGTGAATAAGTCTCTTCCGCAGGTGGAGGAGGTGGAAAAGCTATTACATATACCCTATATCCAAGTATTCCAATCATAACTACCAAAACGAATTTTTCTATGTTCAACCAAAACCATATAACTATTTTTTTTATTTTATCTATCATATAATATTTTTCTAATTTGTGTAAAGAATATATCTTTTAAACCACTTCCATGCTTTTCCCCAAAAACTAACCTGCTCTGTCGGAGTAGTACTCACACCACTCCTTCCCATTCCTGTTCCTACACCAATCTGTGCTTGATACTGGGCTTTCAAATCTATACCTACTTCTTTTGGTGGATTATAATTTGCTTGAGATATTAACATTTCTACCTGTAATATAGGCTCTGTATTATAACCTATATAAGGATATTGTATCCTCAAACAATTTACCGCAAAAAACCTATCTGCGAGTTTCAATTTTTCCTCTACAAAGTTCACGAAATCCTTCATAGTCATTGAACATCTAATACCAAATATGTGAAAAGAGAGTAGCCTTTCAAACTGAGGTGCTTGCTTTATAGGTGGCCAATATACTATATCATCTAAACTTAGTACTTTTGAGTCGAGAAGAAATTCACACATCTTTATTCCAAATGCGAGCTTTGCTAGTGCCGTATTGACCACATCTTCAGTAACATCCTGCCTCGATATTTCTTCCAATGTAGGAATTCCTAATGATCGCCTTATATCTGGGGGAAATAAATCATATCTTCCCATCTTTTCTCCGACTTTTTCATATAACTCTTTAATCATCTTTTGAGCTTGCTCTTCATACCAAAATTTCAATATAACTCCCTCTTTAGGAGGTGTCTCATGTTCACCCCAATTGCTCAAATTGAAAAACTTTGAACGCTCATTTAGTGCCTCTTCCCATGGTATTACTTGAGCTCTCCACTCACGAATCAATATTTCGGGATCTGTTCTCGAAAAGGTTTGCTCTAAGTCTTTCAATGCAGTCTCATATAAATTCTTTAACTCCTCATCCTTTTTATATTGCGCTAACTGTCTCTGTAAAAAGAAATAGTAAATACCGGCAAATATCATAAAACACACCATTAAAACTGAGACATATATTATCGTTCCTCTACTTATGTTCATGCTCCTCCTCCACCCGCTTGAGCAGTTCCCATTGATGGTTTCTCTCTTTTCAGCCTAACAGTTACTACAAAAGTATATAAATTTTGTCCTTGTCCCAAATATGTTGTAGTACCTCTACCCACAACAGATTGAGGTGCACCAGGTCCACTTCCTAATCCTAACCCTCTGGGACCACCTGATTGCTGAACAGGAACATTCGCCCCTAACCCACTTCCTTGAAAAGCAGTTTGAGCATTATACAACACATCCCAACCTACCGGCTGGACACTTGCTTCGGAAAAAATTACAGTGTCAAATCTAAGTACAGTTCCATCTGGGAGTGTCTGAGTTACTTTCTCCAAATTCTCAACAAAACTTTTAATTACACTATCAGAGGTTGCTAATCCCATAATTCTAAGTCCATTGGCACCAGGGATCTGAGTTTGCTGTTGAGTCTGTTGCTGGGGAGGGCCACTTATTGGAGAAAGAGGTGCTCCTCCACCAAAAACACCCCCTCTTCCTCCACCAGTTCCTACTATCCCAGTCCTTGCCCCTATTCCTGGAAATCCAGTCACATTATATGTAGGCTTTTGAGATGCAGTTTGCTGAGGCAAACCTGAAATCTGTGGCAACCGCGGTTGAAACTGAGGTGCTCCCAATCCTTGCTGAGGCTCTTGAATTACAACAGTTTCAACAGAACTAAACCATATACCATCTTTATCTGTTCTGGGAGGACGAGCAGAAGCGACAAGAGCTAATTCATCAAGCCAAAATCTTCGATTTAGTCGCGCTCTATCGAGGGCTTCTACTTTCTTTTTTAATGACTCTATCTGAGTTTTCGCCTCTGCCAAACTTTGTTTAAGAGGAGATGTCATCACAGGATTTTGAGCTACCTCAGGGTCATACATTGCTACATATCTTTTCAGTTCTTCTATTCTTTGTTTCACGAGTTTGTTCTGATTAGCATGCACAGGTATAACCGAAGCCATAATAAGCGCCAAAGTAACCATCGAAAATGCCCAATAAACTGCTTGTTCCTTCCTTCTTCTGACTTCTAATATCCTCGGAGGTATCAGATTAATATCTATCTTAGTATCCTGCCAATTTCTCAGTCCCAAACCTAATACTACACTTGCTCTTTCTGGGTGCTGAAGCACACTTTGTGCTTGGGGTGAAACCGAAATATTACTTAAAGGCTGTACAGGTTTTACATCCACCCCTAACGCTCTTCTTAAAAAAGGAACTATGTTCTTTAACGCACTACCTCCTCCACAAACATATATCCTCGTAACCTGTGCCCCTCCGGGAAGAGAACGAAAATAAGAAAAAGATCTCTGTATCTCATTTACCAATCTATTCAATACTTTCCCAATAGCTTCACCGCCTTTACCGTCTATCTGGGGATTACCTGTTGGTGCAAAACCTTTCTCACACTTAAGCCTCTCAGCCTCATCGAACGGTATATTAAATGTATCAGCTATAGCTTGGGTAATATCATTCCCACCTATGTTCAAAGTTCTTGTATTTCGCAATATACCATCTTTTTCGACCAATATGTTCGTTGTCGAAGCACCTAAATCTATCAGTGCTATACATTCGCCGTGCGTAGGAATTTCTCCTACATGCTTAAGCCAGCTGTATGAGGCAAAAGGAACTACATCCACAATATCAGGTTGCAACCTCATTCCTTCTAACACAGACAGGAATTTGTCTACTACATCAACTTTAATAGCAGACATCAAAACCTCATACCCCCCACCTTCAGGATGAGCAAGAATTTGATAATCTATTGCAATTTGTCTCAAATCAAAAGGAATCTGTTGTTGAATTTCATATTTAACAATTTGGTCTACTTTACTTTCTGAAACTGGAGGTAATGACCTAACCCTTACAAAAACTGACTGCCCTGGAACAGCGACTATTACCCTCTTAGAATTAATTTTTGCCTCTTTTAAAACATCACTTATTGCTTTTCTTTTTTGCTCTTTTCTCTGTTCTTCATCCATTCTTGGGTCGTATGGAATAACTCTTTCAATATACTTCACCAACTGCAGTCCAGTTTTAGTTCGCGAAAATTCACATAATCTAACTGCAGTTGTGCTTATTTCGAGAACAATTCTCTTCTTCCCTTTTCTTAATCTGTACAAAGACATAGCTTATCCACAGCAAATCTTTAATCAACCATATTTAATTGTATTACAATAACTCAATGAAAATAAACTTTTCTAATCTTTACATTTTTTTCATTTGTGTATACTGTTTATAATTGTATTAAAAAATCAATAAAATGTCAAGAAAATTGTTGACAAATTATAGAATCATTTATCCTCTATAATTTCTCTTGGAAACACCCATTCTATTAATTTTTGTTAATTCACTTCTGGAACCTGCGGGACATCTTTCACGCACCGAAAACCATAATCCTCCCGTTTTGAATCCATCCTATCAAAATGTCTTCTTGCACATCTCGCATCGAATTTATCCGTCATAAATGATCCTCCCCTCAATACTCTATAAATTTGGCCATACTCTTTTTTTATAGTAGTATTACCTTCATATCTTTGATACCAATCAGCTGTCCATTCGTACACATTACCCGACATATCAAAACAACCATAAGGGGAAACTCCACCAATATACTTTCCCACGGGAGTAGGCATACCTACTTTTGACTCCACAGTATTGGCAAGGGTGGGAGAATACTCATTACCCCAGGGATATTCTCTTCCATCCTCTCCCCTTGCTGCTTTCTCCCATTCTATCTCAGTAGGAAGTCTCTTGCCAACTCTATTAGCATAAGCATTAGCTTGATCCCATGAAATCCCCCTAACTGGATACTTCTCTTGGCCTTTGGGAAAGGTATGTTCAGGAAAGACTCTCTTAAATTCCTCATTAGTTACTTCATATTTATCGATATAAAAAGCAGGTACAAAAACTTTCCGCTTAGGAGCTTCGTCAGGTGACCGTTCATTTTCTCCCATTAAGAATTCTCCGGCTGGCACAAGCACCATCCCAGCAGGAGTCTCTCCTTCTTTAAGTACAAGAGTAATAGTTTTTTCCTCATTCGGCTTGAGCTCAAACTTCATATGCTCCTCGAGAAAACCTGGTGCAATTACACTCACTAAATACTCCCCAGGAGGCAACTTGAACTGCGCAGGTGTTTTCTGTGCCTGTGCTACATTATTCAATCTAATGCTCCCACCCGTGGGACGAGAAAGAACATTTAATGTAGCTTCTAATGGTTTCAATATATATTTGATTGGATACTGAAAATCTTCTCTTACCTCAAGGTTACCTTCAACCGAATAGTAATTAGCAAGCTCTATTTTGTATGTTCTAAGTCCAATTGGAACTGGATATTTAAATATAGGGGTTTTCCCAATTATCTTTCCATCCAAAGAAACATCAGCTCCCGGAGGCTCTGTTTCAAAACTTACATATCCTTGAAGCAGTTCTAATGTAAACTTGTAATGAGAATGCTCTCCAGGTTTTAATATTAAGGTTTCTGCTTTTCGCTTATATTTTTCTTTTTTTAACACAATATCTAATGATCCAGGCTTAACTCCTGTTATCGTTATGGGTGTAGTCCCCTTTTCTTCTCCCTGTATAACAACTACCGCACCTCCTTCAGGCTCTGTTTCTATAGTTACACTGCTCAGTTCTTCCTTTTTCACTTCTCCTGAACACGATAAAAATATACCCGGGAGAAGAAATATGGGCAAAAGGATATGTGTAGAACTTCTTCCCATAAACCGAAGCATCTCCAGCTCTCCTCCACCAATTTAATTACAATTGGTAAAACTTAAAAATCTCTCTTATATATTTTTATCTTTTGTTCTTCTTTAGGATATGCTGGTCCCCTCAAACCTCTTTCTAAATCTCCCCTTGGAGGATATACAACTAAGGTAAACTTAGAAGGAGTTTCGTCTGTTACTACAGCTCCCGTGCCCACATCTTGAACAAACGCTCTAACGACAAAATCATATTTAACTTCTCTCTTTCTAAAACCATCTTCAGTAGACCCCTCATCTCCGAGTCTGTCACCTAATATATCTCCACACTTCTTAGGAGGCTTATTTAGGAAGTCACCAACTTGCGAATACCAATTCAGATTATAACCAACCTCTGAGGAATTAGGAATTGTAATAAAGTCGGTAGGTATACATATTTCCGCAGAAGTTCTTCCACCAATCATCGTAATAACACCAGATCCTACCATTTTACCATCTTCAAAAATCTGGATATCGAAACCATAGTTAGAGACAGCAAATGTATCTGAAGGTAGTACATTTGTCATGGTAAGTTTAACTTCGATTCTATAGTCACAAACATCTTCTAAAGAAGGAAGAGGTACTCTTCCTGCACTTCCGAAGTCCCTTTCACCCAAGTTATAATTTATAAATCTAAGTGTTTCAAAAGGCACATTCATAATTCTATTCCACCAAGTTCTCACCTCTAATCTTGTATCAATATCGAGTCCGCATGGATTTCTCCATATCATATATGGGACCCCACTGTTCTCCACAATTGCCAAGTTTTGAAGTTGAGAAGTAGATAACCCAGCATAACCCGCCTGTAAATTCCCTGCCTCATCTGCACCTATCACAGTTGCCATTAGCAGTGCACCACAACTCTCTTTAGCAGTTATGATATCATTCAGTGTTATAAAATTAGTATCGCTCACATATATAGGTGTATTCTTATCCAAAGAGGTTCTATTCTTAATCCACCCCCAATTACCTACTCCGCCGAAAACTCCAACAGGGACCCAAGGCGAATTGATATAATCAAAGGGATTCAGTGCGCTCCAAATCCTCACACCGAATAAAGGATAACAAGTATCAGCTTTTTCCGGCACCTCTGATGCACTCCGTCTAAATGTCCACTCGAGTCTTGGACTCTCGGTCCAAGTCCCCACTCTATCTACAGAGGTTTTTTCCGCTACAGGATAAAGTAGCCACCATATATTAATTCCATCCTGAACTTGGTCAGTTTCAACTAATCTATTTCCCGACAAATCCTTAACATCAAACTTGAATCTCATATGCCAATCTTGACCAAAACTTAAGTTCGAAAGCTCCCAAACAACACCTAAGTTTCTAAACCCTTCCACTCCTATAGGGTAAGCTACATAATTGACTTGAGGATTGGGAGAATAATTTAGGACCCTATTTATGTCATTAAGAAAGACCCACCTTGCACAACCAAGAGTTCTAAACAAACCTAACTCAAATCCTGGAAATACTGGACCGTTAAGCAACAAATCGGATACAGTTTGAGGATTAGTAACAGGCTGAATGCTCTGATTGACTATAAATCCTGAGACTTCAACAACTCTTTCTTCTGCATTATCCTCTGGGTATGGGTCATAAAACGCACAACTTACTGTAAAATTCAAGGACGATCCTTCTGGATTATTGAAAAAAACATGCGGATATAAATCGTCCTGATTACTTACCAGTCCACTACTATATGCTCGAGGGGCTAAAGAGCCTGGGCACCAATCAGAAGGGTATCTCCCACTCGGTGGAGAGAAAACATCATTACTCTGAGTTATAACACTTCCTACTCCTGCGTTGTAAATATCCAAACTGAGCCTTGGAGGCACAGTATCTATTACAAACTCTGAATCTGCCGGTGGAAATTGCACTCTGTACTCTTCAGGAACTCCTATTCCCATCAAGATCGAACCTACCCTGAGATACAACCTCGCCCTTCCATTTGTTGTCCATCTATTTCCACTATTATCAACAAAAAACAAGTCCTGTATAACAAAGTTCGCTCTACCCCTTTGATTATCAACACCTTCAATAATGACCGGCTGTTTGAAGTAAGGAGGCAATTCTTCGAGAATGCTCATCGGATTTGCAGAATTAATTACTCGGTTGACAAATTCCTCAGGAGCCAAATATAAAACTGCATTCGCCAATGACGAAGGCCCCCTGATACCTACTTCCACTGTGAAATTATTCCCTATACCTATATCTCTATTTCTTCCCGTAATTACTCTTGGAACAACTGGCGAAACCCTACAATAAGCCCAAAATAATTCTGTGCCCGCAATAGTAATTTCATCGGCACCTACTTGTATACTAACTGTATCTCTCACATCATTTTCAAAATCCACTATAGGACCACTAAAACATCCAGGTTCGCCTTTTAATTCAGCTTTGAAGACATCAGGCACATAATTGTTAACTATTGTATCGAGAGAAACTCTCGCAGGGACCGGATATCTAAGTTTACCTACCCAAGGAGTATCTACGAATTCAGGTCTCACTGTGATAGGGTCACCGACAGTAGTTATCCCACTGGTCTTACTTAGGTCTACACAATTCCATCCACTTACTAAACCGCCTTCCAACTCTGAGTAAAGATCATTCACTTGATTCTCAATAATAGAGCTCATCACGGATGCCCTACCCCCCCCGTAGTTTTCTATGCCACTACCATTGTCCCTTATAGTGCTCTGAAAAACTACTAAGTCTCCTCTATTTTCGATAGCCTGTGCTCTAACACTATGTATAACACTCTGAGAAAGTAAAGTTTCTGAACCTTGATGAGTCTCCATACCTTTATCTAATGAAGAGCCAATAAATACTCTATGTATCTTAGACTTACCCCCAAGATTTAATATACCTATAGTTCCCCGAGCCAAAGATAAATTTTCCAAGCACAGCTTTCCCCCCGGCTCAACTTGGATCAGAGGGAAATTACTCCTCTGCAGGGTTATATTATCAACCATAAAGATTGTGGGAGGATTCTCTCTACAAGCCTCATACACAAAATAAAGAGAATGTGAACCAGTAATTCCTATCGGAAGCGGTACTTTTTGTTCAAGCCACACACCTTCTTCTAATACATCTCCTGAGATACTCCAAACCGCTTCTGCTGAGATAGAATCCCAATGTAACGATAGTTTTGCTCTTTCTGGATGAGCTCCTTTCTGAACCATCAGATAAAAATTCAAGAACTCCGCAGATGGAGGAATCATTATATTATCCTGCCACAACACTCTTCTATCCGGTTTAGGATGTTTCAACTCTGCATACCATGCTCCAGTATGTGCATCAGGAAATCCAATAGGACCTCCACTAACAACATCTCTCACTGATGGTAGAGCATTCCATAGAGTGCCCCATCCTAACTCAAATCCTCCGTCAACCAATAATGGATTCAAACATTCCAAACTTTCATTACGCATTAAAACTTCATATCCGAGACATATATCATCTAACAAAAACTTAACAGATGAGTTACTACATTCTTCATCGGAGACTCGGAAAGTAAGCTTATGGACATTCCCATCAACAAACGGTCTTATCTCATCTTTCAAAACAATCTTCGAATAAATATTCCAATACTGTTGATCTCCAGCTCCTATTACTCGGACTACTTGGTCATCTACAAGCACCTCTAACTCAGGTGAGGGGTCTAACTGTCCTCCTAAAACTTTCAACCAGAAACTCAAAACTATCTCTTCTGGAATACTTGCTAACCAAACTGCTCTAAAACCCGTACGAGCAGGCACTGGTAACAAACAGTCTTCCGGATAGGCTAAGTCATAACAATGTACAGGACCTATTCTTGAAGCTACTTCATTCTTACTCCACTCTGAATCAGGATTCACTTCAAACGATGGATTTCGAACGATATTACTTTCGCATACATTGTAGACTTTCGAAACATCTCCCCATCCCCCATAAGGGCTCACACAAAAATCATCGAACAAAATAAATGAATCAAATCCTGAAGACTTTACCCTACCCTTTATATGAAGGCTGAAAGTATCCTCGAAAGATTCAAGTAGAGGTGATACTAACCACTTTTCAACTGAGCTCCATTCTCCCTGAGATGGAAAACCTGACACTCTGGAATCGCAAATTATTTTTGAAGTGTTGGTTTCATCTGGACCTATCCACACTTTGAAATAGTCGTTTCCACTGTCCACATTATTAGGATATACATAAAATGACACCTTAGCTGGAGGCAAGCCTCCCAATCTCGCACAAAATGGCCCACTTCTTCCCCCTTCAGACGAAATTAAATCTTCTATCCCCCTACCGGGAATATTAGGGTTAATGTAAGATAACCGCCAATTACCATCATTCCCCCCCTCGAAGTTTGCGTTCGGAATTGAATAAATCATTTCAGCTTCTCTCAAATTTGCAATAGTACCTACTAAGAAATCTAAATCATCCACAGAAAAAACTGTGGTATTTGGATCAACAGAATCAGGGCTCTCCGCAGAAGGAGAAACCGTACTTCTTATACTTATAGTGTGAGGGATACCATCAAGGGTTAAAGGAGGAGGAATTTGAGCAAGGACTTTAACATATTCATCCCTATTAGATACAACTCCTGGTAAGTAACGAGGCATAGGTATAAGGTTTCCTAATTCTTCCTCTACAAAAAATGCAGTAGGCATAAACCCATCGAAAAGCACTTGTAAATTATCCCGCGGACTTCCACTAAACCTATCCGTTCTTACAAATAGCTCAACCCACACCTCACGATGGATAAGGGGGGGCAAACCTAACCGGAGGCACCGATTTGTTCCTCCTGATGGATCCATTACAATCCAAATCTCACCCTCTCCTATCCACGGAGTACATACTGGACCTTCAAAATCTCCACATACTAAAGGTATAACTATACTTCCTAAGGTAGTTTGCAAAGTAATTCTTATGTTATCAATATAAATTGGGACTGTACCATATTTCTGAATCCTAATAGAAAAATTAGGTCTGTCACCTATATTGTATAGTTGAAGAAGCGGAATAATATCGAACCCTCGAGGAAACCATATAAGAGTCTGTGAAATAGAAAGTAAGGGAACCGTAAAAGACACTCTCCTATCTCCGCTAACCACTAACATCTCTAACCTGTCGTTTGCACCCGGTTCACTTATATCTCGCATAACTTCAAAAGAAAGAAAAGCTGAGAGTAAGTTGCTAAGGTCTGGTAGTCCTACAGACAAAGGCAGTGTATTTTCCGCCCTTAAAATACCCGGTTCTCTGCCATATGGAAAAATAGTTGGTGCGGATTGTATTTCATCAACTGCCTCTGTTATTCGTGATAAGCTAATGCTGTCTTGCCAAATGTGAGCATCTAAGTCTATAGCAGAAGGCAGAGTAAAATTTTGAGAAATCTGGTAAGCAACTGGTTCCTCTGCTACTCCCTTGAAAAGAGCAAGATGAGAAGGACTAAGAGCAAGTGTATTTTCTTGAACAATATTAGTATAGGATGGATCTACAGGGTCCGGGGGATCAATACTTTGTTTCCATATCAAACCCACTGAAGATTCAAAATCTCCATTCGACACAACATCATCCCACACAGTGTTTCCAGATAGTACTACATCTATAGGTAGAAAAGTTACTGGTGCTATAGAACCTGGAGTGCCCACAATCGAAATCTCTCTGTTAACAATAATGGGGCTACGAGCAGAATAAATAGTAGGTTTTACGATATCCGCCGGGAGTAAGAAAACCTTCTCCTCCACTGGCGAATTCATAATAACCTCTGCTACATCTTCGTTGGGAAGTATTGTCCTGTCAGCAGAAGTAGCACTAGCTATAAAAATTAATAGAATTACAGTCCACGAATAGGTGTTTATCCAACTTTTACAACTTTTTTTAAATTTCCAATTCGACATGTTTTAATCCTCCTCAAACCTTGCCACAGGTACGCTTCTCTCATACACAATTCTACCCTTCGCTTCTGAATCCACTAAAAACTCTTCATTCGTTCTGTAACTTATATATCCATCTTTATTTACATCTACTCCTCTACCTACTTGTACTAAAGCAATAATCTCAAATATATCACTTCGCAAAGATATATGGTCACCTATAAACTCATATCTTCTCAGAACATCTCTAACCACACCTGGGTAGTTGTTTTGGACACTCAATGGAAGTAGGTATTTCCCAGTCTCTGTGTTGGAAATTTCAAGAAGCGTTCTATAATACCTACCGTCTTCTCTTTAAATTATGTTTTTAGCCAAGCAGTACCTTAAGTGAAGTGTGGATAAAGATATATCACTTGGATTATTAGAATAAGCATAGCCCGGAATAGGTATAGGTGTTATCCCGTATGGAGGACTATCAAAAGCACCCGTTTTGCTGAGAGGAACTTCTGGGTAGTGAATCCCAGGAAGGACCATGGCTGCAGAGTGAACACGCCTCACACTACCGTCGGTATATATATATGGTTCAAAAGTATTTACATTTACTTTATAAGGAGATGCATTAACAGGAGCCAAGACTATGTGGGTGAGATAGCACATCTCATCACCCACATTTCTCACCCTTAAAGCCACAAATTTCTGAGTTATTCTTACCATTTTGGGCAGACCCAAGGCTGCGGCCTGCTGCCCATATATTATTATACCATTTCTGTCAGGTTTATATACAGTTACATCCTCCTGATACCCCCCTATTTCAGTTTTAAACCAATCATCAGGATGTGTTAATCCCGTATCAGAGCTACTACCCTTTGGTTTGAGACCACGCACCTGAACTGGATCCGTAATTACTTCTAATGCTAATTTTATTTGTGTTGGATCATAATCTTGGCCTAACCACTGTTTTGCAAAAGGAGAATAAAGTTCATAAGGCGGTGGAGTCCCCCCACTGTGAAGATTTTCATCATAGTACTTAAGTCTATTAAGTTGGTCATTATTTATCACACAAATATAAATTGCATAATCCCCATTTTCAACTCCATCTTCCGAATCCCAAATGAAAACTGCTTCCGGCCTATTTTGTTCAGGATAAGCGGAGGGATAAAAACTTGCATAAGCAAATATCCGTTTTTGCATTTCCCATCTACTTACCAAATCATTTTCAGAAATTCCTACCCTTCCAAATGCACCATTTCTAAATAGCCAGTTGCCTGTAGGAGAAGTATTAAACAAAACCGGTAAAATGGGAAGCGATACACCAGAATTAAAACCATTTGCAAAACGAGGATATATATAATTTTCACCTTCCAATGTAAAAAGAAACATCGGTACCCAAGCTCGAGGATAAGCACTATTAGCCACATCAAATCTCAAGAGATCAACTAAACTAACCCCCGGTGGAAAAACATCTGACTCACTCGGATTAGGCCTAATCGGTATGAATTCTGCTGTTCCCACAGTAAACACTTTTGATTGTGTGTTTAATAAATTAGATGAATTTCTGATAACCCTACTCACCTCATCATTGCCCTGATACTGAGAACTCAATACTTTTCCATCTGTCCAAACTTGACGCCAGAACAAATCTTGCGCAAAAACATAGAACGAAATGTTTTGCCTACCTAAATCAAATAGATATTTACCTGTTATCGGAAAGTCCATTTTCGAATATGACATTAAAAACTGCCGTTGAATAGGCAACTTTATCTTACCTACAGAACCAGAATATAAAACTCCCAAATTCACAATATTTTCAGAGTTCCAATAGGGATAAAACAAGGACAATTCTCTCTTGTTTATGACTAATTTATCCGGTAAGGAATTAGGAGGTTTGGAAAAATCTTTGCTCTCAAGTGCTATCTCAGTGTAGCTCTTCCCCAAAGGAGTACCATAGAAGAAATTTCTTACAAAGTCAATATCTCTTTTATCTCTGTACGGTTTGTTATTCGTATAATTAAATAAACTAAACCCACTGTCACTCTCGTTTCCCATTAGAATAAGAACAAGATGCTCTAAGTAAGAAGTGGACTCTTCCCAATCGTCGTAATAACCGTCAGTAGCCTCCCATCTATTGGATAATCCAAAACGATCTCCTGTATACTCGGGGCGCTTTCTATTAAGAGATTTGTAAAAGTCCCATAGCATACAGTCAGGAATCCACCAAGAGGGAAAATCCGAATTGAGTTGAAGTTCATCCGGAGCAATTATTACATCATCAATACTCCTGTTTATAACATCACCCTCATTATAAGAAACCCCATCAACTAAATATCCATCCATATCATATAAGCATACTACTACACAGTCACCGGGGTTCCACCTTCTTTCAATAAAGGCTTTCCACTGTGGAGGGTCATTATCTGTCCCAAAATAGGGTGCTCTAAAGTTAGGATTAAGAACTGAGTTTATTCCAATTGTCTTATTAGGTGGGTTTTGGATGTCATAAGGATCTCCAAGGAAGTCCACAACCACATTACCATTATCAAGGTTCATATCCTTCATTATAAAAAGTGGTATAAATCCCTTTTCATAAGTGCCATATCCATATACTCTTCCATTGGCATATTCACCTATCCTTCCTTCATCTACACCCTCATTCCTCCTAAGTATCTCCATGGGGTCATTTAAATTCTGCGGCAAAGGCGTATTATCAATTACACCATCAAGATTATTATCCACACCATCTTTCTCGAGCGTCCCTAACTCATACTTGCCCTCACTCGTACTGGATAAATATCCACCGTCTCCATCGTTATCATATCCATCTCGTTCAGGGTAATTTGGAAGTAGCCCTCCTTGTAGTATTACTCTTGCAAGGGTTTGTAAGTTATTAACTTCTTCCATCTTGACTCTTCTGGTATACTCTCCATCTATAAGTGGAAATTCTACAGAATCTAAAGCTACTATCCTATCCCATGGTTTCGCGTTTGGTTCTCTAATATAAGGTTCCAGCCCTGGGTACTGAGTAGTACTCGATATGATATTGTCTGGATGAGTTGAATCTGAGTTGTCTGCAATTCCATCTCCATTATAATCTACAAAGTCATCTCCTATATAACCCCCTATGAATTCCCTATCGAAAACATTTTCCACTTCGCTCAGACCTACAAATGGAGTAGTAATACTCCTAAGAAATTCGATTTCTGGAGGTAATATATCCTCTGTTCTGATTCTACATACCCCGATTCCATTCCTTTTTATAATTGAACTGGGAGTTAAATCAGGGTCCCTGTAGTGGTCAAACTTATCTCCCGGCAATTCAGTAGAAGTATCAAATGTCAACAGCAACTTACCTTTAGGAGCTATCACAACATCCGAATTTGCCCCTATCCTACCCACAACCTTATACGGATCCGTTCTCTTCCCTCCAATATCTCTGGGAATACCAATCTCAACTGTATATCCAGACAAATTTATAGGCTTATCAGAAATATTAGTAATCTCTATATATTCGTGATCAGGTTCTTGTGAAAAATCTAAATAATTCAAAACCACTGTCTGGTTCTGTTCAATAACTTCGGGCCAAAAAGCTATACATAAAACATAATCATTATCACTCCTTCCATCATTAGGAGTATAACTCGGCATCAAAACAGCAAAAGTTTTATTGTTGGGATCGATAGGTTGTTCTTCAGGCAGAACACCATCTAACCAATAATATGGAGGAGGAGTCAAATTCGGATTCTCCAGCTGACCTGGTAGAAATACAGCTCCTGTGGCTTCACCACGAGCGTTTATACCTATCCAGTCATTTTGAATCCTTTGAAATACTGAATCATTATTCACCAGGGATGGATCATTTTCTAAATCCTCAACTATGGAAGGCTCTAAAAATGTATCATCAAGGTAATTGCCTGGATCATTAACCTCTACAGGACAATACTTAATTGAATATTTG
>JAOAHN010000001.1 GCA_026415215.1 Candidatus Hydrogenedentota bacterium
TATCTTCAAAAAATCACTTTGGTTGGAGGACTCTCAAAACTTCCTCCCGGTCCTTTTAGTTCAAAATCTAACCAGCCTCCACAAAGTTTGCATTAGATTAAGCTCAAATACTACCAATCGCCATAAGATGAGAAATCACACACCTAAAACACAATACCATACTATGAATATGCAAATATATCACTCTACAAATATACAGAGGAGTGCCTAAAATATATAGCCCTGTCCGATAAAGATATGCACTCAAGAGGATGAGCTCCTCGGGAGGTTCTTAATAAAGTAATTAAAAGTTTGATTTGTCTTCACTTTGGAGAATATTCCTACTATGAAGAATTCGGAAAAATATCTTTGGTATTATGATAATGTTAATAATCAGTTAGTGTTGAATAGCCGGAGTGCTGTGGAGAATGTTAAAGAAGGGCATTATCGAGACAAGTCTCTCTTTAAGTTCCTTTCTTCTCCTAAGCAGAAGAACCTCTCCAAATCGCTACAATTAATAAGGTATCAGAAAATGAACAAACCGAATCGGCGAGAGTTTTTACATCAAAACGGCTTATATGCTATGGGAATTTCTTCACTAAACTTTTTTGCAAAAGTTTCGAAGAAGAAACTGCCACCTAATGAATCAACTATTGAGAATCTCCGTGAGAAGAAGGACCTCCCTCTGAGTTGTGTGTTAGATTTCAATACTTCGATGTTCCTCGCAGGAAAAAATCTATTGGGAGTGTTATCTCCGGACCACAATTACCTACCTCTTTGGGTTCTTTCTGTAAAACCTAATTATGAGGCAGAATTTCATTTCTGGTGGCCTGCTCACAATTTAGGTAGGTGGCTTGACGCTATGTTACGACTCGAATCCGCAACAGGGTTTAGGATCCCACCTAAACTTGAATCTGCCTGTGTGAATAATCTGCGTCGGTTCTTTGATAATCCTGACCATATTTGTATCAACCCTGATCCTGAAGATTTTTTTGAACTTCATTCTCTGCGGGAAGGGATGTTAGCCTTACATGCTCTTGTCAGATACCGGGATGACAGCTGGGCAAGAGCAAAAGCAAAAAAAATGATGGAAACGCTAAATCGTGCATGGCTGGATGAGGGCAAATGGAACCTCGATGCCTTTGTTAATTCAAAACGAAAAAACCATTTGGGGCGTCATTTTGACCCTACAGGATCCTGCGGCCGTATGATTGAAGCTCTAATCTACTTCTACGAAGCGACCGGAGAACCACTTGCGATTGATTTAGCACAAAGATTTGCCAAATATAACCTCGAAAATTCTACCAATCCCGATGGCACAATCAACTACACAAGCAAACCTGACCACACCCACTCTTACATGAATACTTTGAAAGGGCTACTTTTATTTGGTAAGCTCACCAGCAAAAACGAATACATAGATCGAGTCTCTGCGGTTTATTACACCTCTATCAGAAAATTAATCTCCGAGGCAGGATTTAATGCTCATGACCTCGGTACCGATGGCTTTGGTGAGGTAGCATCTGCTGGAGATTCCGCTCAACTCGCACTATGGCTCGCACTGATGGGTGATGGAAAACTATTGGATGATGCGGAACGACTACTACGGGTAAGGTTACTTGCCTCGCAGATTATCGATACCCCACCATTAAAACCTGTCAAAGATGATAATGCTTATATCCATCGTGATTTAACAAATCGCATTATCGGTGCATACGGAGGTTGTCATGAGCATCCCCATGGGGGGAAACAAGCTGTAACTGATGTCACCTCCGCTGTCCTCCACTCGGTAATCGATTTATATAACCACGCAGTCCAATATGAAAATGACAAATTAATTATAAATTTCCATGTCAGTTGTGAAACTGAACACGCAACAATAGAAAGTAAACGCGACACATCCGCCACATTAAAAATCATCCCAAAGAAACTTTGCCCAGTTATGATAAGAATTCCTAACTGGATTCCGAAAGAAAGCATCTCTATAAAAGTCTCTAAACAAACCATTCGCGCTCCTATCGCAGGGTGCTTTGCTTTTATCTCTCCCAAACGACCTTCAGGAACTATAGAAATAAATTACGCACTGCCCGAAAGAATAACAAAAGATACTCTACGGGGTATAGAATTCACCTACAAATGGCGCGGAGATGATATCGTCGGCATACATCCCAACACGGACTTTTACCCCTTCTATCCAAATTTGTAAATTAAAATTTCCATAATCTCAGAGGGCAAAACGACTCCACAGGGAATAATCCCTCTTCATCCCCTCTCATAAAGATGCAAATAATCAAACAACAAGTAATGTGAGAGTAAGTCCTCCTAATTGTGGACAAAGATCACACTGCATATCTCCTCTAATACCCCATTATGCATGTCATATCAAAACAAGGAAGAAAGCGGAGTAGCGAAGCAAGTTAAGACTCACATTTATTATTATGTCCCGCATCTAATCAATCTCTAAATAAGGTAGATTGTTCCATTTCCTTTTTTACTACATCACTCAGTTGAGATGTTTTCCCCATCCATAGTCCAAAATCACCGCAGATAGTATTATGTATTATGTATATTATGTATATAAGAAATTCCTTACACCAAAGGGAATTGCATCCTATCTCATGAACCCTGTCATATTTTCCTCAGAATAGCCTTTTAAAAAATAAGATTCCTTCACCTTCGCCTCCCCCCAGGCTTACCAAAATTTAACATCACCCTCTTAAAGCAAGTTACAGTCCCTTCTACCTCTTCTCCCTACGCATACCGCTCATTAGCATCACCAACATCCCCAATACCACGATGTCTAACAAATACCTCCACCACCAATCACCAGCATACATCGCCTTACCATCCAAACAGCCACACAGTAGCCTGAACTCGAATCCACCGTCCTCTCCTTCCTTAGCACCTTCTCCATAGCCCTCACGCATCCCTTCCACTGACCCCTCTCTGCCCCCCTCATGCATCCCCTCTGATACGCCCTCTGCTAATCCCTCCCCTTCCATCACACCTTCTACAATGCCTTCTTCTACCACCCCTTCACCACCTCCCTCTCCCTCTAATCCTACTTTACCCGGTGCTTTACAAATGCACGCAACCGGGGATAACTCACCCCCTCCTTTATATCCCACACACTCTCAAAATCCCAACCAACATATGTCG
>JAOAHN010000130.1 GCA_026415215.1 Candidatus Hydrogenedentota bacterium
TTTGAAGACATCGTAAAAATTAGGTTTTAGGTTAAAGCCGATTACCTCTATTAGTTTTTTCATCTTTTCTACAATGTTTATATCTGTTTCGATTTCTAAATGCTCAAGTTTTTCTTTGGATATTGGCTCGAAGCCATGAGCGATTATACTTTTGTTTCTTAAATCTGTAAATTTTCTTAAGTGCGATCCGATGGCTATGATTTCTTCATATTTTCTCTTATCTTCAGCAGGGCGAGGTTGAGTATTTTCATTAGAACTCAAATAGTCAATAAGTGCTAACATAGAGGGAACTGAACAGGGTAAATTACTTTCGATTTTTCCCCGTAGTTCATGTTTACTTCTAAATTCCTCGTTGTTTTTTATATGGTTTAGAAATTTCCTACCTTCATCATCACATTGCACCCAATTTGAAAATTTTTCCTTAATTTTTTCTATCTCCTTCCAAGAGCACTTAATGATTTTACAAGTCTCATGGTGTAGAATTCCTTCAAATAATCTCCATACTCTCCCAATAAAATCTGCACACTCATCTCTTATCAACTTAACTTGGGCATTCCAATAGAGCTCACTGAATATTGATTCGGGGTTTTTTGATGTTAGTTCATTTGCCTCCTCTAAAATTTCTTCATAACTCAATTTGGAATTTTTGAAGAGAGGGTTATTTTTTGAGGATTCTAATAGTTTTTTATAATTATCAAAGTCAAAGTTCAATCGGTAGGAAACACACTTTGCTATTTCTCTGATTTCGGGGTTATATATCTCATTTCGTGCGATTGCATCAAAATCATATCTCTCAGCAAGTCTCCTTAATGCTCTATTTTCATAATCCTTGAGAATTTTGCTTACTATATCAATTTTTTTTGCTTTCTCACTGCTCTCAGATTTATAAATCATAATTACTTTTTCGCCAAAGATTTTTGCGGAGTTAATTATCACGGCAAGGCTGATTTGTGGAGTTCCTCCTGTTACTTCCCCAAATATTTTTTCAATTTTCATATTATCTACATCATTTTTCACTTCATTAAATCTTTCTTCTACTTCTTTAAGCATTTTATCGTAGTCATTTGGTTTATCTCTTAGCTCTATAGTTTTAATTATTGGCGGTTGATGATTAGGATAAATTTTTTTGAAGTAACTTGGTAAGTAATGTTCTCTCAAGAATTCAGAGATTGTTTTGGTATCTTGTTTGAAATGTTCAGTTCCTTCTTGTGATGTTTGGTTAGTAGCAAGTAGATATATTAGGCATATATTAGATTTCTCAGGACTTTCAATTATCTCTTTAATGCAGGGTTCTATAATAGGAAGAGAAATTGAGTCCAATAGTGAAGGATCCTTTTTGAAATATTTCGATAAGATATCACCTATTTCTCTCAGATTAGGTTTATTAGGTGGCTTATTAGATTGTTGAAAGGGATAACACGCTTCCAGTAATTCTTTTTTTAATTCATTAGAGATGTTATCCTCCTCTATTTTAATGTCTCTGGTTCCCAATGTAGCAATAAATGCGCAATTCATTTGTGTTCTCCGTTTGGTTTATATTAAAACTAATGGAAAAATATATTTTAATATACTATCAACACACTATGTAAGTAAAGCATAATTCAGTGTAAGAAAGGAAATATCTATGGAGCACAAAAGAGAGAGATTGTTTAGTAGAAGGTTGTTCTTATCCTTGTCGGGATTTGCGAGTATTCTTTTGCCTGGTAGAACAGTTTACTCTAAGGTTTCTGGTTCAGAAAAGTATCCTCTGATTGAACCTGCGCCCTCGGAATTTTTCTCTGCTCCCCCTATTGATGTGGTAAAGATTGGTTTTGTAGGATTGGGGGGTATGGGGACTAATCATATTAGAAATCTCCTTAGAATTGAAGGGGTTCAGATTAGAGCAGTTTGTGACATAGTTCCTGAAAAGGTAGAGCGGATTAAAAGCATGGTTAAGTCAGCAGGTCAGCCTGAGCCAGTGGGGTATGATAAGGGAGAATGGGATTTTAAGAGGATGTGTGAAACGGAAGACCTCGATCTCGTATATACCGCTACTCCTTGGGAGTGGCATGTTCCAGTATGTGTTTCCGCAATGGAAAATGGAAAGCATTCAGCAACTGAAGTACCTGCGGCTGTTACAATCGAAGAGTGCTGGCAATTGGTGGAGACAGCCGAAAAATACAAGAAGCACTGCGTTATGATGGAAAATTGTTGTTATAACAGAACAGAACTTATGATGCTTAATATGGTGAGAAAAGGTCTACTTGGAGAGTTAATACATGCGGAATGTGGTTATCTTCACGACCTAAGAGAGGTTAAGTTTAGTAAAGGTGGCGAGGGTCTATGGAGAAGGGCTCACTCAATGAAGAGAAACGGGAATTTATATCCTACGCACGGGTTGGGACCCGTTGCACAATATATGAATATTAATCGGGGTGATCAGTTTGAATATCTTGTCTCAGTTAGTAGTAAATCGAGAGGACTGCAAGAGTACCAAAAAAGGTTACCGGAAGATGACCCAAGGAGGAAAGAAGAATATATACTGGGTGATGTTAACATAAGTATTATTAAGACTTATAATGGATGTACCATTACTGTAGTTCATGATACGAACTTACCTCGTCCCTACAGTAGGATAAATATGGTTCAGGGAACGAAAGGACTTATTATGGATTATCCTCCAAGAATATATATTGAGGGGATGAATGATAAGGAAGAATTCGAACCTTTAGAGAAATATGCTGAACAATGGGAACATCCACTTTGGAAAGCTCTGGGTGAATCTGCAAAAGGAGCGGGCCACGGAGGTATGGATTTCATAGAGGATTATCGTCTTATTGAATGTTTGAGGAAAGGGCTACCTACTGATATGAATGTTTACGATGCAGCATCTTGGAGTGCAGTCTCTGAGCTAAGTGAGAGGTCAGTTGCTAAAAGGGGAGAACCTCAAGAGTTTCCAGATTTCACAAGGGGAAAGTGGAAGGAATATCCTCCCCTCGGGATTATTTATGAGGATAAAATCTAAATTTTGTTATCGATTAGAGTAAACTCATAGTTAATATATATCGTTTTTCAAAAAAGATTGTTTTGGTTTCTGAAAGGTTACTTCGGTCGATCAACTTGTAAAAAAGAGGAGTGAGTTATGAATAAGCATGCTAAATGGATAGTTGTTTTTGTAGTATTGCTGAGTTTGTGTTTGTATGTGGTTTACAAACAGGAAGGAAGGAATGAGAAAACTCTCACGAATCCTTTGTTAGATTTCCCCAAGGTATCTGCTCAACCTAATATTTCGGGGTTAGAGTCTGCCAAAGCTTTGAGTGAAGTATTCGCTCAAGTGGCAGAGTCTACGTTAGATGGGGTAGTTTATATTAACACTGAGAAAACAGTTTCCTCATGGAGAAATTTCGGTCCTTTTGGTTTTCCTTACGACTTCTTCTACAGACTTTTCGAGGAGCACGAGTTTCCTTTTCCACTTCCTAAAAGAAGAGCTCCTCAAGAAAGGGAAAAAACTCCTAAGAGAGATACTCCCATTCCATATGGTGCGGGCTCAGGCTTTATTGTTTCAGAAGATGGTTACATAGTTACTAATAATCATGTTGTAGAGAATGTAGATAAGATAAAGGTAAAACTTA
>JAOAHN010000032.1 GCA_026415215.1 Candidatus Hydrogenedentota bacterium
CCGCCATTTCCTGTTCAAAAGGGCTATTTGAATCAACCTACATCAGTAAACAATGTAGAGACATTATGTTGTGCAGCGAGGATAATAGAAAAGGGTGGTGAGTGGTTTGCTTCTATCGGAACTAAAGACTCTACGGGCACAAAACTGCTTAGTGTCTCAGGTGATTGTGAACATCCCGGTGTATATGAAGTTGAATTCGGTATTACCATTGAAAAACTTCTTGAACTTGTGGGGGGAGAAGATGCTCAAGCTGTTCAGATAGGAGGTGCCTCAGGGAGGTGTGTCGCACCTAAAGACTATGGTAGAAGGATTTCATTTGAAGACTTACCAACAGGTGGTTCTATCATGATTTTTGGTAAAGATAGAGACCTACTTGAATGCATGTATTATTTCATAGAGTTTTTCGTAGAGGAGTCTTGTGGTTGGTGTGTTCCTTGTAGAGTAGGCACTACTTTAATGGAAAAGAAATTTAAGCAGATTCTTGACGGTAAGGGTACTGCCCAAACTGTAGCAGAACTTAGGAGAATAGCTCAGACTACTAAAGCAATGAGTAGGTGTGGATTAGGACAAACTTCAGCTAATCCGGTATTGACTACTATTAACGATTTTGCTGACTTGTACGCTTCAAGAATTAGAGAAGGCGATGGCAAACAGGTGTCTTTTGACCTCCATAAGGCAATGAAAGCTGGTTTAGAAGCAACTGGAAGAAAATTAGAAGGAGTTCATTAAATGAGTGATAACACAGTAACATTCAAAATTGATGGAGTAGAAGTAAGAGCATCTGCGGATAAGACTATTATTCAAGCTGCAGATGAAGCAGGAATTTATATTCCTCGGCTTTGTTACCTTAAGGAACTTCCCCCAGGGGGACATTGTAGAGTTTGCACGGTAAAAGTTAATGGCAGACCAGTCAATGCTTGTACTTATCCTGTTGCCGAGGGAATAATTGTGGAAAACGATACTGAAGAGTTAAATACTCTCAGAAGAAATTTGATTGAGATGCTTTTTGTAGAGGGCAACCATTTTTGTCCATCCTGTGAAGCGTCTGGTAGATGCGAACTCCAGGCTTTGGCATACAGATTAGGTTTGCTCGCTCCACAGATGCCGTATCTCAATCCTCAGAGGGAGCTTGATGCAACACATCCGGACATCTATCTCGATAGAAATAGATGTGTTGTTTGTGGTAGGTGTGTGAGAGCCTCTATTTATTTGGATAAGAAGAATGTATTTGGGTTTGAAAATAGAGGTATTAAGATGAAAATTTCTGTCAATTCTAATGATGGTTTGAGGGATACTAATCTTACCAAAGATGATGAAGCTATGAAAGTATGCCCAACTGGAAGTTTAGTTATAAAGCGTCAGGCATATCTCACACCGGTAGGTAGTAGACCATACGATAAAGAACCGATAGGCTCCGAGATAGAAAAGAAAAAGTGTTCTTAACATGAAATAGAAAGGGTTTGATTATGAGCAAGCCAGTAATTGCTACAGCTCATTTTACGGGATGTTTTGGATGTCATATGTCTATTTTAGACATTGATGAGCGAATTCTCGACCTTGTTGAATTAGTAGAATTTAACAAGTCACCTATTAATGATATAAAAAACTTTACTAAGCCGGTAGATGTTGGAATCATTGAGGGCGGAGTGAGTAATGATGAGAATGCGGAAATTTTGATGGAGTTTAGAAAGCACTGCAAAATTTTAGTTGCAATAGGCTCATGTGCACTAACTGGTGGTGTGCCATCTATGCGAAATTTAGTGCCTTTGAAAGAGTGTCTGGAAGAGGCCTATTTGAATGGGCCTACCGTAAGAAGTGAGAACACTGGGGTTATTCCTAACGACCCTGACATCCCTGTGCTTTTGGATAAAGTTTATCCATGTCATGAAGTGGTAAAAATAGATTATTTTTTGCCTGGATGTCCTCCATCTGCTGATACAATTTGGAATGCTCTTGTTGCTCTCGTAAAGGGAGAGCCTATTAGTCTTGAATATCAATTAATCAAATATGACTAATGTTAGGAGGTTTGTAAAATGAGTGCTAAGAGTGAGAAGAAGATTGTTATAAATCCTGTTACGAGAATAGAAGGACATGCAAAAGTAACCATTTTGCTTGACGATAAAGGGAAAGTGAAACATGCAAGGCTTCATGTAATAGAATTTAGAGGGTTTGAAAGATTTGTTCAAGGAAGGTTTTATTGGGAAGCTCCTACTATTGTACAGAGGCTGTGTGGGATATGCCCTGTTAGTCATCACCTCTGTGCTGCAAAAGCTACTGATGTCATAGTGGGAGCTAAAAAGTTGACTCCTACCGCTGAAAAGATGCGGAGGTTGATGCATTATGGACAAACCCTTCAATCTCATGCTCTACATTTCTTTCACTTGTGCTCTCCCGATCTTTTATTCGGATTTGATGCTCCAGTAGAGCAGAGAAATGTTATAGGTGTTATAAAAGCTGATCCTGAGACAGCTAAGAAAGCAGTGTTACTACGAAAGTATGGTCAAGAAGTTATAAGGTTCACTGCCGGTAAGAGGATACATGGAACGGGAGCAATACCGGGTGGCATAAATAAAAATCTATCAACGGAAGAAAGAGATATACTCGCAAAAGATATAGATATAATCCTCCAGTGGTGTATTGAAGCATTGGAGCTTTGCAAGAAAGTAGTTAAATCAAAATTGGACTTTTTCTTAAAATTCGGGGCATTTGACTCCAATCATCTTAGTATCGTAAGAGAAGATGGATGTCTTGATCTCTATGATGGTTTGTTAAGGGCAAAGACTGCGGATGGGAAGATAATTTGTGATAAGGTTAAACCTGAAGATTATCTTGATTATATTGCAGAAGAGGTTAGACCGTGGAGTTATATGAAGTTTCCATTTATTAGATCACTTGGTAAAGAAAAAGGATGGTATAGGGTAGGTCCTCTTTCGCGAATAAACAATTGCGACTTTATTGATACTCCGATAGCGGAAAAGGAAAGACAGGAATTAATGTCTTTAACAAAAGGAAAGCCGATAAATGCATCTATGGCTTATCATTGGGCAAGAATGATTGAACTTGTCCACTCTGCTGAGAAAATAAAAGAGTTATTAAGTGATCCTGAATTGCAGGGCACTGAGTTAATTACTCAAGGGAAGAGGCAGAAACGAGGAGTAGCGTGGATAGAGGCTCCAAGAGGTACTCTCTTCCATCATTACGAAATAAACGATAACGACCAAATAGTCCTGGCAAATTTGATTGTCTCTACTACTAATAATAATGAGCCAATGAATAAGGTAGTTGAGGTGCTTGCAAGGGATTATCTTGAAGGTAAAAGCGAAAAAGAAATAACCGAAGGCCTTCTAAACCATATCGAGGTTGGTATAAGGGCTTATGATCCGTGTCTAAGTTGTGCTACACATGCCTTAGGCCAGATGCCTTTACATGTTCAACTGTATGACCATAATGGAGCTCTTTTAGATGAGGCTATCCGATAGAGATAGAGTTTTGATATTAGCCTTTGGAAATGTAGCAAGGGGAGATGATAGCTTAGGGATTAGATTTGGTGAGTGTATTTCAAATGAAAATGTAGAAAATGTCGATGTTGAAATGGATTATCAACTCAAAATAGAAATGTCCGCGGATTTGCTCAATTATGACAAAGTAGTGTTTGTTGATGCGTCTGTGAGTTGTCGAGAGCCATTTGAGTTTTATAAGATTGAGCCTGATACGAGTTTAGGATTTACCACTCATTCGATGAAGCCAGAAACCCTGCTTACTGTATGTAAAAGCTGTTTTGGAAAAACTCCCACAGAAACTTGGATTTTAGCCATAAGAGGTTATAATTTTGATTTGGCAGATGAGATTTCAGAGAGAGCTTTGAAAAATTTGTCTGACGCATTAGAATTTTTTAGGAATAACCTTGTTCTAAAAAGGAGATATGAAGATGGAACAGAGGAAAAAAATTATATTGATTATTGATGACGACCCAGATATTCGCTCCGCAATAAGAGTTATGTTAGAGCAAGCGGGATTTGTGGTCGGAGAGGCAGCAAACGGTGAAGAGGGTCTTAAAGCCGTAGAGAGAATTAAACCCGATGCTGTCGTGATAGACCTTATGATGGAAAATGTAGATTCAGGAAGCCAAGTGGCTATGAAGTTAAAAGATCAGAAGTATCCTGGTGCCATGTATATGCTTAGTTCTGCAGGTGATGCAGTTAGATATAACATTGATGCGAGGGAGTTAGGCCTTGCGGGTATATTCCAGAAGCCAGTAGACCCAAAAGTTTTAATATCTACATTAAAAGCTAAATTAGGTGTAGAATAAATACATATTTGTTCAGAAGAGATACTTATTGGAAAAAACCGGAGCAGAGCTCCGGTTTTTATTTGACTAAAGCTAAAGAAAGATAAGAAATGAAATGTCTTTAGAAAAGAAAACGAATACATCGTTGCTTTCCAAAATAATATACTTTTTATTCTCTGATTCAGATAGTTCTGTTCCACTTTTTTTTCATAGTCTTAAGGTTGAGGATCAACTTTTTGATTTTACACTCGTTAGGTTCCTGGTTTCTTTTCTCATCGTAATTGCATCACTATTCGGTAGGTATATTCTGCAAATTGAGGAGATAAATTGCTTTGCTTTTTTAATATTGGCTCTACTTTTATTCTTAGTAAACTGCATCAACTTTGTAATTATATACCCATTGAAACAGCAAAAGGAGAAAGTCTCATCTTATAGGCTTTTGATAAATTTCTTATTACATTTCTCAATAGCAACGGACTTTTTCTTCCTAACTATAGCATTGTGGTTAGTAGGGGGAATTTACTCACCATTTCAATATTTCTTCATTTTCCATGTAATAATAGCGAGTGTTTTATTGAAACCTCTTGTTGCATTTGCATATACCATGTATGGATATATATTATTTCTACTTCTTGCAGTAGGAACTTGGAAAGGATGGTTCCCGGCACATTTTCCTATAGGTGCAGTTCCCACAAATTCCCCTCCGTCCGGGATATATGTTCTTACAGTGGTAGTTGTCCAAGGACTATTATTTTTTCTAACCAGTTTACTCGTAACTCATTTAATGTATTTTTTAAGGGAGAGTCAAAAACAGTTAATGAGAGTAAATAAAGATTTGGAGCTACTTTGCGATCAAAGAAAAGGTTTTCTTCAGATTGCTTTGCATAATCTCCGTTCGCCAGTTTCCGCGATTAGTATGCACCTGCAGAACCTTATTAATGGATATGGCGGAGAAATTAATTCAATTCAAAGAGAGTGGGTCGAGAGATCACTTAAAAGATGTGATGAGCTGATATCTTTTTTGAAAGATTTGGAGAACTTATCAATTTTAGAGAAAGCTGATTTACAAAGCGAGAGTAAGGTTTTTGATATTAACGAATTAATAAATGAAATATTAGAAGAGAACCAGGATCTGTTATCTAACAAACAGCAAGAAGTTATATTAGAACTGAGTATTAACCCCCTTTTTGTTAATGGAATAAAAAGGTTAGTTAAGGAAGCAGTTATTAACCTTCTCACCAATGCTGTGAAATATACTCCAGAAAGCGGTAAGATCTTCATTAGAACTTTATCAAAATCTAATAAAGTGAGGGTAGAAGTAGAAGATACTGGGGTTGGGATTCCAGAATCTGAAATTCCGAAGCTTTTTAAAGAGTTTGTTAGAATTAATTATAATATTCCTGGCTTTACTCCTCCCCCAGGTTCAGGATTAGGTCTATTTATAGTTCGGCAGGTAGTTGAGAACCATGGGGGTAATGTTTATGTATTTAGTAAAGTAGGCAAAGGTAGCATATTTGGATTTGAGTTGCCTCAAATAGTGCCTAAAGAATGATATTTCCGCTTACATTTTGAACTTCTACCTATTAGAGAGATTATATGTTATGAAAGAAGTAGATTTTATAAAATCTTTTTTTGACGAGGTTAGAGAGACAGTAGTAGACCTTTATAAAAGGAGATCCGACTTAGGAAGTTCTACAAAATCTGATCCTACAGATTATCTTACTCAAGCTGATCTTTATGTTCAAAGGTGTTTTCATGAAAGGTTACAAAAGGAATTTCCTTCCGATTTCCTTATAGGTGAAGAGTTAGGATTTTCAAATTATTCTGATAATGTAGATGGAAGAGCTTGGATTATAGACCCTATTGATGGCACTGCTAATTTTCTTAGGGCATATTTCCCTATTTTTTGTGTTGGAGTTGCATTTTGTATTAATGCGGAGATTTCTGCAAGTGGAGTATTAGTCCCTATTACAGGAGAGATTTTTCTCGCGGAAAAAGGGGCAGGGGCATATATGAATGGTTCAAGATTATCCGTTTCTAATACTGACTCATTGGAGAAAAGCTGTATCCAAGTAGATTTTGGTAGGAGAGAGTCTCGGAAAGAAAGACTTTCTTACATTATCCCTCCAGTTTTGAACTCTGGGTTAGTTAGGTGCTATGGTTCAGCGATAATGTCTTTTGTATTTGTTGCGGTTGGGTCATCTGATGCTTATGTGCATAGTGCATTGAAACCGTGGGATCTTGCCCCAGGAATTTTGTTAGTAGAAGAAGCAGGAGGTAAAACATCTCAAATTGATGGTTCCCCCATAAAAGTTTTCGGAAAGAATAAAGGTGTCATTGCTACTAATGGTATTATCCACGATGAACTTTTGCGTAGCATAAATGAATACCTCAAGCATGTTTAACTAGCTATGGAAATATATTTGATTTTCTTAATCTCGAATAGAAAACTGAGCCAGTAATCTTTTTAACGCTTCAGGCTTTACATGAACTGCATCGTAAAATTCAGAGGAAGAAACGCCACAATCACTGGGGGAATAACTCCCTACATATTTGATTTCCTGAAGTTCGAAAATTTTTTTCATATAGTTTTCAACATCAATAATTATTTTGTAAATTTTATTGTTAGAAAGAATCTCGTATGCCCGGGGATGAATAGGTATAAATAATACCTCTATTTCTACTCCGTCTGCTTTAACTTGTTTTAAGAAAGATTCAAAAATATACTTTCTATAGTTGTCTATTTCCCTATAATTGAGAAGTCCTTCAGGATGCTTGAAGGCATATCTTTCTGCTTTCAGGTCTATTTCTTTTTGTGTTCTTTGTCTTCGGGATGATTCGTAAATGATACTTCCGTCAGGTCTTATTACTTTTTCTTCATGTTCGTAATCTACAATGGGTGAAGGTCTCGGAATTTTTCCCACAATCCAAGCTGGGAAATATCTTATAGATTCTTGGAAGTATGAAGGTGAAAGTATTTGGATATATCTCGGATCTATAAGTTTTACTAAGAAGTCGTTTAATGTTAGTTTTTTAGAAATTCCCATTCTCTCTAAAGCCTCGTTGAATTCCTTGAACAAATGAAAATTGCTTCGATAGTATGAGTTAAAATAGTGTACATCTGGACATATTACTAATTTGGCTGGTAATTTATTATGCTTATAGAGGATTTGATAATTTGCGATTATATCTTCGAGATTGGCAGATGGTAGGCTAAGATTGAGGAAAATTCTACCTGGATACATACTCGAGTCAATTACCATTGCCCTGCTTGAACCCATTACTACTATAGTAGGTTTAGTGTTCATTAAGGCGATTCTTTCTCTTATAACTTTTCTATAGTCGATGTTTATTGCATTTACTACTCCGTACCCTTGATTAAGCCATTCTGCGATGTTCTTTTCCTGAGCAGTTTTTAATAGTCCTGATGGGTCTATGCAGATATTTATAGAGAGGTAAAAGATAAAGAATAAAGATAGCAATATAATTTTTAATTTCCCGTTATTTTTGAAATTGTTCTTCATTTTCATTTTAGAATTGGAAATAAATAAAAGGTGAACTGTTCCAAACTCCGTAGAAGGCTAACAAAAATAAAAATAGATAGTACATAGACCATCTGAATAAAATTCCTCTTTGTTCTAATTTTTCCTTAAGTGATATACCAGATGATTTACAAGCTTCTACTAAAATTAGTAAGCCCAAAGCCACAACAGCAGTGTTGAATTCTTGCTCTGTGGGCATTCCTAAGGTTATTACGAAGTCATCAAAATCCAGTCCACGAGTGGGACTACTCCAGCCTACCCATAGATGCGACCATATGTAAAATACATCGCTTATTTTTTCAGCTCTGAATGGCACACCAAAGAATAAGAATATTGAGTATGTCATTAAAATTTGGGAAACTTTATGAAATCTCGGGAACTTGGTTATCCCTAAAGTGCTTACTAAATTTTTTCTTACATCTCTTGTTAGAAGCGACATGATTAGACATAGTCCCATTAGAAAACCCCAGAATACATAAGTCCAGTTTGCACCATGCCAGAGTCCACTCAAGGTAAATACTATCAGTAGGTTTCTGCAAGTTTGCCATACTCCGAATCTACTACCTCCCAGAGGAAAGAATACATAGTCTCTGAACCAGTTCATCAAGGATATATGCCATCTCCTCCATAATTCAGGGAATGATGATGAAAAGTAAGGTGTTTCAAAGTTTTGAATTAGGTTTATTCCGAGAACCTTTGCGGATCCAACAGCTATGTCTGAATAGCCAGAGAAATCGCAATATATTTGCCAGCTTGAAAAAAACATTGCCAAGAGTAGACCTGGTCCCTCGTGTGCTTGCGGGTTTGCAAATACATAAGAAGAGATATAGCCAAGTCTATCAGCGACGACCACTTTCTTAAATAGTCCCCAAGCCATTATTTTAAGTCCCTCACTGATTCTTTCAAAGTCGAAAGAACTTTCTTTTTTTAACTGGGGAATTAGTGAGCTTGCTCTTTCGATGGGTCCCGCTACTAATTGTGGGAAAAAGCTTACATATAGTGCGAATATTCCAAGGTGTTTCTCGGGTTCAACTTCTTTTCTATACACATCTACTATGTAGGATATAGCCTGAAAAGTATAAAAAGATATACCGATGGGGAGAAGTAGTTTAGAGTAAGGGAGTATGAGCTGGTAGCCCAAAGTACTATATATGATTTCAATAGTGTCAATGAAAAAGTTATAGTACTTAAAGATAAACAATATGCCAAGGTTTATGATGATGCTTCCCCAGAGTAAAAGTTTTCTACTATTTTCCGCTTTACTCTTATGGATAAGAAGCCCACTAATGTAGCTTATTGTAGTAGTAGCTATAAGAAGTAGAACATAAATCGGTATCCACGCCATGTAAAAATAGTAACTTGCGATAAGTAACCAAATCCATCTAACCCTGTTAGGAAGTAGGAAGTATCCTACAACTACGATGGGGAAGAATATTGCAAAATGAAGTGAATTAAATAACATAATTTTCCGCTATTTTGTATAAAACTTTAGTTG
>JAOAHN010000067.1 GCA_026415215.1 Candidatus Hydrogenedentota bacterium
AGATGTGTATAAGAGACAGGTAGACACCTTAATATCAACAGGAGTGCCCTCAACTACAACCTCTCCACCGACTGGATTTTGCTCGAAAACAACACCCGAAGGATAGAGATTGTTACACTCATAAGTAACATTCCCAACCACCAACTTCGCATTTAATATTTCATTTTCGGCCTCTCCTTGAGGTAGCCCCACTACATTAGGAACTGTCGTGCAGAGCCCTATAGAGACAACGAAGTCGATGTTAGTAAATATAGGTATATCCAATCCTATGTATGAGTGGTCAATTATTTGCCCAACATCATAAACCCAATCACATCTCTCTGTGCTTGATGTAAACATTCCTACACTCTCCAGAGCATCTCTCACAGGTTCATAAAATTGTCCTCTAAAATCGCCGAGCAAAAGATGTCTATTACTAATCAGGAATGGATAGGTTACCCCTTCGTTTATAGTCCAGACTGACACAAAGTCCCAACCGGAGAATGTAGATTGAGTCATCATCTCAGCAGTAGTTTTACCCTCTCCTCCATCAGATATCTCTATCCCACTATATTCCTTATCCCAATAGGAAGAACTGATTGTACCTCCGTCATTTAATCCACAGAAGCCCCCAATAGAAGCTGACTTGCTGGGATTTATCTTTGCTACTGCATAAGCATTTTCAATGTTTCCCATGTTGTAACCTACAAATCCTCCAGCTATATCGTTAGCAAACACTGTGCCCCAGAAATAATTATCATGGATAACTGTAAAGGGAGATGCGGTGTTTGTACCTATTAATCCTCCTATTCCACTATCTCCTACAACCTGGGCTACCCCAAGACAATTATATATTCCGCCCTCATTAGCTCCTACCATACTGCCGATGGATGATGACCCTGAGTCTCCCTCAACTACACCGTGGACACCACAGTGGTGTATTACACCAAGATTTCTCCCTGCCAAGATACCGACAGCCCAATAACCTTTAATATTTGCATTCTTTATGTATACATTTAGCAATCTACCCGTTGAACCAACATCTCCGAACAATCCTACTAAAGAAGCCGAAGGACGATTTATGTAGAGGTCAGATATGATGTATCCACCCCCATCAAACATTCCTAAAAAGTTAGGTATAGGGTCAAACCCTGCGCCTCCATTCCAGTTCACAGTATCTGAAGCATCAATATCACTTGTTAGAACATAATTTCCATCTGCAGGATAGGCTGGATCTCTGCCGATTAAAGCTATTTCCTCGATCGTGCTTATTGATATTGGAGGACACATCCCCGTGGAAACGGTTAATGTTACTGGAGAAGAAAACACAGGAACCCATTCTCCTGCCGGCACCGATTGGGAAATGATAAAATCCACTGGGACTGTATTACTGCACTGATAATCAAAGCTATAATTTACGCCATAAAACAATGCCCACTCTTTTGCAGTTTCGTAGTGCTTATTCAAAAAGCTTGCCATCTCCATTCTGTCATATAGGAGAATTGGGTAGCTCTCATTCTCATTTATACCCCAATACCAGACAAAGTCCCAGCCTACAAAAGTAGAGCTTTTTTTCATATTCTCCGTGGTTTCGGGTGTTCCCCCCCCAAATGAATCAGATACCCCTGATATATCTTTGTCCCAGTAAGATGAATTCACAACAACAGGAGAATTCCCACTTCCAATTAGTCCTCCCGTGGTTGAAGTTATTGTGGTAAATTTCGAGGCAGAGTATGAATTCGATACTTCTGTGTTTATGTTTGCAAACCCCACCAATCCGCCTACATAATCGTTAAAGTCTCCTGTGTTTATTCTTGCATGAGCATAACAATTTAAGAGACGCGGTATAGCACCCATCATTGCGTCTTCACTCGTGTATCCCGCTATTCCACCGAACATCCTGCCCAATCCTAAGTCTGAGTGAATATCTCCTATGAACGAAACTCTCCAGAGGGTGCAACCCTCTATCTGACCAAAGACTCCTCCAAACTTCTCATAGGCTATTGGGATGGTAACCTCTCGTTGGTGGACATTCACACGAATGGAACAATCGAATACTGTAAGCCCTCCCCGGATAATTCCAGCTAATCCACCCACAGTGCTCACGCCCGACACCTCTCCACTTACTGCCAAATAGTCAATTGTACCCAAAAACTCAGGCACTAAAGAATAAATTTCTCCTGCTAAAACACCCACATTTTTAATACCGTGCACTTCTGCATCATCAATTATTAGATTTCTTACTCTTCCTAAATCACCTCTTACCTTTTTAATTTCGCGGAAGAGTCCGGTAGACAAACCTGTGTCATCAGAAATATATAGTCTCGAAATTTTATATCCATTTCCTTCGAACACTCCTTTAAAACTTGAAATAGGTATAAACCCGGCACCTCCATTCCAGTGCCTCGTGTCGGACGCATCTATGTCGTTTGCTAATATATATAGATTATCATCAGGGTAATCAGGGTGATTACCGATAAGCTGTAACTCCTCCACAGTAGAGATGTAAATAGGAGGAAAAGGTCCTACTACATAGATAATAACTACTTTATCACCCTGTGGGAAAAAACAATTCTCCTCAGGGACAGTTCCAACTGCAGTATCAGGGGGAATAGTGTTATGTTGTACACCTACCAACTCATAGTCAAATCCTCTCTTTCTAACGAGCTGCATCGCATCAGATAGAGTTTCCCCTTTTACATTTGGCACCCTGTTGGATAAGTTACAAAGGAAAGGGTATGTCTGATCTTTGTATATTGACCATATAGTAGGACAGTCGGCACAAGGATCCTCTGATATGTCCCAACCCATATCTGAATAAGTTCCGGTAGTTTTCATTTCACTTGTATAGTAACCCTTGCCTCCCGCAGAGTTAGTTTGTCTACTTGTCTCCATGTCCCAAACTGAATTTTTAACTAAATTTGGGTCGTCTGCATAACCTATAAGCCCACCTATTCCCAAAAGTCCATTTGGCACCTCTCCTGTAGAATAACAATTTTGAACATTTACAATGCCCTCTAACCTCCCTGCGAGACCACCTACATATTGCATATCTGTTTCAGAAGTAAAGATGTTCATTTGAGAAAAAGAGTTCACTACCTCTACAGTTCCTGTAATGCCTGATATTAATCCGCACAATCCGCCGAAATTGAACCTAAATAGAGGGTTATAATCTTCCCACTTAATATACCCAAATGTGCAACAACGGTCGATGACTACTGATCCACCAAGGGGAATGGAGCCCAAAACACCAGCTATACCGCCACAATTACCCGAGGCCTGTACCACTCCGGAAACCACACACCCCTTCACAGACCCATATGCAACAATGCCCGCTAAACCACCTACAATGTTCTTTCCACTTATCTCAACATTATGTAACCTAAGGTTAGAGATTGATGCGGTAGGACCCTCAACAAAGCTGAAAAGTCCCACATATTCTTCAGCAGGTCTATTAATATACAAGTTATAAATCGCATATCCATTACCTTTGAAGTCACCTTTAAATCTTCCAAACACAGTGTTATCGCCAATAGGATCAAATCCTCCGGGCCATGACCTCGTCTCATAGGCGTCGATGTCGTTAGTCAGATAGTAAGCCCCATTCAATGGGTAAGCAGGGTCATTACCTATTTTTGTCAAATCCGTTAGAGAAGATATAGGTATAGGAGGTGCAGAGTATACACAAAGGTTAAGAACCACGAAACATGAAAAAAAGAAAATGCTATAAATAAAAAAGTTAGAATTGTAGCTTGTGGAAAAACTATTAGATTTCTCCATTTTTTTACCTTTCTTTTTTAGGTTTTGAGACACACAGCCCATCCTGGTTACACCAAAAATTATACCATATAAAACAAAAAAACCTAAAAAATTTTTCAGATATCTATTCTTATAGAAAATCTTTAATATCAGAAAAATCCTAAAAATTTAATAATGAAAAATTCAAATTTTATCATCTCTTGATTCAAAAGAAACTTTAATTATATCCTTGTATCATTTCCAAAAAATGCATAAAAGAATCTTTTGGTAGAATTGTCCCCTGATGTAGCAATAGAATAACATAATAAACTGCTCACAGTTGAGAGTATATTTAACTTATTAGGAGGTAAGGATAAAATGAAGGTAGAGGATTTTGCGTATCAAGTAGCACTACGGACAATAGAATTATTAGAACAAGAGCAACATTACAAAGTCTCAGAGGAGCACCGCAAGGCAGTCCTTCAAAAAATCATAAGCGAAGTTCCCCAACTACTCAAAAAGGGAGAAAAGAAAAAAGAAGAAAAGTAGCTCTTTTCTTTAATCCTATACTTGACTCTAACTAATCCTTTCTTCCATATTAATCGAAGTTCATACAATTTGATTTAAATCTAATCGTCAGCTCTAAGTTATGACAAATGTCTTACGAAATTTTTATAATTTGACTATATAAAACCCGCTTTATTGAACTACAAAAATTAAGAAAAGTTTTATTAGGAGCTATTCACTTTGAAAAACACTATTCTTATTATATTTATATTACTCATGTTCTGCATGATCGAGGAGGCTTTAGGGTTTTATATAAAAGTTGATCCTCTATCTCGTCATATTCACATCACCTACGAAGTGCCAATAGATGCACCTGAAGAAATATATGTGAAGTGTTCATGGTCGCCAATGGGTAAGAATATGTGGCAACCAGCTAAAGTTACTCCTTACATCTCAGAAACAGCTCTAAGATTCGTCAGAGATGAAGAATGGCAAGAGTGGATTTTCCAAGGGCGTATAAGGGAACTGTGGGCGCAAGGACTAAAGCGGACTCTCGTATTTAACCCATATCCAGATGCCCAGATAGACGGTAAGGTAAATATAGACTTTCGTATTGAGATTTGTTCTCTTGAAAATAAACTCATTTGCGTCCAAGAAAATCAAATACAAGTAGATAATTCTGATGTCATATATATTGAGGATTGGTCAAAGGTATTTCAGAAAGAACTTATTGGAAGTAATAAAGAAGAGGAGAATAGACGGGAGTGGATTTTTAGATCAGATCTTGGGCCAAGTTTTGCTACACTCGGTAACGCCTTGATAGGGAAAAAATGGCACGAAGATATTCCCCTTCCTCAATTGTCCTATCCATTAGATCTAAGAGGTAGGTATGCTATCTATGTGTGCACTCCGAAGAATTATGCTGTTCGAATTAGACTATCTGGTGATGAAAGAAGCGATACATTAAGTTCTCCTAAACAATTCGAAGAGGTGCTATGGCGATGGTGTCTAATGGATAGACAAAATCTCGTTCTCCAGCAAAATCACTCCTATCAAGGTTATGTAGACAGCGGATTAGACTACATAAAAATAGTTCCTTTGACTGACCAAAAATTTCAGGAGTTAGAGCAACAGTTTGGTAATAAACCTAACAAAGTTATTATAGGGTATTTTGAACCCTACTCTTGGGCCTTTTTTGAAGATATTAAGGATACACTACAGCACCGCATGCCCATAGTTGCATATAGAGATGCAGGAGTTCACATTATAGACATCCAGGTTGGACGATTTGGAATGAAAGTGGTATATGAATCACGGCTTACCGACCAACTCATATATAACACGATAGGAGACCCTATAGGCGATGTTATTCCTCACACCAGTAATGTTGGCAAAATGCAACAGTTCACAAATACCCTGGAGAGCGAACTGCGGTATTCGCATGAGTTAGGACTTATAGCACATGCTAATTTTGGAGCCACTAACTGTTATCCGGGGACTCCCCTTCAAAGTGAAGTATCCAAACAACACCCAGAATGGATGACAGATGGTCTACTAAGATATGACTTAACCGAGGTTCAAGCCTACATACTATCGCTAATTAGAGAGACCTTAGAAATTGGAGCTGATGGAGTTTCTATTGATTTCTGTAGATATCCAGGAGGTATTGATAAACCCGAGACCTGCACACAATTTCTTCGCAAACTCAAAGTTCTAAGAGAAGAGTTCGCTCGAAAAAGAAAGAAACCTGTTCCATTACTTTTAAGATTCCCTGCAAAGGGAGTTTCTCACTGGGAGAAATTCGACTATGCCAAATGGATCAAAGAAGAATTAGTAGATTACCTTTGCCCAAGCAATATTCAGGGAAGGCACATGAACTTCGAAATTGAGCCTTATGTCAAAAAGTTAAAGGGGAGCAAATGTAAACTCTTGCCTGTCGTAGATGGATTAAGTTGGGGGTTGGACATGCCAGGACCTTTCCTTTACCGAGTTAAGTGCTTATATGATGCAGGAGTGGACGGGATTTATATATACCAGGCAGATGCCCGTATTTGCATCAACAATAGCCCAGATGACCGAAGATGCATAAAGATTACCTCTAACAGCGATGCGGTAAATCTCTGGTGGAAAAAATTCAGTGAGGAGAACCAAAAATATAGTAGGCGAATATGGCTTCAACCGTCGGAAGACGGAGACTATGAGTATCATAAATGGGAGAGATGCAGGATTTGGATAGAGGGTATTCAACCTGATGAAGTCTGGATATACCTCGACGAAAAACTCGTAAACAAATATACCAAACCTCCCTACATCCTCGGCGGAGAGGACTATTCTTACGATGAGCTACTTTCAACAGGAAAGCATAATCTCCACATTCAAGCAAAATCACCAGGTATAAAATTGTCTCAAAATTTTACTATATTTGGCGCCAGTTAGTTTATGAAAGAATGCATATACATCATTAGATGTCCCTCCATTCTGCAACCTTAAATTGACATATTTATTCGAAGGGATTACCGACAAAAAACTAAAATTCCACAATCTTGCCACCATTTCAAATTAAACTCTCTACTGGCCTTGATATTAGAAAAGCATTTCACCTTCTTACATGCATAAAAAGATAAGCGTGGGAGAATTCAACAACTAATAGGTTGGATTCGTTAGTAAGATATTCCCATAATTACTACATTAACGAAGTGCTAAAATATCTCTCTGCTCTATCAGGTAGCACTGTGGCAACATTGCCCTTGATTTTCTTTGCCATTTCTCGTGCAGACCAGACATTTGCTCCTGAGGATATTCCCACAAGCAAGCCATACTTTCGACCTAACTCCCGTGTAGTTTCAATTGCATCTTCATCAGACACTTCAATTACCTCATCTACCAGTGAAACATCAAGCACTGCTGGTATGAAGCCATCCCCTATCCCCTGAATCTGATGCAAGCCCGGCTCGTGCCCCAGCAAGGCAGCTGCATTCTTCGGTTCAACTGCAACAATTTTTACTCCAGGTTTCCTCTCTTTAAGAAATTTACCAACTCCTTGCAGAGTTCCGCCACTGCCAACTCCAGCCACAAAACAATCTATTTCCCCACCCATTTGTCGCCATAATTCATGCGCAGTTTCTTCATAGTGAACGCGTGGATTGTCTGGATTCTCAAATTGTTGGGGCACATATACATTAGGATCGTTCTGCTGAATCTCACGCACTTTGTCTATAGCACCTTGTATCCCCTTTTCTGCTGGAGTCAGTATCAATTCACCTCCAAGAGCCTTTATAAGTTTCTTCCTCTCCTCACTCATATTCTCAGGCATAACTATTAACACTCGATATCCCTTTATTTTACCCACAAGGGTTATTCCAATGCCGGTATTTCCAGATGTCGGCTCAACTATCAAACTGGATGGTTTCAATACTCCTCGCCGTTCAGCACCTTCTATCATGGCTAACGCTACCCTGTCCTTAATGCTTCCCCCAGGATTCAAGAATTCAGCCTTGGCAAATATACGCTCTCCCTTCAACTGTATCAACGGTGTGTTACCTATAAGGTCAAGGATATTGTCTGTTGTTAGCATAACTTCTTACCCTCTCTGAAATTTCTTATTAAGATATTCAATACCTTGCCAGAATAGCTTCATAGATTCTCTTGAACCTTTCATATTCCTCAGGAGCAATGGTAGTCTTCTGGTCAATATAAGGATTGTTCTCGGTTCTCCTTGAATATATGCTCACAGGGTAACCTTTCTCAGATATGTATCTCTTGAAAAACTCCACAGCATTTCTGCACTCTCTCACAAGAATGTTCACATCATTTTGAGCAGATAACGCTCCTCCTAAATCGCCTCGTAAGTATCTGTCTACTACAGAGTTTATAATCTTTGGATTCATAGTTGCACCCTGGCCTATACATGCTCTACAGCCGAGCATCACGCCGGCATAGAAAACTGTCTCATTCCCAACAATAAGTGAAAAGTTTTCATCTTTCACAGCATAACCAAGGTCAAATAGATAGCCTCCATCTGCAGTAGAAACTTTTCCACCAATAAGGTTATCTATCTTGGCTAACTTCTTTATGATTTCAGGAGTTAAACAATATTCCTTAATTGTAGTAGGAGGCTGATAAAACAACACGGGGACATCTATTTGACCACACACTTCTTCAAAATATTTAACAATCACATCGGATATTGTCTCATTTCCCTCTGGGGCAATAGCTTCAGGGATTGTAAGAACTACACCATCAGCTCCAATATCTTTAGCGTATTTGCTCAGTTCAATACTCTCCTGAATATATTTCTTGCGAGGTGGCCTCTTATCAAAATTCCTATCCCATATTCCACTGCATCCCACAAGCACCGCAGAGTACCCTTTTACCTTTCTGCATGCCAAATCTGCAATCAGCTTAACTTCGTCAAAGGAAAATGTATACATTTGCCCCATCCCTGACCGCACAAAAAATGCAGATACCCCTCCTTTCTCTAACATATAGTCAAGCAATCTCGATTGCCCTTCAATATCTATTTCACCATTCTCCTTGAATATCGTAAATGTAGGTGCTATGCTCCCGTATAGAAAAGACGGTATTTCCATTGTCTACTCCTTAAAATCTTAAATAGAGAATAAACTCAAAAACTCGCTGATAATATGATTGCAAAATTTTGTTCCCATACTCAAAAGGAAATGTACAAACAAAAAAATAACCAATAGAAAAAATCTCATATTTTCATTAATTGTAGCAAGACAACTCTTGACCCTCAATGAGACCCTATGATAAATTATGAAATCTTGACTAAATTACGATAGATTTTGAGGAGTATCTGAGGAGTATCTTATGGAAATAAAAAAGTATTCTTTAATAAGCTTCGTTGGGTCGCATGACCCGTGGGGCAAAGAAAAAGCCCCCACGGGTGGATTTCCTTATGGTCCCATCATAACTACCATAAAGATTGCCGAAGAGAAAAATCTAAAATTTAATACAGTCTATCTCCTCGCCACAAAAGGACTCTATTCCAATGCCGAGAACACTAAAAAAGAAACTATGTCTCTTTTCCCCCATATTGAGGTAGTTATTTTCGACACAGAATTAGAAGACCCCACTGACCATCGACTCATATTTGACTCCCTCGAAAAATTTAGAAAACGCTATCAAGAAGATTTACATAACCCTGAGAATGAAATCTTTATTGCGATAACCTCGGGAACTCCTGCAATCCACGCCTGTCTACTAATGAGTTGCGCTTCAAACTTAATCCCTGGAAAGTTAATTCATCTAAAGGAAGCAAGATTTACTCCCTCTCAGCTCCCTGAATATAGAATTATTGACTTGAAAGACCCCCGCTTTCCAAAAGTCAGTCCAGAGTTCTCTCCAACCTGGCAAATGTCAATAACTGACATTCCAAGTTCATTTGAATCATTTGGAATTATTGGGAAATCAGAAAAATTAATATCAGAATGCCGAAAAGCATGGAAATTAGCCAAAAGCGGAACTTTAAAATCAATACTAATCCTCGGCGAGACAGGAACTGGCAAAGAGTTAGTTGCTAAGCTAATCCATAGGGCAAGCGGACGACCAGAAGCAAAGTATCAAGCACGGAATATAAACGAGTACTCTTCTGAACTCCTGCGAAGTGAACTTTTTGGCCACAAAAAAGGTTCCTTCACGGGTGCCTTCGCCGATAAAAAGGGATTATTAGAAGTGCTAAATGGAGGCACACTATTTCTTGATGAAATAGGCGATTGTAGCCTTGAAATTCAAAGCCAGCTGCTAAGGGTCCTCGATTATTGTGAGTTCTCTCCAGTAGGTAGCAATGAAGTATTGACCACAGACATATTGTTCATCTTCGCCACCAATAAAGACCCAAAAGAATTAATCAAAACAGGAAAAATGCGCCAAGACTTCTACAACAGAATAAGAGAAGGCGTTATAAATCTCCCCCCACTGAGAGAGAGGAGAGAAGACATTCCTTTGCTTGTAGAGTACTTCATTCTCCAACACAATAAAAAACCTATCCCCAAGGTGCCTCCAGAAACTATGAAAAAACTCCTATCCCACCATTGGCCGGGAAACATCAGAGAATTGAAAATAATTCTCCAAGGGGCAATTGCATTAATGAGCGAGGATGGAGTAATCAGTCCTGAAGCCATTGAATTTGACCAAACCTCTGATGAAGAACTATATAAATTCCTACCCACCCCTCATCCTGGTTTCAAGTTAGATGAATACATAAACAAAATCAGAGATATTCTCAAAGATCGTGCTATTGAAATTGCAAATGGCAATTTGTCAGAGGCGGGAAAGCTTCTTGGAATCACTCCTCAAGCCATGGCACAACACAAAGCGAAGAAAAATAAATCTAAATAAAACACTTGAAAATGACTTCAGAACATATTAAAATTAAAATATATGTGGATTTAAATCTCAATTTAGCTCCTTCAAACTTAACTTTAAATTGAAAATGGGAACCGAGAATGCGGGGAGAGAGCGAAAATATCCTAACTCTTTATAGATTCTCATCTTACGAAGAAAAGGGCTATGGCATTTACTTCTGGCACACTTTTTGATTTCATAAAATTCAAAAATTGAGGATTCGAATATGTCAACTGCCCCCACAAACGAAAAGAAAAAGCTCGATGTAATGAAGGTAGCCCTTGCAGGGCTACTCTATAACATTGGAGACCAGGAGATAGTTGATCGGATTAAAAATCTCTTCGACGGAGAGCCAAAAAATTTGGAGGAAAAGATATTAAAACTATCCGATTGGTTGGCTTCTGGTGAGAGACGAACGAATGAAAATACAGTCCCAGATATTCCCTCAGAAGCGAGGTTAGAAAACATCTTTGATAATCTCGAGTATCCACCTAAAGACGGAAATACCCAATCTATTACCAAAACACATTTCTCTGTAAGCGAAATTACCGATTACTCAAATTTCTTCCCCATAGAGTCTAATGAGAGTTCTTCGAAGGAAGGCAAGAAGGATTACGATTTACTGTGGAAGAGGTTTAGGGACGATCTTACATCTCTTGGCTATAGCCACAACACTTCTCTTAATCTTAGTTACACTACCTGGCTCTCTTTGATGAGAAAGTACACATCCCGCATTCCATCCGCAACACCTACCTCGAAGGGGAAGTATGCCCCAGATATTTCCCTATATCAGCACTCAAAAATCACTTCCGCTATTTCTGCCTGCCTTGCTCATAATTTCAATAATGGGGTTCTCTCTGAATCCGATATTGATTTAATTCTTAATATTTTTCTACAACCCTCCGATAGGGATAGTAAATCTCCGAAAGAAAACACACCAAATGAGTCCGATCTCCCCGTTATAGCCACCTTCCTTGGTGGAGATGTCTCTGGGATCCAAGAGTATATCTACAACATCCCCACCAAAGGCGCTGCGAAACAACTCAAAGCTCGCTCCTTTCTAATTCAACTCCTCTGCGACTTTGTTGCCACTTATATCTGCGAGTATTTCGACCTTCCCTACGCAAACATAATCTACTCAAGTGGCGGTAGATTCTACATCCTACTACCAGTTATAAAGGACACCAAGTACTTTGAGGAGAAATTAAAAGAAATCTCTGAGAAACTTTTGAAATTCCTAAAGGGAGAGCTCCATCTCATAACCGCTACTATTGAAGTGAAGCCACATCACTTCCTATTAGGAGGTTTCAATGAAATATGGAGAAATGTAACTTCGATGATCACCGCGAAAAAAAGAAACAAATACCTGTTGTTCGCAACCACATCTTCTCCTGATCCCACGACCGACAACTACGAATTAATTTTTGGCCTAAAAGATTCAAAAGAATACCCTATCATTAAACAAACCGCAGGTGCGGAAGACGAAAAGACTCCCGACAGGGCAGACCAAACTGATATGGAAGAAATAGGGAAAAAACTCCGTAATGCCAAATATATAATCCGTAGGAAAACAGATAAAATCCACAGATCGGAAAATCCTGCCCCGCTTGAGTTCGTCAATGCATTAGGTTACAACTATGAATTTTATCACGACTTGGACCAAGTTGAATGTCTTGATAATGTAGAGGAAATCATATTTATCAATCAATTTGACCTGAAGGTAACACCTCAAAAATTTAGGGCTAATATCCCCGAAATCCAGCTCAGCTTCAAGACCTACGCTAACTATTGGCCCACAATTAACGAGCTTCCTAATAAACTTCAACAAGAGATAATGAATGACAGTCAAGACACTATAACACCTTACCAACCAGTATACTTTGAGCATTTAGCAGAAGGAGCCATCGGCACTAACAAGATAGGTATTTTCAGAGTGGATGTGGACTCAATGGGAGATGCCTTCAAAGAAGGCTTAAAAAAACACAATACACTTTCTCGCTCCGCAATGTTAAGTAATCTTCTATCAGAGTTCTTCGAAGGTTATGTAAACTATCTCGCCCAGCAAGACCCATACAAAGGTCTCGTGGGTGTAATCTACAGTGGTGGAGATGACCTGTTTGTAGTAGGTGCTTGGAATAAAGTGTTTGACTTTGCCTTAAAACTTCAAGAAGATTTTAAGAAATACACAAATGGGAGGCTCTCCATTTCTGGCGGTATCGTAGTTGTCGATGCAAAAGTGCCTCTCCGGCTAACCGCCAAAATGGCTGAAGAGGCTGAATCCTCTGCTAAATCGTACAAGAGAAAATTTCCCAACAACGGTAAATTAAAAGAAAAAGACACTATAGTTTTGTTTGACACTCCTATAGGATACGAGGAGCTTCATGAATTATTAGAAATCCGCGATAATCTACTCGAAATATATCAACTATCAAAGGAAGATAGCTCGATACCATTTGGTGGGATCTTCCACAAACTCCAAAGCATATTTGCGAACTACCTTGCACAGAAACAGCTCAAAGAGATTAGGAAATCTACATATCGAACTACTTCCCCACAACTCATCAAAGAGATTACATTAGAAAGATGGAGATGGCTTATGGTCTACTCACTCAGAAGATACCTAAAAGAAGATGTCTCTGAAAAAGGTTCTTCCAATAAACAAAAATTAAACGGATTACTTACAAATATTACAGATAAACTACTTCAAAGGGAGCTGTCATCAAGACGAACATATAAAATTGAGGACAAAATCGGTGCTATCCTCCGTTGGGTAGAATTGATAACAAGAGAAAAAAATTAACTCTTAACTAATAAAGGAGAACCGGTATGAGTAAATATTCGGGCTACAGTCATTATGGTAGAGGAAATCCAGATTATCAAGACCAACGAAATGTTGGCTGGACTGACAACAACTTCTTAGCAAAAATGGTTCAGAATGAGATAGATGAGACTTTCATAGAGACAGCAAAAAGATTTGGAAAGTTCTTGGTAGAAAAAAAATTAAACACCACTCAAATCAGAAAGATATTTGGCCAGGTTAAAAAGATAGAGCCACTTGAAGACCCCAAGAAGTTTCTACCTCAGCTCCTGATGCTACTTCCAATTATGGACTACACAGTAGATAGAAATAGACAAGTAGAACCTCTGCGTGATGTGTTAGAACCCGCAATAAAAATGGTAAACGAAGCAAAAAATAATCCCGATGAAGTAAAAAAGCGATTCAGATTATTCTGCAGAGGCTTCGAAGCCATAATCGCATACCATAGAGCAGCAGGTGGAAAATAACAAAAATCAAAAATAAAACAAACGAAAAAGGAGAAAGGTTATGAGTATGACAGAAATCTCCATTTGTCAAAACAAAAACAACAATTGCCCTGAGCTTGTCACACAAATTGTCCTCTCAGGAAACATAAAACTCCTTTCAGGCCTACACATAGGTGGAACAGAAACTGACCTATCAATAGGTGGCGTAGATTCAGTAGTAGTTAGAAACGGCGCAGATGGCAAGCCTTACATTCCTGGAAGCTCACTGAAAGGTAAAATGAGATGTTTACTCGAAAAAATATACTGTCCTGGTCAACTTGAGAAGGATCCCAACAAACTTCCAATATTTAAATGTTCTTCTTTGGAAGACTACAACTCTCCCGAAAAGGGTATTATCTTCCACATGTTCGGGATAACTCCTGAGTATTTAAAAAAAACACCGGTTGAAAGTCAAAACCACAGAATCGAATCAGCCATGCCAACCCGTTTGATTGTTCGCGATGCCTATCTTAATAAAGAATCCGCTGAGCTCCTTGAGAAATCACTCTACTTAGATTTACCATACACCCAAATCAAAACTGAAGTAGTGATAGACCGCATTTCTTCACAGGCAACCCCCAGAAAAGTAGAAAGAGTTCCCGCGGGTGTGTTTTTCGATTTCCAAATGGTGCTCAGTCTATACAATCCTCCCGACCTTGAACAAGATTGGCTTAAAAAATACATCGATACACTAAAAGAAGCTATGGAGCTACTTGAAAACGATTATATCGGTGGGATGGGTTCTCGTGGATACGGGCAAATCGGCTTCGAAAATATCAAAGTAGATGTGCGCGATTTTACCGTTGACAAAAGTGTAAAAGACAGACCAGAGATAAAAGACTTTATCGAATGGGCAAAGAGTAAGAAAACCGTAAAGACCAATCCCAATTCCATCTGACCCCACTTTCCATAGGAGCGATGCTATGCCCTATTACAGAGTTCACATATACCCTACATCACCTATACACAGAGGAATTGCCAGCTCTGCAGGTAAGTCCTCTGCTATAATACATTCAGACACACTCCACGCAGCATTACTATGTGTCTCCACCCTGATTGATAAAAACGAGTATTGGCTTAAACAACGAGCCCTTAACCTGAAAATTTCTTCTGCATATCCATTCTTCAAAGATAGAGAAGATAAAATTATTTATTTATATCCTCGCCCTTTTCCTATCTATAAACCAGTCAGCAATTCTAAAGAGAAAGACCCGACGGAAGACAAAAAGAAGTGGAAGCGGGTAAAATACCTCTCCGAATCTGCGTTATCTGAATACCTAAAACGACCTGATAAATTTACTTCCCTGCCACTATCGTCTCTTGAGTTTACAGATGAGCCATCCATTGATCCTAAAGAGAATTTCGGAAAATTTCCCACCTGCTGTCTAAAAGATGAGGTAGAAATCCTTGCCAACCGCCCGAGGGTTATTGTCAAAGATGAACTTTTGACATCCATTGTTACCGACCGTGGCGGAAACTATGAGACAACATCAAAAGATAAAAGTAGATATGGCACTACACCCTTCCAACGAAGTTATATCAGAGTCAATACAGATGAAGGCGCTGGACTATGGTTCATTGTAGAACTATCTGATGAGGAGTTGCCCGAATTTAATAAACTACTCCGCATTCTTGGCATATTGGGGATAGGTGGAGAAAGAACTATAGGATATGGCCATTTTGAGTTCAATGGAGATACTGATATTCAGCCATTCTCATCTCAACATATAACTATTGAGAACATTAGTGACTACTCTTTACTGTGCTTCAAAGACCTATACAATCCTGAACAAAAACCAAATTCAATTCTTTCCCTAAGCCTCTATCACCCAACAAAAGAAGAATTCCATTCACAACTATTTGGGGGGTATGCCTCCTACGAGTGCGCCATCCGGTCAGGATGGATTTGCGAGATAGCGGGAACTACAAAACCAAGGATGTCGGTCCGTATGTGTCTTGAGGGAAGTAGCTTTCCCATACACATTGATGGCAACCCAAATAACTATCTTATTCCCAGAGGGGATGTGGTTGATACAAGGGAATATGAGCACCACACCCCACATCCAGTATGGCGCTCAGGACTCTTGCTCGGAATCTCCTTTTACAATCAACACATAAAGTATGGAGACAACTAATATGGGTAACAATAAATCAAAACATTCAGGCATTCTCAAAATCACTCCCATAACCCCTATACACATCTCAGCGGGGGAAAATTATCAAAGATTCGAATACTTTATAGATACAAAGGGAAACTTTTATTTGAAGGACCTAATGAAATTTTTTCTCGATAATGCCGATGACTTCGACAGTGCAGTAAAGATAATGAAAGATCTCTCATTTAGACCCCCAGATGAATACATCCGATATACACTGCCTGTTTATGCAAACACAAAGGACATAACTACCACATCCGGAGGCAGAGGCCAAACCTTAGAAAAAATCTCCACTCCTCAATCACTCGCGAGAGGCGGTAAATTAGACCCAGAAATTGCCAAAATAATGAAACAAGCCCAGACCCAACCTAAACAGGCTCCTCCCAAGACTCCCCCAAACCAAGAACCCATCCTACAACCTACTGAACAAATCCTTTCTTTCATCAAAGACCCATTCAATCAACCTTTTATTCCCGGTTCAAGTCTGAAAGGATGCCTCAGAACCGCAATAACCTATGCTCTATTAAAAAATACGGAACTTCAATCTAATAGTATCTTAGAGGTGATAATTTCGAAAGCCTTTCAAAAGCAAAAAGAATTTGATGAGAAAGAAAGAAATAAAGCAATACGGAAAGGACAAAATTATAAGCCTAAGCCTGCTGACAAACTTCAAGACAATTCTCTCCTTCCACACATAATTCCTGCGAACGATGCCAAATATGACCTATTCAAAGCTTTAGTCATAAGAGACTCACAACCCTTCAAACTCCAACTTATTAACCTCGATGAGGACGGTTACCTCACAATACCCAATTTCGGAATATGCCAAATTAGAATAGTAAAGAAAATAGCAAAAAGAATAAGGGAACAAGAGGGAATTATCCTTGCTGAGTCTCTACTGCCCATATTAGAAAAACCCATTGAAATTCCCTTCTACATAGACATGTTTATTTTAGAAAGGATAATACAAGTAGCCGAAGAGGATTTAAATGAGAAAGGAAAAAAACAAAGAGTAGAGGAAGAGTTAAACTTTCTTCTATCCAACAAATCAATATTTGAAACACTAAGAACTATACTATCGACACCGGATAAATTTACCCAGGCTCTAACAGATTTCTCTAAAGAATTAGTTAAAACCCAAGTTGACTTCTTCGAAAACTCAACCTATAAAGACGCCCTAAACAGGATTCTCCAGCCATATATAAATAATAACTGCATATTACTTCAGATTGGCTTCGGGACAGGGTATCTTAGCAAAACGATTGCGCTTGCCTACGATGTGCAATCTCGATTGAGAATCCAACAAAATCTCCATCTCGGCGAGCATGAGTATGATGAAGATTCACCATTTCCACGCAGTCGAAGAGTAATCACATCAAAAGACAATCTGTTACCATCTTTGCCTATGGGCTGGTTCAAACTCGATATAGAATGGAAATAATGACACGAATGAGAGAATCTCATAATTTAGTGAACCTTATTATCAAACGCTTCCACACCATCAGTTTGACTTGACATGAGGAGTTATTTTATGGTAAATTATATTTAGCGATTAGTATTCTTAAGTGGCAGGAGTAGCCAATAGGATAAGGTTAAAAATTGAATGATAAGATGAGAGGGTAGGGCAGTGAAAATGAATATGTTAAAACAAAAGCTTACGAGGCAATGCGGAGAACAATTAAACCTACCCGAGAGATAGTGAAAAGGTTTTCAGTTTTGACAAGCCCAATTTTTTTGTGGGATTGCAACTAATTGCTATTGAAATTGCCCCCTGTGCGGGTTTTGACAAGCCCAATTTTTTTGTGGGATTGCAACATCTTCCTCCTCCTCTGTCACTTTTTCAATGTTTTGACAAGCCCAATTTTTTTGTGGGATTGCAACTATTTAATCACACACACACTATATAGCGCTGTTTTGACA
>JAOAHN010000041.1 GCA_026415215.1 Candidatus Hydrogenedentota bacterium
TATGTTATCCGGGAAGTCGAGAGAATTTCTGTATAGGCTATTAGAAACACCGAGTCCATCGGGATTTGAGAGTAAGGTGCAACAGGTTTGTAAGGAGTATATGGAGCCGTTGATGGATGAGGTTTGTAAAGATGTGCATGGGAATCAATTTTATATTTTGAATAAGGGATGTGATTTTCGGGTAATGCTTTGTGGGCATGTAGATGAGATTGGACTTATGGTAAATTCGATTGATGAGAATGGGTATCTCAGAGTGGTTGCGATAGGTGGAGTGGACCCTGCAGTGCTTCCTGGGCAAAGAGTGGTAGTTCACACTGCCCAAGGGGATGTTCGCGGAGTGGTGGGGAGGAAACCAATTCATCTCATCCCTGAAAAGGAACGGGATAAAGCATTTGAACTGCATGAGCTTTGGATAGATATAGGAGCACAGGGTAAGGAAGATGCAGAGAAGTTGGTTTCCGTAGCAGACCCGGTGACCTTAGATGTTCCGATTCGAGAGATGAATAATGGATTAATTACCGCCCGCGGGCTTGACGATAAGATAGGGGCTTTTGTGTGTTTGGATGTTATGAGTGAACTCGCAAGGAAGAGAGGAGACCTAAAAGTGGGAGTGTGGTGTGTGACTACAGTGCAGGAGGAGATTGGGTTGCGTGGGGCAGTGACGAGTGCATATACATGTGCCCCTAAAACAGCGATTGCAGTGGATGTCGGTTGGGCGACTGATCACCCAGGGATTGATAAAGCGAGATATGCAGAGATAAAACTTGGCAAGGGTCCAATACTTGACAAGGGACCTAACATTAATCCCATAGTTTTTGAAGGGTTGAAGAAGATTGCGGAAGCTAACGGTATACCTTATCAGGTTATGCCTGCTCCAAAAGCTACGGGCACGGATGCGAATATGATTCAGTTAAGCAGGAGTGGTGTGGCTACGGGTTTGGTTGGCATTCCCAACAGATATATGCATACCCCGGTGGAAATAATCTCGTTAGTGGATGTGGAGAATGCAGTTAACTTAATCAGCAAGTGGGTGTTGTCCCTCAATGAGGATATTTCCTTTATTCCTTAATTGTGCTTGGGGAGCTATAGAGGCCTTGGTCTTAAGTTAATAGGTTGAAGATATAGGTTGTATTTACGCATCGAGATGGTAAAGTTTGATAAGAGAATTTTCTGGCATTTTTTCACATACTCATCATCTCTCGTTATTGAGAACGGTATTTTAACTTGCTTTTTCTAAACCTGTGCTTTCTTGGCGTGTGCTATAATTATGCAGGTTTGGTAACTAAACGCATCTGAGACAGGTGATGGTGATACATTTAATACCTCGATAAGTATTTGGAGCGAATCCTCACGATGTATAAGAACCATAGAGCTGAATTAGCCTTCGAACTAATGGAATCTGTATTGGAAATGGCGGGTTCTGGGCGGGTGTACTCTTCTCAGGTAATTAGGCGGGTAGAGGTGGCAATACCGCCTTTGAACCTGCTTGGAGAACTTAGCAGAGTAGATAAATTTGGGAAGTATTATTGGTCGTCTCGGGATAAGTATTTTGAAATGGTGGGATGGGGCGAGGTTGATGTTATTACGGGTGATGCGTCAATGGATTTTTCTTACGAGTCTGTATTTCATAAATTAGAAGAGAAATTGGGAAGTGTAAGTTTTGGTGTGAAATACTACGGAGGCTTTAAATTCAACCCGTTAGATAGCAGAGGGGGACGCTGGAAGGCTTTTAAGTCATATAGGTTTGTAGTCCCAAGGTTGGAAATAGTGAGGAGGGGTAGGAATTTTTTTCTGTGTGCTAATCTGATATTAGGGGGTCCGTATGATTTGGTTAGTCAGATATCGTCGTTGGTAAATTATCTTAGAAATTGGGAAGTGGCATCAGAGGTAGATAATGCGGATTTGGATAAAGTAGAGAGATTAGAATTTGGCGAAAGGATAGATATTCCTAACTTTGAAGAATGGCAGAGACTTGTTTTTCTTGCTCTTGAATCTATCTCTTTAGGCGAGTTCAAAAAAATAGTAATGTCAAGGGAAACTACATTTATTTCACATAGAGAGTTAGATGCGGTGAAGATTCTATCAAAGATTGGAGCTTACTGTGAGAATGCTTACACTTTTTGTTTCTATCCTGTTCCTGAAAGGGCTTTCATAGGGATGTCTCCTGAGTGTTTGTTTAGGGTGATTAGCACTTATTTAGAGACAGAGGCGCTGGCGGGAACTGCATCTAAAAATAGGGGAGAAGTAGGTGAGACGAAATTGTCTTTGCTTAATAGTCCAAAGGAGCTATATGAACATTCAGTAGTTGTAGATGCTATTAGAGAGAGCTTAGAGCCTTTGACTACTCGTGTTGAGTATGATGAGACACCGAGGATCTTTGAACTACCTAACTTGTACCATCTTTATACACATTTCAGAGGGGTGTTAAGAGGTAATGTTAGTAGGGGTCAGGTTTTAGAATCTCTTCATCCCACGCCTGCTATAGGGGGATATCCGAGGGACCCAGCATTGAAGTGGTTGAGAGAAAACGAGCCGATTGATAGGGGCGTATACAGTGGGCCAGTTGGTTGGGTTTCCTATGATTCTGCGGAGTTCTGTGTTGGAATTAGGTCTGCCCTGGTTCAGAGGAATGAAATATCTTTATACGCTGGGGCGGGAATAGTTGAGGGCTCTACTCCAGATTCCGAATGGAATGAGTTAGAAGGTAAGATGGGGTCTTTTTTGGATGTTATTTCTCATTCAGGAAAGTAACTTAAGAGGTGTTGGTTATGAGATATATTTTAGATGCTCCTAATATGAATCATCTTTGGGCGCGATTACTTATAGAGGAGCTCGTACGGAATGGGGTAAAGGGATTTTGTCTCTCGCCGGGTTCTCGCTCTACTCCACTTGCAATAGCGGTTTCAGAGATTGGCGATGTGGACCACATAGTTCATTTTGATGAACGGGCGAGTGCTTTTTATGCTCTTGGTTGGGCGAAGGCAACGGGTAAGCCTATCGCGCTAATTTGTACTTCGGGCACTGCGGTAGCAAACTACTTGCCAGCAGTAGTAGAGGCATCACTTGCGAGAGTTCCCTTGCTCGTACTTACAGCGGATAGGCCTCCAGAATTGCTTCAGTGTGGGGCTAATCAGGCTATCGATCAGACGGGGATATTCGGAGGATATGTGAGGTGGAGTTTTACCCTGCCCTGTCCAGATTCTGCCATTTCTTCAGCGGTGGTCTTGACTACAATTGACCATGCAATATTCAGAGCTCTCAGGGCCCCAGCTGGTCCAGTGCATATTAATTGTATGTTTCGTGAACCTTTGGAGCCTGTGCCTATAGAGGGCGATATTCCAAATGGATATTTGAAGCCTATTGAGAATTGGTTATCTTCTGATGCTCCATTTACTACATGGAATACTCCTGAGTCGCATCTTACAACTCAACAAGAGATTTTTATCCTGGATAAATTAGAGAATGTGAAAAAGGGATTACTAATAATTGGAGAATTGCGGAGGGAATTAGAGATAAAGAGTGCGTTTAACTTGGCTCAGTCTATACACTGGCCTGTATTTCCTGATGTCACATCGGGGTTAAGATTGGGGAATAAAACCGAATTTTCCGTGTGCTACTATGATCAATTACTACTTTCTCCTGAATTTGTGGAGATATTTAATCCGCAATTTGTTTTACATATAGGCGGAACAATCACTTCCAAAAGGCTTTTGGAGTTTCTCGAAAAGAAGAGACCTGAATATATGCTCGTTACAGACCATCCACTTAGATCTGACCCAATACACAGAGTTACATATAGATTTGAGACGGATTTAGTTAAGTTTTGTTCTTGGCTTGCTCCTGCAATGAGAAGGCGGGATGTTTATCCTTGGGGTAGGGAGATAATAGAACTATGTGGGGTAATAGATGGAGTTATAAGTAAATGGGTTGATGAATGCGATGAATTGAATGAAATCACTGTTCCAAGATTTATCTCGCAGTGGAAGACTGAAGTCTCTGACTTGTTTCTTGGCAATAGCATGCCGATAAGAGATGCGGATATGTATGGTTCTATAGATGGGACGGATGGGTTAGTGTTTGCTAATAGAGGGGCGAGTGGGATAGATGGAAACATCGCTACATCTGCAGGGTTCTCATACGGTAGGGGCAGGGTGGTAACTGCTATTGTAGGGGATCTCTCCGCTCTACACGATTTGAACTCATTGAGTATGTTAACTAAAGAGGGAGTAAAAGTTATTTTGATAATTGTGAACAATGATGGAGGGGGGATATTTTCATTTCTTCCAATATCTGCGTATCCGGAGACTTTCGAGAAATACTTTGGTGTTCCTCATGGCTATAACTTTGAATATATATGTAAAATGTTCGGGCTGGATTATATAGCAACAAAAGATAAAGAAGAGTTGAAAACACTATATATTGAGGCGCTTAAAAGGGGAAAATCCTGCGTGATAGAAGTACCTACTAATAGGCCGGAAAATCTCAAACTCCACAGAGAATTGCAGGAAAGAATAAAGTCCGCTGTTAGAGATTACTTAGAAAGTTCAGGTCTGCTTAAACATTGAATCAAGTTATGTAGTCCAAAGTTTACTATCCCTTTATTGAGTAATGGGAGATTAATCTCGGCATCCATCCCTGAAAAAGATACCTCTTCAAAAAAGTGATTTTACTGCGGAGCATATTTTAATTTTTTGGAGTACCTACATGTCGAGTTAATTTATTTGCTTGGGAGTTAGGTAAAGAAGCCACTACTTTTTGTTGTCACTCTTAGTAGTTTTTGTTCGCCGATATTTAATTAAGTGTCTATAAATGTTAGTTATCAGATATGCGTTAATATAAAAAGTGGTTGATGTATTCTTATTTCGCAGATAATGGGCATGGGACACGGGTGTAATTCTTGGGGAGATTTTTCCAATCTGCGTCGCCTGTTAAGCCTATATCAGATAGGTTGATAGGTTTGAAATCTATTTTTGCTACGGGAGAATCCTCTTTAAGTCTGAAGTCCGCATTTTCGGCATTTACAAACTTCGGGTCTTCTATTATGCTGTTTTGGTCGAATCCTAATTCTCTCCATTCTTTTAAGTTTTTCCCTTTGAAATTTAACTCCTTGAGTGATGTGTCCCAGTAGCAGTTGTTATCCATTTTCCACATCTTGTTAGTCCAATTTCCTCCGAGAAGTAAGCCGTTATCGAAATAAACTATATTTCGGATGAAGATAAATGATATGTGATTTTCCTCTCTCGAGCGGATAATTTGTTCATTTGCAGAGAAGGCAAATATGTTGTTTTCTACTCTATTTTCTCTACCATAGTGTTGATGGAATCCGCCTGTATGGGTGTGATGAACGATGTTGTTTTCCAGCAGTATATAGGAACTGCCTTCGTCGGTGTAAAGACCCCAGCCTCCATATTCTCTACACATGATATCGTGGATATGGTTATTTCTTAGAATGGTGCCTGGAGAGACTCCGAGGGTGTAAATACCTCCCATATCTGATAATTGAGCTTTGCCAATGTTGTGTATATGGTTATTCTCAATGATGTTGTGATGTGCGGAGCTTGGGTCATATCCCCAACACCAACCTACTGATACTCCTGTATAGCGAAAGTCGCTTATTTCATTATTCGATACTCTATTATATGAACTTCTACCTATCCAGACGCCTATGCCTGCTCTCAAGAATAAGCCTCCTTCGTGAATGTAGCAATTTTCTACGGTATTGTATCCTACATGGGTATTTGTTAACTTATCATATAGATATAGAAGGTTTGAGTCAGGAGTTGTTTGGTCAGAAACATCTTTTGTTTCTGCACTGTGAGTTTCGCCAATTTTAATTCCACCTGCACCTAAGTCGTAGAGATGGCACTGACGGATGGTATTGTATTGTGAGCCTTCTCTTAGCCATATACCGTAGTTGTTCACATGCTGTATGGTGCACTTCTCTACCAAACAATTTTTTGCTCCGTAGGTCTGGACTGTCGCTGGGACGGAAACTTCTGCTTGTGCATCTGCTTGACCGTTCCCCTTAGCCAGGTCAAAATCTGTAAATTCAAAGGTTATTCCTCGAATCTCCACATGTTTTACGAAAGATTCGTTCACAGGATTGCCTTTAAGTATTAGGAGTTGCTCTACGACAGGAACTATTACCTCTATGTTCTCAGGGGTTTCATTGGGGTAAGGATAGTAATATATTTTGCTTGCATCATAGTCAAGAAACCACTCGCCTGGGGAGTCGAGCCCGCTGAATATATGCTCTATATAGAAAGGTCTGTTATTTGTATAGACTGGTCCTAACCAGAAATTATCGGGAACTGCAAGTTCGAAGCGGGCATTTTCAGTATCAATTGCCTTTATAAGAAGCAAGGGAGCAATCCAGCTACAGAACGGCACACAGTAACTGTATTTGAAGTTGCCCAGTGCATCAATTTTGTCCTTTTCTGCGTAGTATAGCCAAAGTTGAGCGGGTTTCTCGGCTGTCTTGGGAGTATACTCAAATTTAGCTGCAGTGAAGAAATCTTCTTTACTTGGGTAGTCACCAAAAGGATGCTTGGGATTAGGAGTTCTCGCTGGCTGTCTTCTAACACGGTTGACCCAAAGTGAATAGAACCTTACTTTCTTGCCATTTATTTCAGGCACTGAAGCGGTAAGAAATTCCCCTTCTCTTTTCCATTCTTTAATTTCGATACCTCCTGAAATAACAGGCTTTTCCTCGGGATAGTTTTCAATAATAGTAGGGGCTTTTTCTGTGCCTGAATGTTCTGGTTCTATTACTAAGGGGGTGATAATGTTGTATATTCCTTCTCTTATGATAATCTTGACTGTGGATTGAGAATCTTCACTGAAGTTCTTCCTGATTTCCTTCACTTTGTCCAAAGCTCTGTTTATTGTTGCGAAGGGACCGTTAGTTTTTTCAGAGTTCGGTTCTTCGATTTCACCGCTCCAGTTATCATCTCCTTTTGGAGACACATAGATATTGACGGGTTCTGCTAACAAAGCTGGAGTGAGAATTAGCAACATTACACCAGCCTTGAGAAATAACTTAATTGTCTGGTGAGTCATTGTGATTTCTCCCCATGCTAAAGTTTTTTCGCTGTCTGCCGATATATAATATAGAAAGTTGAAAAGATAAGAAAAGTTGTAGCCATCCCATACGATTAGTTCAATAGATACTGAGACTGAGTCCCATAGTGTTACTTCCTTGAGTGACGCCATAGGTAAAGTATGGCGTCATTTTTATTTTGGACCGACTTTTCATAGATCCTCGCAATGAGTTTTCTTATGATCAAAGTCGTTATATTGAGACTTTAATTCCAGAGAGTATAAACTTGAAAGCAACAGGTTTGGTGGTACTTCTTCAGCCATATACTTTTTCAATCTTTATCTAAACTCACTTTATAATATTTGTATTGGAGAGTTGTATTAATCCAAATTTTAATTAAGTGACAAGTTAATATATATTTGTTCTGAATTTTTAATCCAAGTTAATATTAAGTGGTAAATGTGATTGATAAAAGCTTTCAACTAAACATTTTTGTTATTTTGGTTTTTATAGTTCAGTTGTTTTCCTGTGCACATCGGGAGAAGCCGATAGTATTTAGGGATGAGGTCGACAGATCCTCAGAGAGGAAGTGGGGGTATCCATTGAAGAAGAACAGTTTTGAGGTTACTTCTGGTTATGGTGATGTTAGACGGAGTAGAGGCAGGGTTTATTATCATCAAGGAGTAGACATTAAGGCGGAGAAGGATGAATATGTGTATGCGGTATTAGATGGGAAGGTTCTTTTCGCAGGGAGGCAAGGGGGCTACGGAAAGATTGTGATTTTGTCCCATAGTAGGGGGTGGGAGACTCGCTATGCTCACCTTAATTCAATTTTGGTAAAGACTAACCAGCGGGTGAAAAGAGGAGAGAAAATAGGAAGGGTAGGTATGTCAGGGAATGCTACTGGGTATCATCTTCATTTTGAGGTTCGTCGGAACGGGGTTCCCCAAAATCCAATTTTCATAGTATCTTTTCCCCGCTAACTTATGTTTCCGATTTCGCCATATAATTCCTTGGCGCACTTAGGACATATCCCATGAGTGAACTCTGCATCAGAATGCCGGCGTATGTAAATTTCCACATCTTGCCAATACCCTGCATCGTCTCTGATTCTTTTACACCTTGCACAAATAGGTAGTAAACCTTGTAGTTTTCTCACTGTAGCAAGTGTAGCTTCTAATCTTTGGACAGTAGCTTCTAACTCTTCTGTCTTTTGTTGATTTAGTTTTTCCAGATTAACTCTGGAATATGACTGAGCAAATACGGAGGATAACCACTCGAGAGACTCCATATGCGAGGGGGAGTAAGGTTCTACTGCGTCCACATCCATAACAAATACGATTTTCTGATCTGTGGTAAAAGACGGGATTAACAAGAGTCTCTGAATAACTTTTCCCCCGAAAACTCTTAATTGTTTTCCCTTAGCATTATTTATCACCAAAGGGGTTCCTGCCTTAAGCGAGTGTCCTAAAAATTCGAATTCCTTTATGATTTCATCTAATTTCCAATTTTCCTCATAAACTATCTCTCTGTTTTTTCCCATTCCTATTATGTTTAAGTTTCCTCCTGCTATTTCGTAGCCAGCAAAGCCGATGTTACTATTAGTAATCTCAAGATTAGTCACTAATACGAGTTGTGCAATTTTTTCGATTGTGTCGGTTTTAAGCAAGCTTCTCGCGAGTGAGGCATAGCGAGAACTTACTATAATCTCTTTCATCAGATGTTTCTCTGTTAGTTTTTGAGTGGTGATATCTATATGGGTACCCGATAGGACTTTTGGGTTTCCCGTGGAATCACATTCTGAAACTCTTCCGTAAGTGTGTATCCATTTTCTTACGGAGTTTTTGGAACCGATTTCATATTCTACATTTAAGATACCACTTTTTCCCTGTGAGAGGACTCTTCCTACTTCTGTCTGGACTCCTTCTCTATATTCTTGGGGAATCCTCTCTAACCAGTCTTCAAATGTATAAAAAGCCTTTGTTTCCAAACCAAAGAGTTTAATGCCGGATTCGTTTAGGGAATACATATTCTTTGAGGTATCCCAAGCCCATAGTCCTATATTGCCGACTTCCGAAGCGACCTTAAAGTTTTCTCTTAATTCTCTTAGCTCCTTTTCCTTCTCCATAAACGCGGTAATATCCATCCCTATTCCGATAAGTTTGGTGGTAATTGCTCCTCTTTTTTCTTTGATCTCTCCTATGGTTCTGATCCACACTATTCTGTCTCCGGGTAGTAATAGACGATGGTCTACAGCAAACGAGTTTGTTAACCCTTTAATACATGGTTTAACTGCGTTCCAAAAGTTTAGCCTGTCTTCGGGGTGAATGTATTGCCACCACTCGTTTAGCTCTTCAGGAACTCTCAAGTAGGGGAATAGGGATTGTAATCCTGCTGAGATTATTTTCCTTGTTTCTACTTCATACTCCCATATTCCTATTTTTCCAGAGGCGAGGGCAGAGTTATATAAGTCCAGTGTCTTGGACTTGGCTAACTGTCTTTTTATAAAAGAAAGTATATAGACGATTGCAGGAATTGTATCTTTGATGCACTGATATAGTTCCTCACTGGCTTTATTCTGTGCCTTGTCGCAAAAGATTAGTAGCCAATTATTTCCTTCTACTTTGAATGGGAAGAAGAATATAGACCTGTAGTCGAAAATGTGGCATAGTCCACAGGTATTTGTGTTTTTGAGCGTGGTTGCTAATAGTTGGGCAGTTTCTTCAGTAGCGTTAAAAACGAGATCCTCGTCTCTTATGAATCTCAAGGGAATATATAGTGCGTTGTCATTCAAAAAATCTTCGCATATCTTGCTTATTGAAGTAGCTGTGAGTAATAGGGGACAAAATGTGATTTCTCCATTGCGATACAAATTGAAGCGATGCTTCTTATCCCGCTCTAATGCGAAGACTACTTGAAAACCGAAAAACTCACTAAATTTGGTTAATAATTCAGAGACATTTCTATGATAGTCATCTTTTGATTCCTCAACTGCCCAAATAAATAGTTTCTGTATAAAGTCTTTTATGTATTGTTCCTTATTCTTATCAATTATAGTTCTAAACCGGGAACGGATCCTTCTCAAGGTGCAGAATAGGTGTCTCCTATTATTAGGAGAAAATGGAACACAAAAGACATTATCTCTCTGAGTAAGCAAGTCCAATTCTCGAGGGATACGATTTTTGGAAAGTAGTAATAGAGAACTCTCTTCTGGCAAGTCTTCGAAAACCTTTCTAAAACTATTCTTCTTTAAGAATTTTGCAGAAAGGTCAACTACAACCAAATTAGGTTCTGCTGAGGAATTAACTTTAATCATCAACTCTTCGGGAGTGGTAACATATTTAATCTCTGGAGTGAAGCCCCATATATTTTTGTCTGTTAGGATATTGTCCCGAATTGGCTCTGGCGAGCAGACCGCTATGATTTTGAACTTGTTTGTTAGTTGAAGAGACAGTTGACAAGTTTTTCTCATAATATTTAAGAAAGACAATATGGTTTAAGTTGTATGTTTTTCTCCCGGCACCTCAAGTAAGATTATACTACTCAACATTTAAAAAACAAAAGTATTATGAGTGGTAGAAACTTATGAGCTTGTGGTTAGATTAAGGTGAGATGGGAGGAAATTGCCGATAAGGGTTTTCGCCACATTGATTAATTAGAAATTTCTTATATTATTGGGGCAGTTCAAGTTTTTGGAAGAAGAAATAAGTTTTGATTTTTAGTAGAGATTTGAGAGAAGAAAAATCCGATTTTTTGGAGATTCTTCCCACTATATTCTTGTTAATATCCTCGGATTTTTATATTCTTTTTTCTCATCCAGGAGCGAGATTTGTTCAGATGTTTAGACCCTACTGGCAACTTGTTTACTCTTTCTTAGTTGTGTGGATGTGGAATAGGGTGAGAGGAATGAGTAAGTCGACAAAAATACCCCTCTCTAAATCGCTTTGAAGACCACCTTTAGTAGTAATGACTGGACAGAATGATATATGAATCTTATTTATACTGTCGTGCTTTGCTCTGTGTTTTATTATTTGAGTTACCTACCCGGTGTATTTTGCTCCCATGAGGTGGCAGAGTATATAGCGGTCCATTTCTTCATAGTCGCGTTCTGAAATGAATTGTCCCATAAGTTTTTTATCTAAGGACCTTACTTTTTCCACAAGGAACTTGAATGTGGCTAAGCTATTACGCAAATGTTTAGTATTCACATTTTGTTTTTGGGTTCTCATTGCTTTGACATCGAATCCTACCCATTCGCCATTTCTACCGTAGCCATACTCCTCAAGGACTCGCACCTGATTGAAGGCTTTGCGTAGGTTATAAGAGCCGAAAGACTTGTCTTGGTCAAACTTTAGTCCGCCTTGGTCATTCAAGTGAACACTGCGGAGTTTATTGTGAGCCAGGGCGTATGCCATTTCGTCTGCTGGGTCGAGTCCTGCTAAAATTGCGTGGGCAGTTTCCACTAAACAGCACACCCTATTGGGGTCGATAGTAGTATATGCTAACCCTATTGCGTGGCCAATGGTTGGAATGAGAGCACTGTCGACCGGCTCATTTGGCTTGGGTTCGATGAGGACTATGACTTCTTTATCGTATTCAAGCATCTCATTGATAGCGTCTCTTATTTGTAGGATTGCTACTCGGGCATTTTTACTCTCTCTTATGTAAGTTCCTTCTCGAGCAAGCCAGAGGACGAGATTATGTGTGCCTATAATGTTCATAATGTCTATTGCCTTTTTTGTCCTTTCAATTGCATATTTTCTGCATGCAGGGTCATTATTTGTATAGGCGCCATCAATAGTTTTAGGAGAAAACCATAGCCGAGGGGCAACAAACTCAGGAAGTAAACCTTCACTGTTTAACATTTTCTTTATCTTTTTCGCCTCTGCTTCGATTTCAGTCCATTTCTTGGTGTCGAGGTCGGGGACTACATCGTCGTCATGAAATTGCATGCCATGGAAGCCTAATTGTTTTGCTACTTTCATCTTTTTTGCAAGTGGCTCCGGCCTGCGAACTGGGGGACCAAATGGGTCTGCACCTTCGTCAATATTCCACGGACCAAATGAGAACCTGTAAACTGCTTGTGGGGTTTCTTGATTTGTGGTGGATATGTTGCCGGTACCTTGTCTCTTCAACATAGTTTAATCTCCTTCTTTAGTTTTGCGT
>JAOAHN010000099.1 GCA_026415215.1 Candidatus Hydrogenedentota bacterium
TTTCGAGTTTAAGAGAAGAAAGAGGTATATCATTTTTTGTTGATTGTTGGTTATAATTTTAAGCGTATATATAGGGAGTTAAGATAGGTAGAGGAAATGCATGCATAGGGAAGGAAAAGAAGAAAAATGGGAAGTAAAAAATAGAGTAAAAAAAACAGATATAGCTGGAGAGACGGCTTTGCTTTTTCTCCTCTTATCTCGTCATTTCCTGGAAATGGGAGTTCCTCCAAAGTGTATATCTTGCTATAACACCTCAAAAACTGTTTGTTCAGAGGTCTTATTTAATAATCTGGGCGGGAGAAGAGGATTTTTTCCAAAAGTCTAATTAGTTCATCTGGTAAAAAGGGCTTTTCTAAAAAACCCTGGGGCGGAGGTACATTATACTCAAGAGAAATCCTCTCTGGAGTCCAGGGTTCTCCTAATTCATAATCATTTACAGCGGTAAGAAAAACTATAGGTATTACAGAGAGTACTGGGTGTTTCTTGAACTCAACATATAGATTTACACCACTTCCGTCAGGCAGCATCACATCAAAGATACAAAGGTCGGGGAATTCCTTCTCAGCTATGGAAGTAGCAGATAAGGCATATTCGGTATGTATCATTCTTATCTTCTTTTCCTCGAATAGGAGCTTTAAGGATTCTAATACCTCCCTATCATCTTCTACTACGAGTACCTTTTTTCCCTCTAAAGTCTTAGTACTTCCCATTTTCCTATACCTTTGAAAAGTTTATAAAATTAATGGAGTGTATAATTATATAATACTTTAATGCGAATATGAAAAGGAGAGTGAAGTGGACAGAAAAGAGCTTTTTTACATAAGAGTAGCATTACTGAGAATTTACTTAGAGAAAAATAACTTTGATGGTATACTGATCTCAAGAGTAGATAACTTTGCAATGGCTACAGGGGGGTGCAGGAATTACATCTGGAAGTATTCTGATTTAGGTGCAAACTCACTACTTGTAACTAAAGATGGTGAAGTTTACTATGTAGGAAATAATATTGAGGAGAAGAGAATATTAGAAGAAGAATTAAACAATCTGACAGATAAATCTATATCCTTTTTGTGGTTCGAAGATTCACCACATGAGGTAGTACTCAAACATTTTGGTAGAGATAAGAGGTTTGTCTCGGATGATGGAAGTATCGGGAGAAATGTAAATAACGATTTGAGTGTGATCAAGGCATTGTTAACTCCAGTAGAACTTGAAAAATATAAAAAAATTGGAAAACTTGCAAGTGAGGCTATGACTGCTACACTAAAAGAGGTTAAACACGGAGCAACTGAAGTTGAAATATCTGCAAGGCTTGTATATGAGGGACATAAAAGAGGTTGTCTTGTGCCGGTAGCATTGATAGCCAGTGATGATAGAATCGAAAAATATAGGCATCCGCTACCAACTGAAAGATTACTTTTGGATGACGATGATAGCAGGATGAAAAAAGTAGAAAACTATGTAATGGTTGTAGGTTGTTTTCTGAAAGAGGGTTTAGTAGTTTCCTTAACCAGATTTAAAAGAGTTGGGAAGATCTCAGAAGAGATAGAAGATGCTTACAGAAGAATATGCGGAGTAGATGCACTCATTCAGGAGAACACATTGCCCGGAAGAACATTAGGAGATGTTTTTGAGGTAATTCAAAATTCGTATACGAAAATGGGTTTTCCGCCAAATGAATGGCATAACCATCATCAGGGTGGAGCTACTGGGTATGCGGGCAGAACTTGTAAAGGAAGACCAGGAGAAACTTTCCCAGTTTTAGATACTTTTTATTCTAAAGAAGTAAGTAAAATTCTGGGCAAAAAAGTTGAATTTGGTAGCGCATTCGCTTGGAATCCATCTGCAAAAGGAGTAAAATCAGAGGATACATTTATTTTGTACCCAGACGGCTATCAGGAAATAGTTACTATGACCCCTGATCTGCCTAATGTAAATCTTGAGGATGTCTTAGGAAGACACACGAAAGTTATTAAATCGGGAATGGCGATGGATTAGGGATGAAATTTTAGTTTGATTAAGTTTGTTGTTCCTATTGCCCAAATATTAGGCATATATTGATGAAGATACTTATACTATATGCGACTACTACAGGAAATACAGAGTATGTAGCTCAAATAATAAAATCAGCACTAAAGGGCTGTGAGGTTGACTTAAAGAATGTAAATGATGAAGGGCTTGAAAATTTCAATGATTATGATTTATTAATATTTGGCACACCTACATGGGGAGAAGGGACTATTCACAAAGATTGGAAAACCTTTATAGAAAATCTACAAGAGGATAGTCTAAAGGGTAAAAGGATAGCTCTATTTGGACTGGGAGATAGTCTAATGTTTCCCAAACATTTTGTAAATGGTTTAGGAGAACTATACAGTATGTGCCTTGCAAAAGGAGCAAACATATTAGGAAGTTGGGAGATAGAAGGTTACAAATTTGAAAATTCTAAAGCATTGATTTCGGGGAAATTCTGCGGACTTGTTCTTGACCAGGAGAATGAGGCAGAGCAAACAGTTAGAAGAGTAAATGAATGGATAAGAAAATTACTTCTTGAAGCAGAGGAAACAGATTCTCGCTAATCAATTCTACCGAAGTGTTTTTTAAAAAATTCGGGGTCGTCAAGACACTTCAGGTCGTTTTCTATGAATTGTCTCACCTCTTCTTCTGTAATAGGATTATTAGGTACTTGAAACTCGGGCAAATTACCTTTTACAGAATGTAGCCCTCCACCCAACAATCGCTTCTTCTGTTCAGTTTCTCGAGAATCAAACTCATTTAAGGTATCTAAATTTTCCTCTATATTTTCGGAATGGGTTTCACCATTTTGCTTTGGTAAGGCCAATTCTAAAAACATCTCAATTATATTAGCGAGGTGTTCTATTTTCTCCTTTCGTGTTCCTCTCTCTATTATTTTACGATTCACTGGGATGGCTTTGTTTCTAAAAACTACACTGTATTCGTGGCAGGAGGGACAGGGTAAAATCATTACCACATCAGGAGGTAATCGCCCTGAACCAATCTTTTGTTGGTTACAATGTGGGCATAATATCATATATTACAATCCTATCCTTTTTTTATGTTATCAAAGCGAACATGTGTATCTCAAATAGGTGGGAAGATAAGAATGATATGTATCGCCAAGAATGAGATAAAAATGGGGAATATAAGGAGTGAATTAAGACTAATCAAAAGGACAACCCCATTTTTCAGCCCATTGGGGATTCAAGTTCGCTTGTTTTACCCAGGCATCTAATATTGTCAATGCTACCATACTTTCCATAACGGGTATTGCACGGGGAACTATACAAGGGTCATGTCTTCCATGTACCTTGATTTCCACATTTTCAAAGTCAGTATTTAAAGTCTTCTGCTGTTTCGCAATCGACGAAGTTGGCTTTACGACTACTCTCATTACAATAGGTTCGCCAGTGCTAATACCTCCGAGGAGCCCTCCCGCATGATTAGTAAGAAACTTCCCGTCTTCCATGTTATCGTTTGCTTCACTTCCCTTCAGTCGAGCTAATTTAAAGCCGTCGCCAAACTCTACTCCTTTAACAGCGCCAATACTCATTATTGCAGAAGCTAAACGAGCAGAAAGCTTTCCGAATACTGGGTCACCTAAACCTGGTGGAACTCCATGGATTTCAATCTGAACTATTCCCCCTAAAGAGTCGCCTTCTTTTCTGACCTCTAAAATTTTCTTTTCCATTTCCTCTGCAGTCTCAATGTCTGGACATCTTACCGGATTTTTTTCAATGTTTTCATAATTGTCGATCTTATAGCAGGGAATACCTCCAATCTCAATTGAGTAAGCGTAAATTTTTACTCCTTTTTTCTCAAGTATTTTCTTAGCAATAGCTCCGGACGCTACTCTCGTAGCAGTCTCTCTGCCTGATGCTCTACCACCACCTCTGTGGTCTCTAATGCCGAATTTCATAAAAAAAGTATAATCTGCATGACCTGGCCTAAAAATATTTCTAATATTATCGTAATGGTGTGATTTGGGATCCTCATTGTATATGAGCAATGTAAGTGGCGCACCTGTAGTTTTACCCTCAAAAAATCCGGAAAGTATATGTACTTTATCTGATTCTTTTCTGCGAGTGGTTATAGAACTTTGTCCAGGCTTTCTTCTATCGAGTTCCTTCTGAATGTCTTCTTCTGAGATTTCAATACCTGGAGGTAAGCCATCGATAACTGCCCCTATCGCAGGACCATGACTCTCACCAAATGTGGTAACCCTTATTAAATCACCAAAAGTATTAGGTGAGCTTACTCGGATAGAAATCTCTTCTGACAATCTTTCTATTGTAATTTGAGTAAGTTCTTCTATACTTCCACTATTAGTATCTATAACAATATCAGCATAAGGTAGAAGTATTTCCTCACGCCTACTCAATTCCTCATAAAAACTTTCTTCTGGATTAGCTGGATCTATCCATGGAGGAAGTCCTAAGTTTAGAATCCTATTCCATAAAACACTTTTATCTGCAGTGAAATAAACCAAAATAGAATTTTTTCTCAATTTTTGTCTGTTCTGGGGATTCAACAGTAGAGAGCCCCCTGTTATTATAAGGCACCAATCAAGATTCGCTATCTTATTTACTACATCAATTTCTAACTTAGAAAAGAACTCTCTCCCTTCTGTTTTATAGATTTGTCTGCAGTTTTTGTGGATACCAGTTTGTTCAGCATATAAATGTTCAATCAATTCATCAGTTTCGTATAGTGGAAGACCTATAATCTTTCCGATACTCCTGCCGATTGTAGATTTTCCAGATGCTTTGGGTCCGTAGATTACAATTCTCAAGACAAATACTCCTTCTTTCTTATCAGATGATAACACTAAAGTTAGAGACTTTATTTTCTCATACTGCTTTAGTTTATTTATCTAAAACCCTTGTTTTTCCCCCGATAGTGTTAAGGCAATCCAAGAAAGTCGGAAAGGTTACATTTACAGCTTCATAACCATCTATAATAGTAGTGCCGGGAATCATTGTGCCTGCTATAGCTAAAGCCATAACAACCCTATGGTCTCCATGTCCATCTACTTCCCCAGGATGCATCGGAGACTCTTCTATTTCTAAGCCGTCTGGTAATTCCTTTATCCTTGCACCGAGTTTAGAAAGTTCTTCACACATTACTTTAATTCTATCTGTCTCCTTCAAACGAGCTTGTGGGACATTAAGAAGTCTGGTAACGCCACTTGCAAAGCACCCGACCACAGCCATCATGGGAAGGGCATCAGGAGTGGCATTCATGTCTACATCACAGCCTTTGAGTTGCTGTGCGGAGACTTTTATATCATTACCCTCTATGGTAACAGAGGCGCCCATCATTCTTAAATACTCAAGGACTGCTTTATCTCCTTGCGTATCATTTATGTCTAATCCCTGGCAAACAACCTCATTATCTGGCAAGGCTCCTGCACATAAGAAGAAAGTAGCAGAGGAAAAATCTCCTGGAATACTTTTGTGAACTGGTTGATAGCGTTGCCCGCTATGAACTTTAAAATATCTCATATCAGAGTCATAACTAACCTTGATACCATTTTCTCTTAACCAAGCTAAAGTCATTTCTACATAGGGTCTCTCATTCAATATTACGACCTCTATTTCTGTATCTATTTCTACAATAGGAGTATTTATAAGCAAGGATGTAAGATACTGACTTGAGATTGCCTCTAACTTTGTATTACCTCCTTTGAGAATCCCCTTAACGATAACAGGAGGAAGATTATTATTTCGAGAAGATTCAACTTTTGCCCCGAGGTCATTCAGTGACCTAATTAGTGGTCCTACAGGTCTCCTCCTAACTTGTTCATCACCAGTCATTATCACTGTGCCTTCTTTTATAAGAGATGCACTACCGAGGCCTATACACATTGTAGTTCCTGAATTACCTACATCAATTACATTTTCGGGAATTTGCCAGTTGCCACCAGTCCCTACTATTATCCATTTGTCCTGTTCTAACTTTATCTCCGCTCCTAAAGATCTGTAAGTATGAACCGCAGAAAGAGTATCAGAAGAGACAAGGGGCGATTCTATTATGCTTATCCCTTCTGCGAGAGAGGAGATTGCGACAGCACGAATAGTATGAGACTTTGAGCCTGGAATTTTAACTGCACCTCTCAGATTAGAACCTTCTACGAGTAATTTCATATTAAAACCTCTTTTAAGATTTGCTTTTTTAGGGTATTATATTACTAAAATTACACCTAATCCTTCCATATCTGGGAGTATAAAAGTAGTTAGCTTTATTGACCATATATAAGCAAGTGTAAACTGTTATACTTATAGATGAAATAGTTTATAGGAGGCTCATAATGAAGATAGGTAGAAGGGATTTTATATTAGGCTCTCTTTCTGTGTCATTAGCTAATCATTTGATTTGCGGGTTAGGTCATTGCCAAGATCAATCAAAAGAGGTTGGCGCACCTAATATAATAATAATCCTTGCTGATGACTTGGGTTATGGAGATGTAGGATGCTACGGACAGAGCTATATACTTACTCCCAATATAGATAGATTAGCTAAGGAAGGTGTGCAATTTCTTGATGGCTATGCTGGAAGTCCTGTGTGCGCACCTTCTCGTTGTTGTCTTATGACTGGTTATCACACTGGTCATGCGAGAATCCGGGCAAATTCTACTATACCCCTAATGCCAGAAGACATAACAATAGCCGAAGTATTAAAAAAAGCGGGTTATGTAACAGGCTTGATAGGTAAATGGGGATTGGGCGAACCCGAAACCCCAGGAATTCCCAACTTACAAGGTTTTGATGAGTTTTATGGTTATTTGAACCAAGTACATGCCCATAACTACTACCCCGATTATCTTTGGAGAAATATGAACAAAGAAAGGATTGAGGGTAATGTAATTTCGGATATTCCTGGAGTATGTGCTCAATGTTCCCAATATGCTCATGATTTATTGACCAAAGAAGCATTGGAGTTCATTAGGAGGAACGCATCTAACAAATTTTTCTTATACCTAAGTTTTACCATACCACATGCAAACAACGAGTTAGGAAACGCAAAAGGAAATGGGATGGAAGTCCCATCAGATGAGCCTTACTCTGACAGACCTTGGCCTCAACCACAGAAAAATCACGCAGCAATGATAACGAGACTCGATGATTCAGTTGGTAAAATATTGAGCTTACTTGAGGAACTTAGAATAGACGAAAATACTCTAATATTGTTCTCGAGTGACAATGGTCCACACAAAGAAGGAGGGGCAGACCCTGAATTTTTCAAAAGCTCTGGACCTCTCAAAGGATATAAAAGGTCTTTATACGAAGGTGGAATTAGGGTACCTTTCATAATAAGGTGGAAGGGTAGAATTGAAGGTGGAAAGAAAAGCACCACGCCTGTGTCGTTTTGGGATATTTTACCAACATTTGCAGAGCTCGCCGGAATAACCTCTCCTCAAAAGATAGATGGTATCTCCTTTGCGCCCTTATTATTTGGAGAAGAAAATATTGTTTCAAGTTTTATGAATAGGCCTTTATATTGGGAATTTTATGAAGGTGGTTTTCAACAAGCAATGAGATTAGGGGAATGGAAAATTATACTTAATAAATATGGTGACCCTTTAGAACTATACAACCTTGTAGAGGACATTGGTGAAAAGAATAACTTAGCGGGAAAATACCCTGATAAGACAAAAGAATTGAGTGAGATTATGAAACTCCAGAGAACTCCTTCACCTTATTGGCAAACACCTTTAGATTAGGCAAGCTACTATATCACTCACCCAATTGAAAATCTGTTAATGCAATATAATTTTTTATCTGGGTAAATTTTTCAAAGATAGTATCACTGGGTTGATTAGCACAGACGAAATCTACTCTCACTGTTCTGGAATCTATCTCGTTCCAAGTGTGGGCATCGAGACAAGCCAGAAGAGTCAAGCCGGCTGATTTGATTGCATCTTTAAATAGTTCGATGGGATGGATTCTTTGATAGACATTAGTCCATCCAACACCCTTAACAAGTATGCTAAGAGTGGCTATTTTAGATTTTTCATTATAGGAGGACCTCCACAAAGTGTCAAAATCTTTGTAATTTTCTCTCCATTCTTTCTCTTTATAGTAGAGTTTCACCATTTGCTCAGTAACACAATCGAAATATATCAAACCTCCTGGAGCAAGAACAGATTTCATAGAACTCATCGCCTTAAAAATATCTTCATCTTCCAAAAGAAAGTTTATAGAGTCAAATAAAGAGGACAATAAGGTAAATTTTGGGGAAAAGGGGAGATGACGCATATCAGCGAGGATAAAACTCGCTTTGGAACAGTTCCTAACAGCAATCCCAAGCATAGATGGAGAAATATCCACGCCTATAGAGTCCCATCCATATCTTGAAAGTCTCTGTATAAGAACACCTGTTCCACAAGCCACATCTAAATATTTTATTTTTGACCCCTCCAAATCAAGAAGCTGAGATAGTAATAACAGGTTATTCTCCCACTTGTCATACCTAACCCGAGTCATTATAGCATCGTAGTACGGAGCAAGAATATGAAATGTATCATTTCCCATGGTTAGATATCAGTGTTTTTTTCTCTCACCCAATTCAAAAAAGCTAAGGCTTGAGGCAGAACCGAGTGTTTTTTTAATGATAATCTTTGTTCAATACAATACAATAGAGTTTTTCGAAGCCCTTCATTGTCGAAAATCTCTCGGGCTATGTGGGCTTGGGAATATTTTCTCAAAGGTTCCGAGAAATCTGCAATGTAAAGAATTATACCTATTAAGCCGAAATTTTCTTTCCCTGTAGTATGCCAATAGATAGCCTCGTATATATCCTCATCTATTCCATCAAAATTTCTCTTTGCTATCTCTGCGGATAAAGGACCATGGAGCAAAATAGGATTATGTTTCTCAGACTCTCCGATTGGTATCCCGAGTTCCTGTGATTTCTTAAGCATTTCGTAGGGGGGTAACTCTCTACAAATATCGTGCAACAATCCGGCAATAATAAGTTTATTTTCGAGGGATTGTTTTTCGATCTTCCTCGCTATATAAGAAGCATAAGAAGCGGTAGAGATGCTATGTCGCACTTTTGAGGGAGAAAGCCATTTTGCAATTTCTTTAGCGTATGGTGCGTAGCAGTATAGGATTTCTTCAGTCTCTATATAATCCATTTTCATATATATACCTTTCTACTTCAGGAGGAACCAATCCGGTGATTGCTTTCCCATTTTTTATGAGGGCTCTAATTTCATGAGAGGAAATATCCCTCGGTTGAAAAGGCAAAAAAATAGTTTTATTTAACAATATCGGAGATATTTTTTTATTTTCATTGTTCGATAATGTCCGTGAAGCTACCAGAAATTTATCTACCATCTCTATAACTTCTTCTGCATGGTACCAATTCACAACATCCAAAAAAGTGTCATATCCTAAGATTAGACCTATACTTGCGGATGGATATATTTCCCTAAAGTGCTTTATTGTATTTACGGTGTAAGATGGTTCACAATTCTCTATTTCATATTTTGACAGTTCGAAATAGTCTTTACCTTTCAGAGCGAGAGCAAGCATATTATACCTGTGTATAGGCTGGGCACAAACCGTATGTTTATGCGGTGGAATTCCCGCTGGTACGAAAATAACCTTGTCAAGTTTTGCATAGTTGTAGGCGGCCTCTGCTAATTCTAAATGCATAATGTGAACGGGGTCAAAGGTACCCCCACACAAACCTATTGAGATTTTGTTACTGTCTAATTTGTCCATTGCCCCTGATTATAAACTTAAAAGTAGTTAAACCCTCGAGTGCCATTGGACCCCGCCAATGAAGTTTATTAGTGCTGATTCCTATTTCCGCTCCCATTCCGAATTCATAGCCATCAGTAAACCTGGTAGAGGCATTTACATACACAGTTGCACTATCTACTTCATCGAGGAATCTTTCCGCCGCAGAATAGTCATTAGTGACTATGGCATCCGAGTGATGTGAACCGTAGTAGTTTATATGTTGTATAGCTTCATCAAGAGAACCAACAATCTTTATCGATAGAATTTTGTCAAGATATTCTGTAAACCAGTCCTCTTCAGTAGCCGGTTTACATTCGATTAGCATTTGAGTTCGAGGGCAACCTCTCAATTCACAGCCGCCTTCGATAAGAGCTTTCGCAATTGGGGGTAACAAAATCGGAGCAGATGCTTCATGAACAAGAAGAGTTTCCATAGCATTACATACACCTGGTCTCTGAAGTTTGGCATTCATTACAATCTTCAAAGACATATCAAGTTCAGCATCAGCGTGGAGATAAGTATGGCATACCCCATCCAGATGGGCAACTACTGGGATGTGAGATTCTTCGTATATACGAGAAATTAATCCTTTTCCACCTCTTGGGATAATTACATCGATGTATTGGTCTAGCTTTAGCATCTCTCCTACTGCAGAGCGGTCAGTGGTGGATATTATCTGGAGGGAGTTTTCGGGCACTCCTACTTCAGTGACAGCATCACTGAAAATTTTAGCAAGTGCAATATTAGAATGAATTGCCTCAGAGCCACCTCTTAGTATACAAGCGTTTGATGACTTCAGACACAGTGAAGCGGCATCAATAGTAACATTAGGTCTACTTTCATAGATAATACCTACAACTCCTATCGGTTGTCTTATTCTCGCTATCTTAAGGCCATTGGGATGAATATATTGATCTTCAATTTTGCCTATTGGATCCGGAAGACTTGCCACCACTCTCACACTTTCAGCCATTTCTTTGATTCTCTTGGGATTGAGCTCCAGCCTATCGATGAAAGCAGAGGTTTGCCCCTGAGTCTTCGCATTTTCAAGGTCTTTTCTATTTTCCCTTATAATCCATTCCGTGTGTGCCAAGATTTTTTCTGCCACATTTAATAATGCTTTGTTTTTTACATCTTTTGAAATCTTTCGAAGCTGATAGGAAGCTACTCTTGCACGCTTTCCAATCAGAGCTATTTCTTCGGCAATGTTCATAATTCTATCTCCCATAGTTACTTAGTCTGAAAATAATATCATATTATCCCTATGGATAACTTCCTCTATATCGAGTTCAGAAAACTCTTTTCTTATGTCGCTTGTTTTTTTTCCTTTAATTTTCATCAAATTCTTAATATCTATGTTTACAATCCCTCTTCCAATTTCTTCATTGGAATAGTAAATCGAGACACAATCGCCTTTCTTGAAATTCCCCTCTGCGGTTGAGATTCCCACAGGGAGAAGGCTGGACCCTTTTTTTAACAATGCATTTTTAGCTCCCTCATCTATGAATATTTTTCCTTTGACCGTTTTACCGAATGCAATCCATTTTTTCTTATGAGACAAGGTCGACTTAGGGGGTATAAACATTGTACACTTTGCCTCGTCCTTGAGAATTTGGGTAATAATCCCTTTTCTATGGCCGTTTGCAATAACTGAAGGAATACCAGCTCGCCACGCTATTTTTACCGCTTCTAATTTGGTTATCATACCCCCTACTGAATACTCGTCATCAGTCCCTTTAGCATAAGCAAAAATCTGCGGAGAAAGTGTCCTAACTTTAGATATTAACTCTGCTTTTGGGAAAGACTTAGGATTCTCAGTATATAAGCCATCAACATTCGTCAATATAATCAAGAGCGAAGCATTAATTCTAACTGCTATCCTTGCGGAAAGGGTATCGTTATCTCCAAACTTTATTTCTTCTGTTGCTGTGGTATCGTTCTCATTTACAATAGGTATCGTGTTGCCTAAACTAAATAGTTGGTGTATGGTGTTCAGTATATTAACATAAGAAATGCGATTCTCTAAATCGGTTGCAGTTAGTAGAATCTGAGCAGGAAAAATTTGATTACCACTGTATTTTTTAAATAGCTCAGTGTATCTTTTCATTAATTCAACTTGTCCAATAGAAGCTAAAGCCTGCCGAATCGGTAATTCCTTTGGTCTATAACTGATCCCCAGTAAATCCATTCCACAACCGATTGCTCCTGAACTGACAATCAAAAAATCTATATTGTCCTCCCTCTTTAATTTGCATAACTCCCTCACTATATTGCGAAGTGGGGAATTTTTACTATTGTATCCACAGTGAACGAGGTCAGTCCCTATCTTCACAACAATTATCTGTTTCATGTTTTCTCGATTTCCTCTTCTTATTTTTAGAAGTTGACAACTTACCTGAGTAAATGAACTCATAGTCTCCAATACATACTAAATCTCCATCTTTAGCTCCTAATCTTTTCAACGCCCTCGTAAGTCCTAAATGAGATAGAGTTCTGTGCAAATGTTGAACAGCTTCTTCATTTTCTAAATCGGTCATCTGGATAGCCCTTAATACTCTTTTTCCTTCTACTCTAAATCCTCCAGGTTCCTTGAAAATTTGAAAAGGCGCTTCGTAAATATGCCTTACTTCAATTGAATCCTCTTCTTTCTCTTCGAGTTTTGTTTCATCAACGAGTTTGTATGCACATTCTAACAATTCTTTTACACCCAATCCAGTAACCGCAGAAATACCAAATACAGGAACCTTCCAATTGCTATTAAGAATCTCGGTAAAGAAACGGTTATAATTCTCAGGTATATCTAACTTATTGAATGCGTAGATTCTTCTCTTTTCGGTAAATACCGGACTGTAAAGGCTAAGTTCATTTTCAAGTATTTCTATAGTCTTATAGGGGTTCAAATCGCCTGTGTCGACAAGAAAAAGAAGGACTCTGGTTCGTTCAATGTGTCTAAGAAATTCATGGCCTAATCCTTTACCCTCAGACGCACCTTCTATAATTCCCGGGATATCAGCAACTGTCATCGTCCTATAATCTGATAGTCTTACAACACCTAAATTTGGTGAAAGCGTAGTGAATGGATAATCAGCAATCTTAGGTTTTGCAGATGATATCCGAGATAGTAATGTGCTTTTCCCAGCATTTGGGAGACCTACAATTCCCACATCCGCAATCAGTTTTAATTCGAGAAGGAATTCTTTATCTTCACCTTTTTCACCTTTTTCAGCAAACTTAGGGGCTTGATAAGTAGCAGTACAAAATCGAGCATTCCCTCTTCCTCCTCTGCCCCCCCTTACAGCAAGAAAACGGTCACCTTCTTCTTTCAAATCTGCAAGAATTTCGCCTGTTTCCCAATCACGAACTAATGTCCCACAGGGGACAGAGATGATAATATCTTTCCCATCTTTGCCATGACGATTACCACCACTTCCGTGTTCACCTCTCTCGGCAACCCAATGTGTGTGATATTTTAGGTCCGTAAGAGTGTTTAACTTGCTCGTGGCTTCGAAGTATATGTTGCCACCGCGTCCACCATCACCGCCGTCAGGTCCGCCTCGAGGAACATATTTTTCTCTTCTGAAACTAACACATCCATTTCCTCCATCCCCTGCGGTAAGGCGAACCCTAACTCTATCAATGAAAGGTTTAGCTTTCTCAGACTGGTTCATAAATAGGAAGCCTATTATTAACAGAAATACTGGCACGTCACTCGCGCCAGTATCTTCTTCATTAGATTATAAAAGAATAGACTTTAAACTACTAATTTGTAGAAGCTTCTTTTTCAATAGTTTTCAAAGGAATAACATCAACACATTTTTTTCCGCCGGACATAAATCTATATTTAACTAACCCCTCAACCAGGGCATATATAGTGTAATCACGCCCCAACCCTACATTTTTACCCGGCTTAATCTTAGTACCCAATTGGCGAACAATTATATTTCCCGGAATTACATGCTCACCCTCATATTTCTTTACACCTAAGTATTTAGGATTGCTATCCCTACCATTTCTTGCGCTTCCACCACTCTTTTTATGAGCCATACCTTTATCTCCCTTATCAAAATCTTAGTTGAGTTTTATCTCTTTAACTAAAACTTCGGTGTACCATTGTCTATGTCCATATGTCCTGTGATAATTTTTTCTACGCTTGTATTTGAATACTCGAATCTTTTTGTCTTTGTAATGTTTCAGAACCTCAAGCAAAACCCTTGCAGATTTCAGTGCAGAGGGTTCTATAATAATCTCGTTACCGGTAGATACAAGATAAATATCTTCGACTTCAACTATATCTCCCTCTTTTGCTTTTAACTTTTCTACTTTTAGCTTATCATTAGGTTGAACTCTATATTGTTTATTACCACAATTAATTATTGCATACATTTCAGTAACTCCCTATATTTTTGTTTTAGGGCATATATTATATGAAATATAGCAAATCAATTACCACTTCTCTTAATAGGACAATACATACAATAGTTAATATAGTCCTCAGCCATTTGTCTAAGCTCCGCTATAGCAGAAAGAGAAGCAAGATAGCTACTTTTTATATTTCTTGGAGAGGGCAGGTTTACAGTAACTGTGTGCAAGCTTCCAAAGGCTCCTTCTGCATAAATCTCATGAGTATTTTGAGATGTCCGAGGATCAGCAACAATTCTTACCTTAGTTTCCTTTGGTCCTATTCCATAGTAGCTTAGGGCAACTGCTACATTCACATTGGCTGGAAATGCTTTTGCTGCCTCAATTGCGTTGCCCTCGAATAGAAGAGTAGGTTCTGTTATATTCGAGAGGTCTATATTATTCTCAAGTACATAGGGAGCTCCTGCAAGCGCTTGAGGTGGCTTCCGAGTAGTAAGAATAACCGTGTGAAGTCCGGCTTCCATAGCACTACGAACCCCATCTAAACCACAAATAGCACCCGAGGGAATTTTTATCCTAATGTGATTACTCCGTGCTTCTTGGAGCAAATCATAATTCTCCAATATCCCACTTAAGCTCATTATAAGACAGTCTTTCCTATATTTAATGCAATTTTTAATTACACCCTCTACTGCGGATGCGGATGCACATTCTATTACAAAATCGGAATTCGATATAGCCTCTTCCAAATTGCAAATTTCCGCATCGAGCTTAAAAGTTTTTTTTAGTAAGGTTGCTTTCGATTCATCAATATCATGTAGAGAAACAATTTCAGCAGGAATAGTTCCTTTCTGAATTGCTATGCAGATATCGGCTCCTATATTTCCACAGCCAATAAGAGCAACCCTGAGCTTACTCTCCATTGTTAGCTTATCCTTAGCGGAGTTGAAAGTAATTATAGTCACTAAAATCCACAATTGCTGAGAGATTTCTATATCATAACAGTTTTAGTCTATTGATAACTAATTTCAGCATTAAGAGTATCGAGCCTTTGTCATTCTGGTAAAATATATCTTTGTGGTGTTAATTAAGCTACTGGAGAAACAGATATGAGAAGTTTCACTGAGTATTTAGAGTTTTGCACGAGAGAAAAAAGAGAATATATTAACATAACATCTAAAGTTGAAGAGATAGTCAAAAAAAGCGGGGTACAAGAAGGGTTTGTATTGGTTTCAGCTATGCATATCACAGCGGGCGTATATGTAAACGACGCTGAAGAAGGGTTAATAAAAGATATTGATGAATGGTTAGAAAGGCTTGCACCTTCAGGAAGAAGTTATCGCCATCATGCTACTGGGGAAACTAACGGAGATGCCCATTTGAAGAGTCTTTTGATCCATCACGAGGTAATTGTGCCAATAACAAAGGGCAAACTTGATTTAGGACCCTGGCAGGAAATTTACTACGCTGAATTTGATGGTCAACGAAAGAAAAGAGTAATAGTCAAGATAATAGGGGAATAGTAGGATGAATACTCTGATAGATAGTAGGATGAATACTCTGATAGAAGGTCTAAGTGAATTCAATTTTTACTTACCTACAAATATAATATTCAAGGTAGATGCTCTCAAAGATATAAGGTCTTTTGCACTGGGAGAAAAACCATTTATAGTAACTGGGAAAAATAGTTCAAAGAAGAATGGGGCCTTGGAGTTTGTCCAAAAATGCTTTCCCAATGGGGTCATATTCGACAGAGTAGAAGAAAATCCATCAGCAGAGACTTGTGATACAGCAGGAAATCTTTGCAAAGAAGAAAAGTGTGATTGGGTTATATGCATAGGTGGAGGGAGCCCTCTTGATACAGGAAAATGTGTAGCTGGTTTAGCCACAAATGGGGGAAAATGTGCAGATTATTTCGGTAGGGATTTATTTAAAAATTCCCCATTGCCGATATTAGCTGTCCCCACTACAGCAGGTACGGGTAGTGAAGTTACTCAATATGCAGTGATAACAGATCGAAAAAACAACACTAAGAAAACCGTGGCAGATAGAAGGATTTTCCCTAAAGTAGCATTGGCTGACCCTAATCTAACATTGACTATGAACCGTGATATTACACTTTCTACCGGTTTAGATGCTTTAAGTCAATGTATGGAGGGGATAGTCTCCAAAAAATCTACTCCTATAACTGATACCCTTGCTTTAGAAGGATGTAGAATATTAAAGGAATATATTCCCAATGTGCTTAAGAATCCTTCCGATCTCCATTCAAGAACTATGGTAATGTATGCATCCCTATTATCGGGGATAGTGATAGCCCACACGGGAACTACTTTGGTTCATGCCCTGGGATATTACTATACATTATACTATGGTATACCTCATGGAATTGCTAACGCATTATTTCTCATCCCTATGTTTAGAAGAAATGAAAAATATCTCCCTGAGAAGGTGAAAACTCTCTCAAACGCAATTTCTAATAATCCCAACTTTGGTACCATCACCAAAATAGAGGACAACCTAAAAGAACTTTTTAGCGAATTGGATTTTTCTTACAAGGCTAAAGACTGGGGAGTAGAAAGTAAGAAATTCCCTGAGTTTGCAGAAAATTTGGCTAATGACCCATACAGATTCAGAAATCAATATGGGACCTTCGATATGACCGAGTTGGAAAATATATTTGAGGAATCATATTTAGGTAAATGAAACTAACTGCTAAAATCACCCTCATCTTTTTCCTATTTTGGCTATTTCTTTTAGTGAGTTCTTACTTAACCTATGACCGCGTAGTAAAACCGGCAATATATGACTTTGAAAAGAGCTCTGCTAAAGAAAAGTTAGAAAGATTTAGTAGAACCCTAAAAAATGAAATGGGATTTTTTCACAAGTTTTGTGCTGACTATGCAAGGTGGGATGATACTTATGAGTATATGAAAGACAAAAATGAAGAATATATCAAAAGTAACTTTTCAAAAGAAGCATTTACTGAAAATCAATTCAACTTAGCAATAATAGTAAATAATGAAGGGAAGGTGTTATTCGGAAAGTGGCTCGATTTAGAAACAGGGGAGAGCAAAAACTTGCCAATGGAACTGTCAACACCCCTATGGGCCCTGACCCATCCCCTTTTAAGATTCCCCGATGTTAAAGAGGGAAAAGTCGGTTTTTGGAAAACAACATATGGAATTTTACTTATATCTTCACACAAAATATTACCAAGTAAAGGAGAGGGCGCCCCAGCAGGTACTTTAATCTTTGGAAGACTCATTACCCCTCAGTTTTGGGATAAAATCTCAGACCACACATTACTAAACTTAGATTTAATAGACTACTTGGAAAAAAGCAAATATATCAAAGATAATCCTAAGGACGATGAGTTTCCAATATTTATATATGCTAATAACTCAGAAATCAATGTATATCAGATTATCTATGACTTATATAACAAGCCTCTATTAATAGTAAAAATAGTGCATCCATTAAATGTGCTCAAGGCTGGAAGATTATTGGAAACTCGTGCTGCTTTATATTTTTTAATAATAATAGGGGTAGGTTTAACAATAATGTGGTTAACTGTTCAAAGAAATATAGTTCTTCCGATACGAGAACTCACGAAACACATTCAAAACTCCGCTTATCAAGCGGTAATATCTACCTACCCTACTCCAGAGAGAAACGATGAGGTCGCCCTTTTAATATTTCACTTCAATAGAATGGCTCACAAAATCAATAAGTTAGTAGAGGAAACTCAAAGATGGAATAAGCTACTTGAAGAAAGGGAACGATACTTCAGAACATTATTAAATGTGGTTCCCTGCGGTATCGTAGAACTAAGCGAAAGAGGTGAAATTGAGACAGCCAATGACACATTTAAGGAACTAATCAATCTAAATGATAAAATGCAAAGTCTTGAAAAGATGTTAATTTACGAGGTCATAAAATCTCAACAAATTGAAAACTTTATATCGAATAAAACAGGAGATTTCTTCGAATCAGAAGAAAGTATACAAATAGGAAACCATGGTGTTAAATACATTCATTATAAGTTTAAAAAAATTGAAAGGAACGAAAAAATATATTTCATAGGTTTAATATGGGACATTACGAATTTCAAAGAAATCCAAGAAAAATTGGAAACTCAAAAGAGACTTGCATTACTCGGCGAGGCAAGTGCAAGCCTTGCTCATGAACTTAGGAACATGGTATCAGCTGTCCAAAGTGGATTCATGCTTTTATTAGAAGAGACAAATATTGACAAGAGATCAGATATCATAGAAGAGCTAAAAAGTTTAATATTCAGATTGGAAGATACGCTGAGGAAACTTCTTGATTTTACAAGAGTCTACAAGTTAGAAAAGAAAAAGGTTCCAGTAGGCTTAATTGTAAGAGAACAGTTTCAAAACTGTGTTATATCAATGGGTAGAACATCCAAGTATGAAATTGAAATCAACGGTGAGAGCGAGGTATATGTTGACCCAAGTCTTCTCTCAAGAGCGTTCTTTAACATCATTAAAAACAGCATAGAAGCAATGCCAGATGGGGGGAAAATCACAGTTTCAATCTTAGATAATATGGAGTGGGTGCAAATTTCAATAAAAGATTATGGAAAAGGTATAGAGCCTGAGCTAATTGAGAAAATAGGAAAGCCATTTTTCACTACTAAAAGCAAGGGAACCGGGTTAGGAATGGCGATAGTATTTAAGATTATCGAGTCTCATAAAGGAAAAATAGATATTGAGAGTGAGATAAATAAGGGCACAAAGATAACGATAACACTTCCAAAATTGGAGGCATAACCCATGAGCGGAAGGGTTTTAGTGGTTGAAGACGAAAAGTTAATTCGGTGGAATATAGTAGAGAAATTGCATTCAATGGGGTTTCTAACTGAGGAAGCAGGTTCAGTTAATGAGGCAAAAAATATAATCAGCAAAAGGGCATTAGACATAGCTATAGTTGATCTGAGATTGCCCGATGGTGATGGGATGGATATCCTGAAAGAAATAGTATCAAAACAACCTGGCATACCTGTGTTAATAATAACAGCATATTCAAGTATTTCTAACGCAGTAGAGGCGATGAAGAACGGAGCTTTTGACTATGTTAGTAAGCCGTTCGAAATGGATGAGCTCATAATGCGTGTTCAAAGGGCAATTGAACAATCTCATCTGCGAAACTCATTTCAAATAGGACTCCAGCAGAGCAAAAGGATTTTTAATTTAGAGCACATTATTGGTGAAAGTTCTAGGATAAAAGAGGCAAAGAAACTTTTGAAAAGTGTAGCAGAATCTCCGAGCACAACAATCTTACTTTTAGGAGAAAGTGGAAGTGGTAAAGACTTAGCAGCAAGGGTAATCCACTACGAATCAGAGAGAGCCCCTTATCCGTTTATGAATATAACTTGCACTGCTCTTCCTGAAAGTTTACTTGAATCTGAATTATTCGGGTATGAGGCTGGCTCGTTTACAGGTGCAGACAGATTAAAAAAAGGGTTGTTTGAGATTGCAAATAGGGGGACAGTATTTATGGATGAAATAGGCGATATGCCTTTATCTATTCAGGCAAAAGTGCTGAGAATACTTGATGAGAAAACTTTCAAAAGAATAGGGGGGAGTGTTGATATTCAAGTAGATGTTAGAGTAATAGCGGCAACAAATAAGAATCTCGAGGAAATGGTAAAGAATGGTACTTTTCGGGAAGATTTGTTTTATAGGCTTAATGTTATCCCTATAGAAATACCGCCTTTGAGAGAAAGAGCAGAAGACATTCCTCTATTAGCGGAACACTTTTTGAACCTCTTTAACAAGGAATTTAGAAGAGAAAGAAAAGGATTTACACCCGAGGCAATCAGAAAATTGCTTTCCTATCATTGGCCCGGAAATGTGAGGGAGTTGAGAAATGTTATAGAACGAGCAGTTCTTTTAGGAAAGGAAGATTTCATTCACGAAGATGAAATAATACTTGGGAGGGCAAGTTTAGCAAGAGGCAGAAGCTTCTCTGGTGCTGAATTGTTTCTCCTACCTCCTGGGGGTTGCTCTCTTGAAGAGGTTGAAAAGTCATTAGTAAAACAGGCCCTTGAGAGAACCAATTGGAATTTAACAAGGGCAGGTGCACTACTCAACATATCGAGAGATCAAGTCAGATATAAAATTGAAAAATATGGTTTGAAACCCTCAGCTAATCAAGATTTTACAGACCATAACGCATAGTATTAATTTCTCAACAAGTTTATGTGAAACTTATGTAGTGCGAGGACAAAAGCCATCTTCACTTCCTTCACAAACTCTATAACCACCCGAGTTAAAGAACTGGATGATTCGTAGAAGCTCTTGCAAAGAAATAACCCAATCTTGCGGTAGGTAATCTGTTGTGTGTGGAATACAAGAAGTATTACCGCCATACCCTGGAATATAGCCGTCTTCTGATAACTCAGAAGTAGAAGCGCAGTGGTAACCACCTGCATTGAAAAATTGAATAACCCTAAGTAATTCACCAAGGCTAATTATGTAGTCTAAATTAGTGTCTGCGGAATGATGTGAAGTAGTTTGTCCTTCACCTTCTACAACACCTTCGCCTTCAATCATTCCTTCTGTAGTTCCCTCAACTATTCCTTCTATACCCCCTTCAGGTATTCCTTCAACTAAACCTTCTACATTACCTTCAAATGGAATTCCTTCTTCCTGCCCTTCAATTACTCCTTCAGCAGTTCCTTCACCTTCCACTGAACCCTCAACTATTCCTTCACCCTCTTGTGAACCTTCCGGAATAACAGGAACGAAAATCGCAGTTATACTTCTATCCCTATCCATTGTTAGAAGTATTGAATTAGCTTTCTCCCCTTTGGAAATATCGCCTGACCATCCCCAAAACTCCCAACCTGGAGAAGGAGTTGCTGAAACACTCGCAATCTCTCTATCCCAAAATGGATAGGCCCCAGCAGGAGGATTGGTAGTGCCATTTCCTTCAACAGAGATTGTAAGTGTCCTTTGAACAGTGTTCAACAGAATTTGACCTCTAATCTCTCCATTTGGGTAATTCTGTGAGCAAATTACGAGGTAATACATACCTACCGCTATCTCAGCTGCCTTACCGTTTGTTATCTCAGAGTAGAATCCCAAGTTATTAACATTTGTAAAAGAGAAAACCACCGGACCTATTGAGCCGGGGAATCCTCTGTTTATAGTTATATTTGTGGGATTTACTACAGAGTGTGATCCAGATAGGTATAAATAATAATTGTCTGAGTTTGGAACAGGTTGGAGCAAACCAAAGGCTTGACCATAGGCAATTGTATTTACAGGAGGTACCATTTGGGATCCGTTAATGGGTAACACTATGACACCAATCCCATCCATCGGCAAGGGTCTTAAAACATAGAGCCGAGCAGAAGCAGAGGGAGTAGTCTTAACTACATCAGTAGCTTCGCACCAATAATAACCTGCATTCGAGTATGATACATCTTGTAGCACGAGTGTGGGCGAGGTCACATTTAATGGAACTCCATCTTTGTACCACTTATAGGTAATAGTTCCAATACCACCTGTAGTCTGAACTTCAAAAGTCACATCCCCACCTACAAATCTATATTCTTCGGTAGGTTGTTTTGTGAATGTTAAAGGCTCTACCACAGTGAGAACAGCGATTTGAGATGTAACAGTTTCAAAGGCATCCTCCACGACGCAGAAATAGGAACCTGCAGTTTCGTTTTGAACATTATGAAGCACTAAATTAGGAGAATTTACACCCAAGTTCAAATTTATGCTTCCAACTTTTTTATACCACTTATATGTGAGGTTGCCTAAGCCCCCATCGATAATTACCCTAAATGTGTGTGTTGAACCTCTGTATACTATTGCGGATTGAGGCTGTTGTATGAAAGACATGTGGTTAGCTACTTGTAGCACAGCTGGAGCACTACTTGCTCCCGCGTTCTGGTCAGATACAAAACATACATAAGTCCCTGAATCAGAAGGTTGTAGATTTTCAAGAGTAAGCACAGGTTCTGTATAAGGCAAATTAACTCCATTCTTTCGCCACCTATAAGAATATGGTGGAGAACCTCCTGAGACTTGGACCACAAATGTATGTGAATCACCTGTATATTTCATAGCACCTTGAGGTTGAATGTCAAAATTAAATGGAGGGAAGAGCTGTAGAGTTGCTTGCTCAGACACAAGCTCCTCTCTGGCATCTCTTACAACACACCAATATGTTCCCTCATCTGCTTCACTCAAAGGATATAATAAGAATACTGGAGAATCAGGTCCTACCGGTGTCCCATCTCTATACCAGAAGTAGTGAACACCACCTAATCCGCCTGTAACTACAATAGTAAATGTATAGTCATATCCGAGTATAGCTCTACCCGATTGTGGTTGCTCAATTATTTCCATGTGCTCAGCTACTTCGAAGAAAGCTTGGTTAGACTCTATCGTAAACTGGTCGTCATAAATAACACATGTGTAGTAGCCCATATCATCTAATTGAGCATTTTCAATTGTAAGAGTAGAACCAGTTTCTCCCTCTATTACCTCACCGTTAAATTTCCATAAATACTTCAATTCACCAAAAGGTTCACCCACTACTATCGGAGAAAACACATAGGATTCACCAACATAAACTCCAGCATTAGGGAGAGGATAGGCAAATCTTATCCTATTTAGTATGGTAATATCCGCGGAATTAGACACAACTTGTTCACTCCCACTGGTAACTAAGCACCTATATGTGCCACCATCTTCTAATCTAACAGGATTAAAACTTAAAATATTTGAAGTAGCTGAATTGATATCTGACCACGAGGTTCCATTCCATTTCTGCCACTGATATGCAGGAAGAGCATTACCACCCCGCACCTTTACTGAGAGTGAACAACTATCTTCATCAGGAACTACATTCGCCACTGATTGAGGATGTTGAATTACTTCCAAGGGTATGTATTGCACTTCCAACTTTGCAGGGGGAGAACGGCGTGTCCAATAGGAATCACAAATTGTAACAGTAAAATATCTCGGCTGAGGGGTAGGTAAAGCATAAGGTATAACCAGCTTAGGATCATAGGTAGGTGAACCTATAGTAGAGAAATCACTAATTTTAATTTCTTCCCATTTGTACCAGTCCGGAACTCCGTTATTGACTCCACCTACTTGATTCACTGTGAATTCTACTTCCGTTCCTGAGACAACACTTTGTGACTGTGGAGGCTGAGTTATCTTCAATGGTGGATTCTGTATGCTCTCATTTGTCATCCAACTCTGCCTATTCATATTTGCTAAGACATAAGAGGAGTAATTGGTTCTTGAGTCTCTGTTCAAGTCTCCTGAAGCACCTAATAATAGTGGATTACATCTAAACTTGGTGCAATTAAAGTTGCTCACAAACTCTTCAATGGACCTATCTATCTCTGATCCATAAATAGTTATGACTACTCTTTGTCCATTTAAGTCTAACTCTATTACTATATCGTCAGTTTTTACATTTTCAAGAATTGTGGGTAAAACATCTTTTAATACTGTGTAAATTATTACCCGGAAAAGACTTTTCAAATGCCTTATACCCGTATCTTCGCCAATAGTCATATATCCTGCGATAAGATTAACCATAGCATTCTTAAATAAAGGACTTTGCTCCTCGAGTAACTGCCAGAGAGTAGGAACACCTTCAAAATCCTCTACAAACTGGCTAACACACAGAGTCAAAACACCACCTCCCAATTTAACACACACATCTGGATCACCAGTAGTTATAGAAGTAGTCCCACTTAAAGAGCCATACTGAACTTTGATGTTCCTAATAGTAATCTGAAGAGATTCAACAACAACTTTATTGTAGGCGAAATCACTTCTTATCTTTTGAACATCGTTAGAATTAAGGGAACCAAGAACATATTGAAGATGGCCATCGAGAACTGCTCCGAGTAGGTCAAAGTGGTCATTATCGTAAATGCCGTTCCCATCGTTATCCGCGTTGCTAAAATACGGGCTTGTTTGATATTCCACCTGACGCCATGCTCCAGGAACAGGATTTCCATACTCATCGTAATGGTCTAACCAGGTAGGCAAAAAATCCACAATAACTCTGTCGAGTGTAGAGAGGATAAAATCTATATCATATTGGTCCCTAAAACATTGTGAGTAAATAGGTGGATGAATTAAGATAAGTCCAGATACACAAAGTAATATTAACATTTTTCTGGTAGCGTTTATTTTTGGGAGTAAAAACATAATTATAATCTCCTCTTCATTTCCTGCCAATTATAAAAGAAACTTCTCAAACCTATTTCTTCTATACATTCTAACATACAAAATTAAATAAAACAATACTCTCAGGAGGGTCGGAGAAGGGAAAATATTGATAAAGTGGTGGACCTGAGGGGATTCGAACCCCTGACACCCGCATTGCGAACGCGGTGCTCTCCCACCTGAGCTACAGGCCCACGATATATATTTTAACACAAATACATTAGTGTGTAAAGTTAGCTAAAAACTATAGTCTGTTAAATTTTCCTTTGCAATAGGTCTAAGAATTCTTTCCTTGTAATAGCATCGTCATGGAAGCTACCTAAAACTGAGGATGTTGTCATTATAGAATTTTGTTTTTCTACGCCTCTCATCATGCAACATAAATGTCTACATTCCATAACAACACCCACTCCTTCTGCTTGTGTATGGTCCATAACAGCTCGAGCAATTTGAGCAGTCAACCTTTCCTGTATTTGAAGCCTGCGAGCGTAGTAATCAACTATCCTTGCAATTTTACTTAATCCTATTACTTTTGTCCTTGCTATATACCCAACATGACACCTTCCAAAAAACGGCAATAGGTGATGCTCGCATAGGCTGTATACCTCAATATCTCTTGAGATTATCATGTTATTTGATTCTGCTTTGAAAATAGCATTGTTTATTATGGCTTGCAAATTTTGGCGGTAGCCAGAGGTTAAGAACTCGTAGGCTTTAGCCACTCTGTATGGAGTAAGTTTTAGGCCTTCTCTGTCTGGGTCTTCACCTATCTCTATTAAGAGTTCTCTAATTAGTTGAGCAACTTTCTCGATGTTCATCCAGAAACTCCTTCCATATTAATTGTGTGTATGTACAATCTATTCTTAACAAGTGAAGTTTGTAATTTTCGGCGAAGTTTACTAAAGGTTCCTTGGACGGGAAAACGATTAGTTGAGGGTTTAAGAACAAAAGACCTGCAAAAACAAAATCCCTCTCGAAAACTTCAGGGGAGGGAACTCTCCATTCAGCAGATTCATATATGACATCATCAAACAAAAGTATGTCTATATCAATTTCCCTTGGTGCATACTTATCTACCCCTCGTTTTCTTCCTAAACTTTCTTCTATCTTCCTGATAACCTCACACTTGAATGAAACTGGGGACATGGGAACTTTGATTGAGATTTCGATAACACAATTAAAGTAATCAGGTTGACTCATGCCCCCTAACGGGGGTGTAATGAACACAGGTGAAATATTATTTATGACCACATGTTTAGAAAGCATAGCTAAGGAATTTTTAATATTTTCTTTTGGAAAAATATTGGAACCTAAACTAAGGTATATCATAGCGTTACTAAGTTTTTACTCGAGTTATTTCTACTGCCACACTTCTTGCAAACCTAAGAGCCCCAGGCTTATCAACAACTACAGAGGCTCCTTTTACACAATTATCATCAAGACAAATTTTTGCTATCTCCTCCGCCAAAGTTTCCAACAAGTAAAAAGAGGAGTTTTCTACAAAGCTTAGAACTCGCTTTTTTATTTTCTTATAATCTACAGTATCAGAAATATTATCAGTTACAGCTGATTTTTTAATGTCAGTATAAAGAGTAATATTAATTATGACATCCTGTTTTTCTTTTCTTTCCAAAGGCTCTATGCCGATTATGCAACGCACTACCAAGTCTCTAATATGAATTTTGTCATACTGTTCAATAGGCAGTCTGTCCAAGTAGGAACCTCCCTCCGTCAACAAAAATTACTTGACCTGTTATAAATTCTGAATTTATAAGAAACAATACTGCTTTCACTATGTCTTCTTCACTTCCATGCTTGTTCAAAAGATTAGTATGAACAAGTTTCAGGAGATATTCATAGTCTTCTCCTGGGGGAGGAAGTATCAATCCCGGAGCAATAGCATTTACTCTTATAGTAGGAGCGAATTCTAAAGCCATGACCTTGGTTATGCTAACTAACATAGATTTTCCTAAGTAGTATGAAAGATGTGCCCTATCATAACCCCAAAGCCTAGTATCTAAAATGTTTATTATGCTCCCCTTATTACCCCTGAAATACATGCACTTCCCTAATTGAAAGGGTGTCCAAGCGTGAATATTTATTGAATCTACAAAATGTTTATATGCAATAGTAGAAATATCGTCTTTAGGGTAGATACTTGCATTATTTATAAGTATATCTATACCCCCAAAATTTGAGATTATGTCGTTAAAGAGTCGCTCACCTGCGGAAGGATCGCGTAGGTCCACCTGTATTGGAAAAATTTTAACTCCAACGCTCTCCAATTCGCTTTTAAGAGAACTCACCTGCGATTCCGAAGAGTTATAATGCAAAACTAAATTCGCTCCTTCATTTGCAAGAGCCACTGCAATGGCTCTTCCAATTCTAACCGCAGAGCCTGTAACAAGAGCTGTTTTCCCTATTAAGGTACTCATAAAAAGTATTCACATTCTCCAAATTAAGTTATTTTATTTGCACCTCTACAAAATAGATTTGATTCTTTCTAACAATCTTTATGTGAAAAATATTCACATTTTCATCTCTCAGTTCCTTTAGGACCTCCTCAAATTTTAAGACTGAATCAATTGTTTTATCATTTATCGAAACTAATATATCTCCCTGTTCAATCCTCGAAAGCGCAGACCAGCTCCCAGAAACAACTTGCTCAATATATACTCCCTTGGTATCCGGAGATAGATTCAGTTCTACATAATCAGAAAAGCACAGATCTCTTACAGTTAGACCCAGCCAATCATCTTGAAACTTATCCATAAGATTTGGTGTGGAGGGTTCTTTTTCCAAAGACACCAAGACATCTAACTCTTCTGTCCCTCTAAGTACCTTCAATCTCACAGTATCACCTATTGGAAGGTTTCTAATTCTCTCCTTCCATTCGTCGTAGTCTTCTATTTTACTCGCAAAGAATTTTTCTCCATTCAGTTCTTTAATTACATCCCCCGTTCTCAAAAATCTCGATATCTGAGTAGTTGTATCGTACACACGAGTCACTAAAAAACCTCCCTCTGGAATACGGAGTTTTTCTGCTATTTCTCTGGTTAACACTTGAACCTCCACGGGAATCCAGGACTTAGAAGCCCCCCTAATTTTTTCCTGAACTTTGCTCTTAGATAGTTTTACAAAAGAATAGATTTTTTTACCTTTCCTTTCTATAAGGACCAAAGTCCCATATTCATTATTATTCGCCATTAATTCTCCAGTAATGGTTTCAACCGAACTCAAGTCAGTTACCTCTTTGCCCTCAACAGATAGGATTATGTCATTTTGCTGAAGAGGGGGTTTTGCCTGGGATGTAGGCCCTCCCATTTTAATGGAGGTGATGATAACCCCCTTTGTATCTCTCCTACCCAATACAGAAGCAGATAACCAATTTATATCTTTAACTGTGCATCCCCACTCAGATAATTCTTTCTCCAAAGGTGCGCTAAGATTATACTCATCTGGTATTAAAGAGACTTCACATTCTGTTGAACCTCTTAAATATTTCAAACTTATTGGCATTTGAATGGGGAGAGATGTTAAAAGATAGTTAACCATAGGTATTTGCTCTACATACTTGATTTCCAATGGAGATTCATTTATTTTCAAAATTACATCCCCTGGAAGAAGTCCGCTCTTTTCAGCAGGAGAGTTGGGATAAACATGACGAATAAGAGCACCAGAAACAGAGTTTTTTATCGGAGGTTGAACTTCTACGCCAACCCATGACCTTTTCACTTTTCCATAATTTATAATTTGCTCTGATACTCTTTTTGCAGTATTTGAGGGTATAGCTCCACCCAAACCATATTTAATTTCATTTATACCTATTATTTCCCCATTAAGATTTACGAGAGGTCCGCCTGAACTTCCCGAGGTTATTTCCGCACTATGCCCAATCCATATAACCAAACTTCCTACATTTTCGGTATCATCCGAAAACATATCATAACTATTGAGGCGATATGGAAGGGTCATTTGTGTGTTGCTCACAATTCCAAGAGTTACTGAAGGGCTTAATGCCATGGGAGAACCCATTGCAAGCACATAATCACCTACCTTTACCTCATCAGAATTTCCAAATCTTAAATATGGAAACTCTCGTTTTGAATCTCCCACAACTCTAAGGACTGCAACATCTGTTAAAGCATCTGTACCTACCAGCTCAAGTGGAAATTTTTCAAGGGAAGCAAAGGAACAATCACCGTAAAACATCTTACCAGCAACATGGTGATTAGTTATGATATAACCATCTGGAGAAATTACAACGCCACTTCCAAATTTCTCTTGCTTTAGCTCTTTACCTTCTGAATAATACTTTTCAACAACATGAATTTTTACAAGAGCAGGTTTCGACTTTTCTACTACATCCAATATTTTGGACTGAAGAGACGATGGTAACTCTGACGAAAAGCAGGAGGAACTTATTTCTTCTTTCTCCGCAAAGATGTATGAAAATGTAAAATTAACCAAAGATAAAAAGATTATGATTACGATTAGTAAATGTTTTCTGTTCATTTCACAATTCTTTAATTAACCAAGTTTGCTATAATTTCCACACATAACAAGGAGTAAATTATATTAAATTAAAGTGGGGCTAAAACAATGGAGTTAATACAAAATTTTAGTTTGAAAGATTATATTTTTCTGATATTTTCCTTCCTTTTTGGTAGTGTGTTTGGGAGTTTTTGCAATGTATGTATTTACAGATTTCCAATAGGAAAGTCCATAATCAGCCCCGGATCCCACTGCCCCAAGTGCAACAACCCTATTGCTTGGTATGACAATATTCCTATAGTTAGTTGGATAATTTTGTTGGGTAAATGTAGACATTGTAAAGCTCCAATAAGTTTTCAATACCCACTTGTAGAGTTCTTGAGTGCTCTATTATTCGTAATTATTTTCTTGAGGTTCAAATACACCTTAGCTACATTAGTATACTGTGTTTTCTGCGCAGGTTTAATAATAGTCGTTTTTCAGGACCTATCAACATGGACAATCCCAAATGAGGTGACTCTTTTAGGTATGCCTCTCGGAGTGGGAATTGGACTGTTAGGGATGTTTTTCCCAAACCAGGGTATTAGACTGGAAGGACCTTTTGAAGCAATAGACGGAATAGCATTAGGAGCGTTAATCATTTGTTTATTAGATTTAATAGTGGTCCTTCTAATGAGAAAGCCAGGAATGGGCTTTGGAGATGTAAAACTTCTAAGTATGTTAGGAGCATTTCTGGGTTGGGAAGGAGTTTTAGGTAGTCTTGTTATAGCCTCATTTATAGGAAGTATTATTGGGCTAATAGTAATGGGTTATTATAGCCTCTTTAGAAAAAAATTGAACGAGGAAAGACAAAAAAATAAAGATGTGGAATCAAATGAAGATACTTCATATCCAGTAGATCCTGCGGAAGCCGTAATCGTTTTTATTTCAGGAGTATATCTTCTGGCGAGAATACTTCAGTTTTACATTGCCTATACAGAAAAGGCTATTATTCCCGAAGAAATACTTAGGGGAATAACATTAGTCGGAGGAGGGGGGCTGTTATTTAGCATATTCATTGCTATAATTGCATATTATGTTTGGCAAAAAGAGAGGAAGGGAAAAAGTATAGAGAGTCAAGAAGAAATAGAGATTTCTCTTGAATCGCATTACATACCATTTGGCCCCTATTTATCGATAGGCGGTTTCCTTTACCTATTATGGGGACCAGAGATTGTGTCAAAATATTTGCAAGTTTTATCTTTATAGAAAAGTTTGAGTCAAGACTTTGGGGAACACAGTAAAATGAAAATGGAAACTTTCTTACTATTTGATGAAGGATATTTTTATAGAACCTGGGGAAACTTTGCCTTTGTAGAAAAATTTCACAAACTTGCTCCACCAAATCAAAAAATAGGAGAAGCATGGTTAATATCGGACAGAGAGGAGTATGAAAGTAAAGTTACAGAGGGAACCTATAAAGGTAAAACTTTGAATGAATTAGTTAGGATGTTTCCGAAGGAGATTTATGGGGAGAATTTAGCAAAAAGGTATAAAGGGAAGAGATTTCCTCTTTTACTGAAACTAATAGACGCTAATGAAATTTTATCAGTTCAAGTGCATCCTTCGGATGAAATTGCCAAGAAATTAGGAGAAAGAGATGGGGGTAAAACAGAAATGTGGTACATACTTGAGGCGAAAATGAATAGTTTTATATATCTTGGGCTTCAAAGGGGGGTAAAGAAAGAACATTTACTTAAGGAAATTAGAAATCAAGGAGATGTAGAAAGGCTTCTAAATAAAATATATGTTAAACCGGGAGATTATTTCTTGCTACCAGCAGGCACGATCCACGCAATAGGACCTGGAATTGTTCTTGCAGAAATTCAGCAAAACAGCAATATTACATATAGACTATACGATTGGAACAGAATAGATTCCGATACAGGAAAACCCAGAGTGTTACATCTGGATAAAGCTATGGAAGCCGTTAGTGAGGGGGGAAAATCTATCTCTGTTCCGAGGTTAGAGCTTCACCGTGAATTTGGATTAGAAAAATTTCTGTGTTCGTGTCCCTTCTTTAATGTGAAATTGTTTAATGTGGAAAAGCCAGCAAATATATGGGAAAGAAATGATTCTTTTCATATAGTTTTTGCGATAAGAAACACATTTTTAGAATATGATAACGAAGAAAAGATAGTTAAAATGGGCGAGGCGATATTAATTCCGGCTTTGTCCACAAGGGAGATAAGGGTAAAAAAAGGAGAATTTTTGGATTATTATATAAACGGTTAATGTTCCATAATGGAACATAACGATACAAAAAAGGTGTTCATATAATCTAAATTAATATGAAAATGGAAAAACAAGAAGAAATAAAGCTCATAATTGAGAGTTTAGAAGGTAATGAAGAAGCATTTAGGGAGTTGATAATGGCTTATCAGAGAGCGGTTTACGCTACGGGCTTAAGCTATCTAAAAGATGAAGAACTTGCAAAAGAGGTCGTTCAGGAAACCTTTATAGCTGCATATAGAAACTTATCCCATCTAAGAGATTTGCAAAACTTTGGGAAATGGCTAAAAGAAATAGCTACGCGGGTAAGTTTATCTTACAAAATTAAGGAAAAAAGGTATCAAGCAGAGAAGTTTACTGACAAAGTAGTAAGAATTTTGAGGGATTCTTTTCAAAATATACCTACTTATACTTTAGAGGAAATTATGGAATTAATTGATAAATTGCCCGAACGGTATAAATTACCTGTTGTCTTAAAATATTTAGATGGGATGAGCTACGAGGAGATAAGTAGGTTTACTGGAGAGCCTATCACAGAAATCAAAAGTATACTTCAGAGAGCAACTAAGGAATTAAGGGATATGGTGCTTTATAAAGAAGGAAGTTTAGAAAAATGGCAAGATGCTCAGAAATAGAGCAAGAAATCCAAGCATATATTGACGGTGAGCTCGAGCGAGCAAAGGCTCTAATAGTGGAGGAACACATAGCAAGTTGTAATCATTGTAAGACCCTTTTTGAAGAATACAGAAAAATTAACGCCATACTCCACGAAGCTCTATATCCATATAGATTATGTGAATCTTTAGATAAGAAAGTTATGGAGAAGATTCCTACTAAAGAAGACTCCTATGAAAAAGCTCACGCCCTTACTCTTAGAGTTAAGGGGGAAGAGGAACCCAGTTACTTTTTTACAAAGGTTGTTCCATATTTTGCAGTGGCGTTGATGGCGGTACTGGGGACTTTCATATTTATGAGATGGCCTTCTATCAAGGAACTATCCCCAATAACTATTGGTTACGCGGTAATTGTCGATGGGGAGGGCTTCCTTACTTCAGAAGGAAAACCTAACAAATTAACCAAGGGAAGACCCTACCAGATTAAGGCCGGAACCAGTGTAGAGACGATTTCTCAAGGTCTTTGTATTGTGGGACTTAACGATGCTACTACAATAAGATTAGCCCAAGATACCAGGATCCGAGTAATCACAGAACGAAACATAGAGTTGGAAAAAGGTAAAGTTTTGTGTGAGGTATCAAGAGGTTCAAGGTTATTCAAAGTTCACACAGCTCAAGGTCAAATCACCGTGTTTGGAACAAAGTTCCAAGTGGAGTTAATGGAGGGAAAATTAATTACCACTGTCATAAGTGGCGAAGTAAAGGTTGAGACTAATTCTAAATTTGCAGTATTAAAAGATAACCAACAGTTGGTAGTTCGAGATAAAACTATTTCAGAAAGTGTTAGAGAATGTGATGCAAAGTTAATTACAAATTGGGCTAATGAACTCACTTATCCAGCCATCCTTGAAAGTAGAAAAATCAACTTAAACGGAGTAAATCTATCTCAACCTATTTCAAAGGTATATGTAGTTCCCATAGATCACAAGAAAATTTCTGAAATAATAGTTGAATGGGATATGTCAGTCCTTAGTGATTCAAATTATACAATCTATGTATACGATGAAGCACTTAAACCGTTATTAAGATATAGACTTCCAAAAGAATTAATGACGCAATACAGAGGGAGCTTGACTATTCCAGTACCAGAGGAGATTAAATTTGAAGATATGGGATTAATACATATCGAAATTTTATCGGATGATATAGATCAACCTAATTCTATGCCATTTACAAAAGTTTATGCTAAGAGTTAAGAAATTGAAATATTTATATAATATAGTAGCTAACCCACTCGGGAGATGCGAGGAGGTTAAACGATTAAACCTTAATCGTGCCAAGCTTCTGCCTCTCATCACTCCTTCCCCAGAGATGCCTGCAGCTTTAACGGTCAGTCCCACCTCGTATCTCCCGAATTTCTATAGCTTTAGTGGCGGGCTCGACGAAGTGGACGGCAACACTTCTGTCTCCTCTCTCCACTCCTTCCTCAAGATTGCCTACAACCCCCTGAGTTAGGGTCGAGCCCGTCCTAAAAATTTATTATTCTGATAAAATAAGTTACATAAAGACTGGTATGATAAATAAAAATGTCTATGGGAAATAATGTAATAGGGAAAATTACATTAGTTACAGGAGTGTTTCTATCTCACTTTCTCTCCTCTCAACAGATTTCAGATATATACTGGGAACAAATCGAGTTATATAGAGACAAATGGGGTGTTCCACACATTTTCGCAACCAATCCCCGAGCACTTGGGTTTGGGTTAGGTTATGCCCAGGCGGAAGATCATTGGGAATCCATGCTCCTTGCCTACAGGCTCGCCAACGGAAGACTTGCTGAGGTATTAGGAGAAAAAGAAGAAGAATCTGATAAGCTTTCGCTACAATTTGGACACAAACAGTTTGGGCTCTGGGCTTACCAAAACTGTGATTCTCTCAGCAGGGAGCTTTGTGAGGGATTCGCTGAAGGAGTAAACTCTTGGATATTGGAGCATAGGGAAAAACTACCTAACTGGGTAGATGGAGTTCAACCGCAGGATATCTTTGCTCTTTGGCATGCATTTATTGTCTCTTTGGCTCCCCTTGATACACCCGCCCTGCAGAAAAGACCTCCCGCAATAAAATCTGGATTTGCCTTTGCTCTTTCTTCTCAGAAGAGTAAAGAAGATATACCATTATTTGCCATAAGTGCTCATCAATACTACAGTGGCCCTTTCCGATGGTATGAGTGTCATCTTATATGTGGGGATTATAATGTGTACGGATGCACTTTTTATGGCCTCCCCCTAATTCTCATGGGACATTCTCTAAGGCACGCTTGGGCTATAGTGCCTAACCAGTCTGATTTCGCAGACACATTTATAGAAAATCCCGCCCCATTCAAGGCTAATCCGAAATCGATATATAGAGATGATAATACACAAGAAAGGTCTCTTATGTTACTTAAATATATGTCACAGGTAGAGCCATATTATGTAGCTACTCCTGAGGGTATTCAACAAAGATTTGTTCCCTCTCATATAACATCAAAAGGACCCCTTTTGTTCTCGGGTGGAAACTTCTATAGCTGGAAAATAGGTGGTTTCGAAGATGTCGGGATTTTTACTCAATTGTGGGAAATGGGTAGAGCTAAGTCGTGTGAGGAATATGTAACAAGTGTTAGAATGCTTCAACTCCCTTGCTTCCACATCCTTTATATTGACAGTTCTAACCAAGTTTACTATTTTTATTCTGCCAAAGTGGGAACTCGAGAACCTCCCCCAGGAATAGGAGAAAAAGAAGCGTTGGAGATTCAAACCATCAACTGGCGAGCTCCTGTGCAAGCGAGGTTTTACCCGATAGGCTGGAGGTATGTAATAGCACCTGAGATTTTGCCTTCGATACTGAATCCGCCTAATGGATTTATTCAAATATGTGGTGGACCTCCAGAAAGTGTAACTGATGATATACAGTTTCCCAACTATGAAATATTTAAAGAAAAATTGATAATGGATGTGGAAAATGTTGTTTCGAGAAGGATAAAAGGTTACCTGAGAACTGATAAAAGGTCTATTGAGGAAGTACAATCGCTATTACTTGATCCAGTAAGTGCGCTTGCTATTGAAATTGTGCCTAAAATAGTGATGATAGCAGAAAAACACAATAGAAACTTAGGAAGTTATCATCCGGACTTGCCTTATGCAGTGGATCTGATAAGAAGATGGAATTTATGGACGGAAACAAAGTCTATATCCCCTGTGATATTTCAGCTGTGGACTTATTTTTTTACTAACGGTATAACAGTAATTCCAAGTATAGAGATGGAGCCATTTCTATCACTTATAAATAACAGAGAAGACATCGAGGCCCATTGTCTTGAATCATTGGCTGAATCAGTAAGATTTTTGAAAAACATTAGAGGTAGTATCGATGTAAGTTGGGGAGATATACACAAAATCAAAAGAGGTGCAAATGAATATGCTATAGAGGGCAGTGAAATTATGGGGTGTTCATACTTAATGTCTGAAAACTCCCCAATCGGGGAGGACTGGGGTAGAGTGAATTACGGAATTGGATTTGCTATGGTATGTATTTTGGGAATCCCAGTCCAATCTTATACTATAGTTCCGTTTGGGATTTCTGAAGAGCCCAACTCAAAACATTTCAACGACCAATGGAGTTTATTTAGTCAAAGACAATTGAAAAAGACATATTTTCTACCACCTGAAATTTATAGCAATGCCCAAATTGGAATTGGAAGAAAGGTCGTATTATCCCCTGAAATTGGAATTGGAGAAATAAGATGTGTCTCAAGCTCCAAAATAAATGTAAGGATTCGAAGTGATATTACTCCCCCCGAAGAACTGCCCCAAGGTTTAATTAACTTTACTGCATTTCATTACCCTGATTATACTCCTTCTGATGCCACAGTAGAATTTTTTGTAAGGTTAGCAGTTCCTCCTGACCTTTGTGATTTGGAAAATTTCCCTGAACTTTCCATTTATGAGTTTAGAGAAAACTCAGGATGGAGAAAATTAGATCCTCAAAATTTTAGTCATGAGACAGGATTATTTGAGGGTAAATTAAGTGGAAAAGCGTTCTTCTGTGTTTTAGGTGAGGCAAAGTTCCTCAAAGAAAGATATAAATCACCTAAATCTAATACTGAACCAATCACCTCTTCTGATAGAGACTATCAAGGAACGGGTATTTTCTCTCGAGGGCTTCCAGGAGAAATACCTTTGGAAAAAGATGAGATTAAAACTGAGAAAAAAACTTTCTCATGGAAAGGCTCGCTACGCCCCGAGGTTTTACCCAAGCCCGAGATACTCCCGCCAATTGAGAAGGATAAAAACATTACAGATAACCGAGAAGTTTCGGAAGAGAAGATAAAAGATGCCAAGGGAACTGAAGAAAAAACTGACAAAGAAAACTCAAAATCATTTTTAAAATCCAAAAATAAAGATTCGAAAGATAAAAGATATGTAAGAAAAAACTTTACTGTGAGAAAAAACTCTATTAGTAATTAGTTTGAAAGTGGCACTCCAAGCCATTCCTCAATGATTTTCTTGTAATTATTCATATCACCGTTAGTTTCTCGGTATTGTTTTACATTATTTCTAAATGCAACATCAAAGAATCTTTTCGCCCTTTCCACCATAGTGGGATCAGTGTTCTTGGCTTTAAATTTTTCATCTCTTAGTCTTGCTCTTTCCATAATCGCATAATCTACATTTAATCTTACCAACTTAACTCTCTCCAAAAATTCCGGCTGTGTGGCTACTGCTTTTTCCGCCTTATCGAGAATTGCTTCTGCTTTTCTTAGCAATTCTTCACTTAAGTGCTTGCCTGTTGGACCTACCCATATATTCATGTGGATATCTTTTCTGTGAACTGGTTTGTGAATCAAATCGAGGTATTCTTTAATATAGAGGGCAGAATCACCATAAAAAGCTTCTAAAAATTCATTAATTGCAAGATTTTCATCATAGAGTGGGTCCCACAGAAGCCGAGCATTAAGGTAGGCACTGAGTTCGTTAAATTCACCGTGTAAAGTGGTATAGGTATCCTGTTCAAAAATACCCTTGACACCATATTTTACAAGGAATCTAATATTTGGAGCCCTAACTTCAAGGTTAGGAAATGGAACAAGGTAATTGCTGAATGAAGTTACATAGTCCCAAACCCATAATTTATCACATATTTTTGACCAGCCTTCTACATCTTTTACAAAGTCTCTATTAGCCTTCGATAAACAACTTTCAAAAGGATGGGCAAAACAACATTCTATGCTACATAACCTTATAATTACATTTGGCTCAGGTCTCATCGTTTTCGGAGGTTTTCTCGACCATTGATAAGCAAGTGTATCAATATATTTGTCGGGGAATTCATCTCTAACTGCCACTGCAACTTTATTCACGAGATACAATAGGGGCCCCATTTGAGATTCTTCCGCTTGGGCGAGAGCGGAACACTTTTCGCACTGACAATAGTTACCCCAATCATTTTGAGAAACTGAAAAAACCTTTGCTTCTGAATGTTCCCGCATTAATCTCTTAACTTCCTCTGTTACTATTCTTATCACATCCTCATTCGTGCAACAAAGTTGGGTCATATCTTTGATTCTTTGGCCATTAACCATTGAGAAATACTCTGGATGTTGGTCAAAATATTTCTCAGGTGGGACGAGATAATTGAAAGTATGTACAAAACCACAGTAGGTAATTTTTCCGCCGTGTTTTTCTGAGAGATTGCAGGAATTTCCATTAGCGCGATTGCGAGCACACCAATCTCCATCTGAGAGAACATCCATAGTAAACGGTTCTCTGTATTCAAGTGGAGGAACATATATCTGCTCAAAATAGGGGAGAGCTATCGTGTCCATTTTAGGAATACGGCTCACAGTAGGAGTGAACCACCTACAACCTAAATGGTCATCGAGTAAGCCATAAACTCCATAAAGAGTTCCTCTGGGGTCTCCGCCTGCAATTATCAATTTGTCCGGAGTTACCTTCAATACATACCCTTCTTCTCCAAGAGATTGCCAATCTATACTAATACCCTCTTCACTAAGTCTTTTGTTTTTCCCAAGAATAATTTCCTTACCTTGAGAGGGAGTAGAATCGGTGATAATTGGGAGTTCAGCACCCGAGATCTCCTTAACAAACCGCTGAAGTTCCTCACATGCATACTTTACAGAAGGGATAGAATCTTCTGGAATGACAATTGCACACATAGGCTTACCATCTTGAGCAATTACAAACATCTCCGGTTTGAGAACTGCTCTCTTTGCACAGCTGTTAGATAAAATCGACATCACAACCAACAGTAAAAATAATATGTTCTTTCTCATAAAGGAACCTCCTCTCTGAATTCTTTTACGATAGATTTACTTGGTATATTAAAATACTACAATCTTATATTTTGTAAAAAATCCACAAGCTGTAATACCTTTTATAAGAAAAAGGGATATGGGGAAAATATTCTTCATATTAGTAACTCTGCCTGCAATAATCACTTCCCCTGGAAGTGCAAGAGAAAAAACTTTGCACTTTGAAAATGCGGATTTACCTCAGGTCTCTGTTAGCTGGGCAAAACCAATAAAAGGAAAACCGATAAGGATATTAGCAATACTACCGCAGTCGTCCAGCCAAGATGTATTAGCACTCAGAAAGAGATTAGATGCCGACATTGAGACAATATATACTGAGAATAGTTTTAATTTAGGTTGCGATCCACTCTGGGGAAGATGGTGCCCTGAATATGAAACAGGAGAATACAAAAAAGAATTAGCACTTACCAAAATCAATCAAGAATGGGAAACTATAATAGTTGCGGGGATGGATATTAATACACTTCCTCCTGAATTTTGGGAAAAATTATTATCAAAAGTAAGAGAAGGTTCAGGATTGATACTGATTCCATACAGAAATCCAATTAGCCATCCGATAGTTGAGTTGATTAAATCTCTTGAACAAGTCGAATTTCCAGTTAGAAGGTGGGAATTATTGTGCAGTGGTGAAGAGGACTCCTCTAAAAGAGTAAAGAACGATATCTTTATATATTGTTCACAATTAGAAAAAGGTAGAACTGTATACATAGAAAACTATTTAGATGGAGTAGATACTCACTCATTAATTCCTGACTTTCTCAAGGAAGATAAGTTTAGCTTATATGAAAATGCCTGGGCAGGGTTGATCTCACTTATCATCTGGAGTTCAAGCAGAGACAAGGAGGGAAGGATTCTAAGTGTACAAGAGAATGTACCTAAAGGACCTACGGAGGAAGAAGTTCCACCTGAGTTAGTAAGTGAGGACTCTCTAAAATTAGTCCAACCAGTTATGGGTAGCAGTCTTACACCATTTAGAATTGAGTATCAAGTCTTAGGGAAAACTGATGCTAACAAAATTAGGGTAAGAGTCAGGCGTGAAGAATCTCCTTCTGGATACGAAGAATATGAGTTTAGGATTTTACCGAAGAGAAAAAACGAAATTGGATTTACCAATATCGAGTTGCCTATAGGATGTCCGGATTACTTTCTGGATGTGTGGCTCCTAAAAGATGGTAAAGTTCTCGACTTTTTTACAAAAAGATTTTATCATTTTTCACATCCTTACATTGAATCGGTTAAAACTTCTAAAAATTTCGTATATCCGCATGATTCTACAATGCTGAAAGTAAATATAGCCCCTTCCCAAGTTGATAGGGGAGAAGCCAGCATTGTGGCTCAAGCATACGATCTTGTAATATCAAATCTGTTTCCGGAAGGAAGATTAGTAGCGGAGAATATAGTTTACATATCATCAAAAGGGGGAGAGGTAGATATACCCTTAAGATTTGCCGATTTATGCGGGAGTTATTTAAGAATCAAAGTCTGGGGAATACCATTCAAAATCAATAAGCTTGGTATGAATTATTCCTCCCTGTTTACCCTCAAAATCGTTGATTTACCGATTATAAGAAAGGTGTTGAAAAAAGAGTGGAATAGCTTTTTAGCAGTGAATAAGGTGGATGAAGTAAACAAGAAAATCATTATTCAAAAACTTTCTCAGATATTCGAGAGTGGAACCTATCTCCCAATTGAGAATGTTTTTGAAGAATCAATAACAAATCTTGGAAATCACTTATTTTTTCAAGTATGGAATGATTACAACTCTACATCAACAAATAGATGGAAAAGAATTCCTTGCTTTAATGATGACTATTTTCTTCAAAAATCACTTATAGAAATTCAGGAAAAGTTGGATAACAAGAACATTCCAACTCCTTGCGGTGTCTCATTAGGGTGGGATGCGTCCTTAACAAAATTAGAGGAACCAATTTGTTTTTGTAATTTCTGTTCAGAAAAAATCAGCAAAATTTGGAGAGAAGAACATAATAAAGATATCACAGATATCTTAGTAAAGGTAAAGGAAGACTTATCTCAAGGGGTAGTAAGTCCCGAAGTTCTTTTTCATAGAAAGTTCATGGAAGATTCTTTTTTGAATTTTATTACGAGTCTAAAAAACAAGTGTAAGCTTAACTATCCAGAGGTTCCCACTGGATTAGGTATCTATGGAGGAAAAGAAATATACACTGGGGTAAACTACGAAACTCTTTTGAATGTCGTAGATTGGGTTGCAATTGAACCATCTGAATTTTCATTAAGAATTTTGCCATCACTTTATCAAAGAAAAAGCGACCTTTACTATAAAATCAACTTTAATAATCCTGATGTTAGTGGTCAGTACCTAACTGATGTCCTCTGGAGAAGCTTATTAGAAGGAGGGAGGGGAATATTTATTGAAAATGGATTGGCAACTAATGAAAATTCTACAGCCGTGAAGTTAATCAAAACCGAGGATAGACTAAATCCAGAGTTAAGGAGCTTCTTCTCATATCTCCATGAACTAAAGTATTCAGGCTTGGCAGATTTATTCGGAAAACTAAAACCTGACTACAATGAGGAGGTAGCAATATATCTTTCCCAAGAAAATATAAATATTTCGAACCTTCTCGAAAACCTCGATTATAAAACTTCCACCATAAACTTTATGAGGATTCTAAATGGATTTGGAATTAATCCTTTAGTAATAACCAAAAACACCATTGAGAAATTAAAGTCTCTAAGGCTCCTCATATTGCCATCATGCATATTCCTGAATAGTGAAGAAATAGAAGCAATTTCAGACTTTCTGAATGCGGGAGGATGGGTTATTGCTGATTATATGCCAGGTATAGTGAACGAACAAGATGACGATGCCAACATTATAGACATCTTCAAAAATTATAAACAAAATGATGTCTTGCTTAAAGGTGATGTTGGTGAAATAATTAAAAAATCAGAAGAGAAAAGGGTGGTTTTATTAGGAGGAGAAATTTCTAAAAAGTGGAGCGAAATTAATCCTACTATGCTAAGTAAGACTTTAGGAATATTCTCCGAGCTATTGAGCAGAGTGAACATAAGCCTCCCATTAGGGAAAAAAACTAAGTGGGAGTGGGCTAATGGGAAACTCTTTTCTTTTAATAAAGGACAAATTTATGCGTGGTACCCTAACGCTCATAGCACGATTGGTGAAAATACCTTAAGTAATAAGAAATTGGATTTAGGTGGTTTTAGTGAAAGATATGTTTATGATGTATTAACTGGGAGAATTATCAGCAAAAGCAAGAAGGGAAAAAATTTAGAGGTCAAAAGTGATAAAAATCAAATATTCAGCATTCTTCCATACGAAGTAATAGGGTTAGAAATAGAGATGGGGAGAGAATTTAAGGCAGGGGAAAGAATTACGGGGAAGGTGAAGGTATTGAGGAAGTCAGGAAATAAAAATGAAAATTTTATTAAACATTATATTTGGATAGTTCTATCTTCAGACGAGGAAGGTAAAAACAAGATTTATTCAGAATTAGTAGAAACCAATGAAGTAGGAGAAGCTCCTATAAATATTCCCACCTACTTAAATCAACCTGCGGGCTGGTATATCCTAAGTGGAAAAGAGATGTTCACATATAAAAAATCTATACTTTTCGTAAAAATCCTACCATAATCAATAAAATCACTGCTATAATATCGCATATTCAAAAAAATTCCCACTTTTTTTATTCAATGTGGTAAAATATATTCGCATTAACCTTTAATAGACTTTTATGAGATAAAAACACAACTCTAACAGAGGAGAGGGGCTTATGAATACAAAGAAGGTAATGACAGTAGCTAAAAGACTTGTAATCGGATTTGGCCTTATCACGGTAGTCCTGGTCACAGTGGGCCTAATATCCATCTTCTTGGGAGTTAGAATATCTAATATTTTTTCAAAGATGCATGATAGTTCTCTGCCATTGCGTAGGCATGCGTTTAACACATTAATCCAATATGCGGAAGTATATTCCGGTGAGAATGCATTGTTATCTGTGGATATAACTGAAGAAGTTCGAGCATCCCAATATAATGTAAGATTCCCGGAAGCAGAAAAGGTTTTTAAGGAATCTTTCGAGAATATAGAGAAAATTGAGAAGTCTTCACAACTCCAATCATTGTGGAGGGAATTTAAGCAACTACACGATAAATGGTGGAAAGACCATGAAAAATTTGTACAAATAGCGAGGGAATTTGAACAATTCGGGATCCAGGACCCTTCAGCTTTAGAGAGAGATATAAACCAGTTTAAGTTTGACCACTCCATCCTAAAAACAAAAGTCCTCAACCTTATTACTAAAGGTGAAACTTTTGAGGGAGGTGAAGACCATACTAAATGTAATTTTGGCAAGTGGCTTACCACAGCAAAGATTAAAAGTGAAAAGATAAACAATTTATTGGATGAAATTAGACCTATTCATCAAAGATTCCACGAAGCTGTTAAGGAAATCAAGGCTATTGTTTTACAAGGTGATAAAGAAGGTGCTCTGAAAAAACTTGAATCCAATGATGAAACAATTAATAAGACCTTCGAGAAGTTCGACGAAATACTTACCATAGCAAAAAATGCAAAAGATGCTTATCTGGCGATGTCAAACCAGGCATTAATAGAAAATGCCAAAAGTTATAGCCAAGCGAAAAATGCTATCCAAAAACTTGCAGACGAGACACAAAAAGAACTGGAAGAAGCAAGCGGAAACATTAGGCAATCTATTAGTTACACTATATTCGTATTAGCAATAGGAGTAGTATTAGGAACAGTAATAGCGATTGTCATTGGATGGATAGTTATTCGAAGTATAAATCGGATATTGGGAAGTATTTCCACTCGAATAAAAGACGGTGCTACTCAGGTGGATTCTGCAGCGGAGCAGGTATCCCAAGCAAGTCAAACACTATCAGCCTCTGCAAGTGAACAGGCATCGAGCGTTGAGGAAACCTCTGCATCTTTAGAAGAAATCACATCTATGATTCAGCAGAATGCATCTAATGCGGCACAAAGCGAACAGATGATGAAAGAGACTGAGCAAGCGATATTGAACTCAGTTAATGCGATGAGCAAACTTCTTGGGAATATGGAAGCTTTGAGGGAAGCCTCAGCAAATACTGCAGGAATTATAAAGAACATAGATGAGATAGCATTCCAAACTAATTTGCTTGCCCTGAATGCAGCGGTAGAGGCGGCAAGAGCAGGAGAAGCAGGCAAAGGGTTTGCAGTAGTAGCAGAAGAAGTCAGAAGACTTGCTCAAAGAAGTGCAGAAGCTGCGAAGAATACCCAACAGATGCTCGAAGAGGCAATGAGAAGAGCAGAGGAATCATCTGACATGTCTAAATCAGTGGAAGAGTTACTAACAAAGACGAAAGAACTCATTCAGAAATCATTAGTTTTAGTTCAGGAGGTAAACACCGCCTCCAACGAACAAGCAAAAGGAATCGAACAGATAAATACAGCGGTTATGGAAATAAACAAATCTACCCAGGAAGTAGCGGCGAGCTCGGAAGAATCTGCTTCTGCAGCTGAAGAAATGAGTGCTCAAGCTAATGAACTCCTTAGCCTCGCAAATGAGTTAGAAACGATGTTGGGAAGGGCTACAGCCAACAATACTGATAGAAAGATTAATGAAGAAAGTAAATTTTCTAAACACAAAATAAGCAAATCCACTGGGCAAAGGGTCCCCGATAGAAGAGCTAAAAAAACTGCCTTGCTCCCTCTAAAAAATAAAGAAAGCGTAACATTAGTTAAGCCTGAGGAGGTAATTCCTCTTGATGAGGAAGAATTAAAAGAGTTTTAAAAAGAATCTCTTGGATATATTTTTATAATCTAAGCAGGAAATAAGTTAGTATATAATATCTATACCTTTACGAGGGAGGATATATGGCTGATTTAGACATAAAATCAGTGATAGAGAAGCTGAGTGAAATGGTGGTTTTAGCTGGTCCTGGGGACCTACAGGAACTGGCTCAGATACATACACTTCTATTAGAAGTTAACAACTGGGCTAAAGAAAATGGCTTAGGATGCTCTGCAACGGTAGCTGAAAATTCTGCTGATCTTATTGAGAAGGTAGTCTTACAAGAGGTTACTAACCCTAATGAGGCGCTAGAAAAAATTAGTAGAGTGGTGAGTGGATTTCAACAGGTAATTCTAATGAATTTTGATGAAAGAGAGGTGCAATACCCAGAGGATTTAGTAAAAAATAAGCCACACACAAAATGTGCGGAAAACATCTCAGAACTTTCTCTACCCAGTAATGTTGATCCAGATATATTTCAACAATTTTTACATAATCAAGAGTCAAATCTCGAAGAAATAGAGGCACTACTTTTAAGTTTTGAAGGGGGTGTAGAACAAGAAAAAGTCAGAGAATTAAAACGCAAAATACACACGCTGAAGGGTGAGGCAGGTGTATTAGGTTTGAATGATGTTCAAGAACTTTGTCATTTAGCTGAGGAACGGATTGAAAAAGGTATTAGTTCAGAGTTAATTGATACTCTGTTTGCATTGAAAGATTGGCTTAAATGTAAGTTCGATGCGTTCGCTGGAAAGGGCAGTATTCCGGGCTTTCCAGAAAAACTGAAGAGGGCGCTTGCATTAGAAGAAGAGTGTGTCCAAGACAAAAGTGAAGCAGGGGAGAAAAAATCTCAAGAAGTTATCTTTAAGCCCAAAGCACTTGAGGGCGATTTGGAGTTAGTTAGAGACTTTGTTCATGAGTCCACAGAGCATCTTGAAAATTGTGATATACATCTATTGACACTTGAGACGGAGCCAGAAAATGAAGACTCACTGAATGCGGTATTTAGGGCTTTTCATACGATAAAGGGAGTGTCAGGTTTTCTCGGATTAGAAGAGATAAAGCTTATATCCCACGAGGCTGAAAATTTATTAGATAAGGCGAGAAAGAAAGAGTTATTACTTGTGGGCGAGACCATAGATGTAGTATTTGAGGTAGTAGATGCACTAAAGGAGTGTATAAACAATGTAAGGAAGTCTTTAGCTACAGGCGAACCAATAATGCCGTTAGAAAATACACAATACTTGGTAGAAAAAATCCGTAGTGTGGCTAACAAGGGTAAATCAGGGATAGCAATTGTAAGAATAGAAGGCGAACCAAAAGCAAAATTAGGTGAAATACTAATAGAGAATGGTTCACTAACCGAGGAAGGGCTTCAAAGAGCACTCGAAATTCAAAAATTACCTCCCCAACCAAAGAAATTAGGAGAAATTTTACGAGAAGAAAATATAATCACATCAAAGAAATTAGAAGATTCATTAAAGTTAAAAGAAGAGCAACCAGGTAAACTAATAGGGGAAGTGCTTGTTGAGGCTGGGTTTGTGAAAGAGGAAGAAGTTAACGAAGCTTTAAAAAAACAGAAGGAACCACCAGAATCTCCAAAGTTAGGTGAGATATTAGTAAAGACAGGTGAAGTGGAGGCAAAAGAGGTAGTTCAGGCACTTCGAGCTCAAAGGGCACAATCTCTTACTCCTATGCAGACAGCTGGTGAAGCAATTAAAGTAGATGCTAATCGCCTCGACCAACTCGTAGATTTGATAGGAGAACTTGTAATAGCGGAGTCAATGGTAGTACGCGAGGTAGAACTTAGAGGTGATATTTATAGTGAGTTAGCCAGACATGTAAGTCAGCTGGACAAGATAACGCGTGAATTACAATTTATGGCAATGTCGTTGAGAATGATTCCAATAAAGAGCACCTTTCAAAAAATGGCACGACTTGTTAGAGATTTGTCGAAGAAAACAGGAAAATTAATCGAATTCCATATGAGCGGAGAAGATACGGAATTAGACAAGACTGTAGTAGATAGGATTGGCGACCCGCTTGTTCATATGATAAGGAATGCAGTGGATCACGGGATTGAAGATACGCCTGAGGAAAGATTAAAGAAAGGAAAGCCACCTGTAGGGAACATATATCTTAGGGCATTCCACTCTGGAGGAAATATTGTAATCCAAATTGAGGATGATGGTAAAGGATTGGATAGGGAAGCTATAGTTAAAAAGGCAATTGAGAGAGGGTTGATAAAATCTGAAGAAGGGCTTTCAGATAAGGAGATATGGAATTTAATATTTGAGCCTGGTTTTTCAACTGCAAAGATAGTTACAGAGGTGTCAGGCAGAGGAGTAGGAATGGATGTTGTAAAGAAAAATATAGAATCCCTGAGGGGACAAGTGGAAATCCACTCTACTCCTGGAAAGGGAACAGTTTTTACTATAAGGTTGCCACTTACTTTAGCTATTATCGATGGGATGGTTGTGAGAGTAGGAATGGAAAGGTATGTGATACCCACATTATCCATAGTCATTTCACTCAAGCCGGAAAAACAACATGTGCATACTGTAGCGAATAGGGGAGAGGTATTATCTTTTCATGGAAGGTTAATTAATCTTTACAAGTTAAGCAATTTGTTTGAAATTCCGGGAGCGATTGAAGATTACTCAGAAGGAACAGTGGTAGTAGTGGAATCTGGTGGAACACAGGTAGGTATCTTAGTGGATGAGATATTAGGCCAACAGCAAATAGTGATTAAATCACTTGGCGAACTCTTAAAGAATATCAATGGAATAGCGGGTGGGGCAATTATGCCAGATGGTCGGGTTGGATTAATTTTAGACATAGCGGGTATTATTAAATTAGCGGAGTCTATTCCATCACATGTATAAAAGGTTCTTAACTTGAAATAATAGGAGGAAAGATTATGAGCGAGCAAGAAAGAAATGCAGTCAAATCAGAAATGAAGTCTTTAAGTGGAAAATATTTAACATTTAAGCTGGCAAAAGAAACTTATGGAATACAGATTTTGAAGGTTCAAGAGATAATAGGATTGATGAGTATAACGAGTGTACCGAGGACACCTGACTTTGTGCGTGGGGTGATAAACTTACGAGGTAAAGTAATACCTGTAATAGAGTTAAGGAAAAAGTTTGGGATGGAATCAATAGAAGACACAGATCACACATGCATAATAGTAGTACAAGTAAATGGACCAAAAGGTTTAATTACTATGGGAGTTCTTGTGGACGAAGTATCAGAGGTAATAGACATAAGCGATGAGCAGTTAGAACCTGCGCCCTCTTTCGGTACTAATATAGACACAGCATTTATATTAGCTATGGGAAAATTGGCAGATGCAGTTGTAATTCTGTTAGACATAGACAAGGTTCTTACGACGAGTGAACTTTCAAGTATAAGTTCTATATAAGACAAAGGAGGACAGTGAATGCAGATGAAAGTCGAAAACATAAATCCATTCATTGAGAGTGTATATGATTTATTTTCCACAATGTTGAATGCAAAAACTGAAAGGAAAACAGTAGGAATAGCAACTACAGCGAATCCGAGAGACATAATGGCCCTCATAGGTATAAGTGGAAGGGTTCGTGGAGTGGTAGGACTCGCTTTTCCAGTATCCACTGCGTTAGCAATGGTAGGAAGACTTTTAGGTACCGAAATTAAGGTTATTGACGACACCGTTTCAGATGCAATCGCCGAAATGGTAAATATAGTAGCTGGTGGAGCAAAAGCGAGATTGAACAAAGGTGATGAGCCTCCTTTAGATCTGAGCTTACCTACTGTCATCAGGGGAGGAGATTTTTCTGTGGAGTTTCCCACAAATTCTGTTTGGCTCGAAATAAATTTTGAGAGTGAATTAGGTCCGTTTACTTTAAGGGTAACATTCGAATCTGAGAAGAAGTAAAGATAGAGGAGTTAGTTATGAAGGCGTTGGTAGTAGACGATTCTGCAGTAATGAGAAAAGTTCTAATAGGCGCATTGAGTAGAGTTAATATAACTGATGTAGATCAAGCAGGAGATGGAGTTGAGGCGGTTCAGAAAGTTCAAGAGAATGACTACGATATTATTTTGCTCGATTGGAATATGCCTAACATGTTAGGCATAGATGCGCTGAAAGCCATTCGGAGTATGGGGAAAAACATGCCGATCATAATGGTAACCACTGAGGCGGAGAAAAGTAGAGTGTTAGAAGCATTGAAAGCAGGAGCAACCAATTATGTTATAAAACCATTTGAACCGAATACCATAGTAAACAAGATCCAAGAGGTATTGAATAAAGCGAAGGGTAGTAGTCTAACATAATTCCCAAATATGTCTAAAGAATTAGAAAAGTTGCCTGAGTTTTTTCTCGAGCCTGGTTACATTTACTTTTCTAAATCCCCCTTAAATTTGTATGCTGTGCTGGGTTCGTGTGTAGCAGTGTGTATATGGGACAAAAATTTAAAAATAGGGGGGATGTGTCATTTCCTTTATCCCAGGGTACCGTCCAAAGAAAAAAGAACTTCAAAATACGGTGATGTAGCTGTATTGGGACTAATAAAAATGATGGAGAACTCTGGGGCAAAGCGAGAATCCATGCTTGCTCAAATTGTAGGAGGAGCAAGTCCCCCTTTTATAAAGAACGATAATAATTCATTAGGTAAGGAGAATGCGGAGGTAGCAAGGAGTATTTTAAATAAGAAAGGCATAACAATCGCATCGGAAGATACAGGCGGTAGCATGGGGAGAAAGATAGTATTTAACACATACACAGGACATTTGATGGTACTTAAGGTCTACAAAATTCGAAAAGATGACTGGATATTACACTCAACAGAGTAATTATATGGATACTGCCACTTTTAACGATTTTAGAAAATTGATATATGGAGTTAGTGGAATCTCACTGAACGAGCAAAAGCGAGCACTCGTGGTGGGTAGGTTATCAAAAAGAATGCGGGCATTAGGGATAAATGATTTTAGGGAATATTATAACTATGTATTAAAAGATAAAACAGGGACTGAAATCACAAAATTAATAGATGCTATATCCACCAATGTTACTCACTTTTTCCGTGAAGCAGACCATTTTACCTTTTTAAAGAACAAACTCTTAGAGTGGTATGATTTAGGGCAGAAGCGGTTCAGAATATGGTCAAGTGCATGTTCAACTGGGGAGGAACCATATACTATTGCCATGGTAGTGTTGGAAACATTAAAAGGACCAGATATAGATATAAAAATACTTGCTACTGATATTTCAACAAGAGTATTAGAACATTCTAAAAAGGGAGAATATTACTCCCACAAAGTAGAAGATATTCCAAAACATTTACTCTTAAAGTATTTTACAAAGAAAAGAGAAGGTGATGACTGTGTATATGTTGTAAATGAAAAGTTAAAGAATATAATTAAATTCGCAAGGTTAAACTTAAAGAGTACACCCTATCCGATGCAGGGTCCTTTTGACGCTATCTTTTGTAGAAATGTAATGATTTATTTCGATGAGAGTGTAAGAGAACTGCTCATCTCTGAAATATACAGACTGCTAAGGAAAGGGGGTTATTTATTCATAGGTCATTCTGAAAGTATAACTTCTTCCCAGAACAAGCTCCAAATTTTAAAGCCTTCAATTTACTATAAACCGTAAGGATTACATAACCGGGAATATACTGTGTGGACAACAGTGAACATATCCGACATGAAAGTATCCAAAAATCCAGAAGATGTCCTTATAACATATTCTCTCGGATCTTGCGTAGGAGTTACACTGTATGATCCTCTACAAAAAATAGGTGGAATGATTCACTGTATGCTTCCTCTATCAAAAATTGATCCTGTAAAAGCAAAGGAAATTCCGTTTATGTTTGTAGATACAGGTCTACCTCTTTTACTTCAAACACTTCTGGATATGGGTGCTGATAAAAAAAGAATCGTAGCAAAAGTAGCGGGAGGCGCAATGTTGCTTAACGATGATGGGATATTTAGAATTGGTGAGAGAAACTATATAGTAGTAAGGAAATTATTATGGAAAAATAACATATTGATATCTGCAGAAGATGTAGGTGGGACTGTGGCAAGAACTATGATTTTATACATTAATGATGGTAAAACAATTATAAAGAGTGCGGGAAGAGAGTACGAACTAAAGTAGGAATTTCAAAATGACAAAAAAATCAGAGATCTTAAAAAAGTTGGAAGAAATTCCAGCTCTTCCCACGAATACAAGTAGTATATTACGAAAAATCCAAGACCACGAAGTGCCGATGACTGAAATTGCGAAAGAAATTCAAACTGATCCTACTTTGACATCTAATTTACTAAAGTTAGCAAATTCAGCCTATTTCGCAGGGCCTAAAAAAATAAGCACCATAAAAGAAGCAGTAGTAATGCTAGGAGTTAACCGAGTCTATCAAATGATAATTGCCTCTGCAATATTTCCACTTGCTCTCAAACCCCTAAAAGGATATGACCTTCCTGCAGGTGAGCTTGTGAGACATTTAGTAGGAACCGCGATAATAAGTGAACTCTTAACCAAAGAGATTAAGATTGTCGCTCCTCCTTATACTTTCACAGTAGGTTTACTACACGACATAGGCAAAATAGCGTTAGGCACTTTCTTAGAGTTGGAAATAAAACTAATCATCCAAAAAGCATATGAAGAAAAAATATCTTTTGAAAAAGCGGAAAAAGAAGTATTAGGCATAGACCATGCTGAAGCAGGCGCTTTCCTTATGAAAAATTGGAATTTCCCCGATAACCTTATAGTTCCTGTATTATATCATCATGAACCTGAGAAAACGGTAGGGGAATACCAATTAGTAACAGATATAATTCACATTTCGAGTAATATTTGCATAGAATGTGGAATAGGAGCTGGAATCGACGGACTTAACTACTCCAATAATCCTTCATCTATCGAAAGATTAGGACTCTCGTTTCAAAATGTAGAAAGTATAATATGTAAGTTCATATCAGAGCTCAATTCTGTATTTAAAAACTTAGATATGTCCGCTTAGGAGATTTATAATGGGAATTAATATTTTGGTGGTAGATGACTCACAAATAATCAGAGGAGTAGTTATAAAAACTCTTAGTTTATCAGGTCTCGAAATAGGAGATATATACGAAGCTAGCAATGGCAAAGAAGCTTTAGAAATTTTAAAAAACAACTGGATAGACCTTATCTTAACAGATATTAATATGCCTGTAATGAATGGGATAGAGTTAATCAATGAAATAAGCAAAGATGAATTACTAAAAACTATTCCTATTGCCATCATTTCAACCGAGGGCAGTCGTAAGAGAGTAGAAGACCTGGAAAACAAGGGCGTTAAAGCCTACTTAAGAAAACCATTCACTCCAGAGTCCCTGAAGAATACAATCATCGATTTACTTAAATTAGAGGGGGATAGAAAGAATGATTAATGATAAAACAATTAAACAGGTACTAAAAAGAGTAGCGGAGGAATTTGCATTTATGTTTACGGAAGAAGTTGAGGATACTGTTTATGAAATACCCAGTAATTTAGTTGAATCCGAAATGGAATTTTTCGGCCCTATTAGAGGCAAAGTTATTATGATAGCTCCTGAAGAGTTTTGCAAAATTGTAATTAGTAATGTTCTTGGAATAGAAGATATAGACGGAGAAGAGATTTCTGTAAGCGTTGAAGAAGCTTTATGCGAATTTTTAAACATTTTTTGTGGAAACTTGTTAACTGAGAGCTTCGGAGAAGATGTAATATTTGACTTATACCCGCCTAAATCAGGAAAAACCGATTTAGAATATTGGGGAGAAATGCTCTCAAATGAAAAATTTATTTGTGTTTTAATAGAAGAATACCCTGTATATGTATGCATAAAAATTAAATAGGAACCACAGAAAATCATAGGAACAAGCAGAGGAGAGATAAACTACAAATATGACCGATGAGTTAAAAAAAGCTTTGGATATTCCAGGAGTAACTCGCCCAATAAAGGTCCTTATCGTTGACGATTCTGCAATGGTAAGGAGCATCCTACAAAAAGAACTATCAAAAGATTCAAATATAGAAGTTGTTGGGACAGCACCTGACCCATATGTCGCGAGAGATAAAATTGTTCAACTAAAGCCTGATGTTATTACGCTTGACATAGAAATGCCGAGGATGGATGGCATTACTTTTCTAAAGAAGCTAATGAAGTACTACCCACTTCCTGTAATAATAGTTTCTTCCCTCACACCAAAAGGGAGTGAGATTGCAATGGAAGCTCTTGAATTGGGTGCAGTCGAGGTTATGTGTAAACCTGGTGCATCTTATACTGTGGGAGATATGGCTATAGAACTAATAGAAAAAATTAAAGCTGTAGTGCACATAGATGTAAAGAAAAGAAAACCTCAGGTTATAACAAAAGGATTGTTACCCAAACTCTCCTTAACCAAAACTACCCACAAAGTAGTCGTAATAGGTGCATCCACAGGTGGAACGGAGGCTTTAGCAAGAGTGCTCAGTGTTCTTCCCCGGAACTCTCCCGGAATTGCAATAGTTCAACATATGCCTGAACACTTCACTCGTTCTTTCGCGAACAGGTTAAATGATTTATGTGACATCGAGGTAAAAGAGGCAGAAAACGGCGATTCAATTTATCCGGGACGAGCTCTTATAGCACCAGGAAATTACCATATGATTTTTAGAAGGTCAGGGGCGAGGTATTATGTGGAGATTAAGTCGGGACCATTAGTTTCTCGTCATAGACCCTCGGTGGATGTACTCTTTAAATCTGCCTCACAGTATGGAGGTAAAAATGTAATCGGTGTGATAATGACGGGTATGGGTAAAGATGGAGCAGAGGGAATGAAAATGCTCCATGATAATGGTGCAAAAACAATAGCTCAAGACGAGGCTACTTGTGTGGTGTTCGGTATGCCTAAAGAGGCTATAGCCCTTAATGCTGTTGATTACATTCTTCCCTTAGATAAGATACCGGAGAAAATATTAGAACTTGCACAGGAAAGTGATTGATTATATAATTAATAACAGAAAATTATTGTAATAAGAAAGGAGGTGATAAGAAGAAAATGAGTTAGTCCACTAATGCTAAGGGAAGTGCGGTGAGAATCCGACGCAGACGCGCTGCTGTGACTGGGGACGAAAGCCACAAATAGTGCCACTGTCCTAAAAGGATGGGAAGGCGTGGTTAGTAGGGTGAGCCAGAAGCCAGAAGACCTGCATTAGTGGTAGTAGTTACTGTAACAACTCGCGGAAAAGTTGTTGCGGGAGTGGCTCCTTCCTGAGATGCCAAACCTGCCTGCTTTTCCCCCCTTTACTAAGATACCGTACCAAAGATCAATATCGTGTGTTGTATTTTTTATGTAAAACTTAAATGATTTAACAACTAACTATAGGAAGGAGTGCAAAAATGTTCAGAATTCAAAAGCCCTTCTTTATTTTCTGTTTAGTCTTAGGCATCTGTGCTTATATAAGTGGTAGCTATGGGGAAAGAATTATTCATCTAACTACTTTACCTCAACCAGCGCCTGGCAGTTACTTTATTACTTCTGCTCCTTTAGAAGATGGCACATATATAGTATGGAACGGTGACGATATTTACAAGCAGGTAAGTATGAATACCGACGAATTTGTAAAGATAGCTGAAGGCTACCAGGGGGACCCAGCTTTCATAGCCGTATCTCCGAATGGAGAAATAGCTATATTGGGGCAAGGTTATTTAGGGAACTTATATAGGCTCGATTTGCAAAACCCGCAAGACTTTGACCCAAGTTGTATTGTAGGAAATCTCTCACACTTTTATGGAGCATTTTTAAATGAAAACTTGCTCATATTAGATGTGGGAAAACCAGATTTTTCAGGAAGTGAAATACATGTACTGAGTATTTCAGGTGGAAAGAGTATTAGTAAACCAGTCTTATCCCGTATATTTATGAAGCCTAAAGAAATGATAATTGACAAACCTCCGTATGCCTATTCAGCTTCGGTAGCAGTTGACATATCAAGAGGATGGGTTTACATAATGGATGGAAATGCAAGAGAATTAAGAAAGTTCTCAATAGAGGACATTATCAACGCATATAACTCGAATGAAACCCTAAACTGGGAAGATGATGGAATACTAATAGGAACAGCAGGACGATATTTCAGTGGTGGTGTTTCAGGAATTACAAATGATGGTCTTCTGATAATAGGTGGTTCAGAAGGGTTTATGATGCCCGGGGGCATTCAAGAAGTAAACCCACTTACAGGTGAAATCCTAAAGGTATGGGATCCAGCAGGAAATCAGGGTTACTATTCAGCCTTTTATAATATTGTGGGAGATTCAATACTTGGAATAGTATCCAATCAGGGATACTTAATACTGAGGTCTTACGAAGAATGTCCGGATTGTCTCTTTGTAAGAAAATCTATATATGAAGCAGGGACTGATATATGCCTTGATGTATTTGGTATGGAAATTCCTGCGAACCCCACATTTAGGTGGAGTAAGGTAGGAGAGAATATTGAGTTGAATCCGAGAATTTCAGGAATTAACTGTAAGAAGTTGTTCATTTATAATTCCCAGCCTGAAGATTCAGGAACATATATTTGCGAAATTGGGAATGCAAAAGCAATATACCGAATCACCATAAAAGTGACCGATAAGAATGTTCCAGCTTCTAACTATTTTGGAATCCTAATTGGCGTCTTCTTTATAATCTTTACGGGGATAGTCCTCCTACATAAGAAGGTTCGTGTAGCTCCGTAATAAAACATCTGTCTCTAAAGTGTATATACCTCTAATTACTGCTAATTACTGCCAGTGAAATAAAAACATAAAATTTATGTAAAATGGGAGGAGTTTTTGATAAAATTTCTATGCCAACAATCTCTTCAGAGACAATACTTATTGTTTTTACTATTCAATAGCGGAGGATTTCTAAGTGAAAAGTTATGAAGTAAGAAAAAAGTTTTTGGATTTCTTTAGAGACAGGGATCATATAATAGAAAAAAGCGATGCTTTAGTTCCCAGAAACGACCCAACACTTCTGTTTACAAGTGCGGGGATGGTTCAGTTTAAACCATATTACACGGGGGAGGTCCCTGTGCCATATAGAAGAGCGGCAACCTCCCAAAAATGTCTAAGGGCGGGAGGAAAGGCGAATGACCTTGAAGAAGTAGGAAAAACTTCAAGACATCTGACATTTTTTGAGATGTTAGGAAATTTTTCATTTGGAGACTACTTCAAGCGGGAAGCCATCCATTGGGCATGGGAATTTTCCACTGAGATATTGAATATAAACCCCGATAGAATATGGATATCGGTGTATGAGGAAGATGACGAAGCTTACCACATTTGGAATAAAGAGATAGGAATCCCCTCAAATAGAATAGTAAGATTAGGGGCAAAAGACAACTTTTGGGGACCTGCTGGAGATAGCGGAGCTTGCGGGCCTTGTTCAGAATTGTTATACGATAGGGGAGAGGACATAGACCCTGATGCAACACCTGATAATGATCCTAAAGAAAGATTCCTTGAGTTCTGGAATTTAGTTTTTCCACAGTACGACCAGCAAAAAGACGGGACAAGACTTCCATTAAAAAATAGGGGTATAGATACCGGGATGGGTTTAGAGAGGATTTGTATGCTTCTGCAAGGAAAACAAACTGTCTTCGATACCGATTTACTGTATCCCATCATCGAGTATACAGAAAGCCTTGCAGGCAAAAAATACGAAAGCGCACCGGTTCCCTACAGAGTAATAGCGGACCACATAAGAGCCTTGTCCTTTATGTCTGCGGATGGAATATTGCCCTCTAATGAAGGAAGAGGATATGTGTGGCGTAGGATTCTAAGAAGAGCTTCAAGATTTGGTAGGGAACTTGGATTAAGTGAACCTTTCCTATTCAAAGTTAGCAAAGTAGTGGTAGACCTAATGGGAAAATATTACCCCGAACTGGTAGATAGTCAAAAACAAATAGAGAAAATCATAAAAATGGAAGAAGAGAGATTTGCAAGTACACTTAAAAGGGGAATGGAAATACTATACGAAATTTTCGAAGAAATGGGAAAGAAGGGTGAAAAAGTTATAAGTGGTGACACACTTTTTAAGCTCCACGATACCTACGGTTTCCCTTTAGACATAGCAAAGGATATGGCAGAAGAAAGAGGATATTTAATTGATGAAGAGGGCTACTTGAAATGTCGGGATAAACAAAAGGAAAGTGCTAGAAAGAGTTGGGTAGGCAGTGGTGAAGAAGAAGTAGCGCCAGTATACCATAAAATTTTGGCTTCATTTGGACCCACTACATTTGTAGGGTATGAAAAATTTGAGGAAAATGGAAAAGTAATAGCACTACTAAAAGAAAATGAAAGAGTAGAAAAGTTGGTAAAGGGAGAGAAAGGTTTATTAATTTTAAATACGACCCCCTTTTACGCGGAGAGTGGGGGACAAGTAGGAGACACTGGATCTTTACAAGGAATAACTGAGAATTTCTTAGTTGAGGTGACAGATACCAAGAAAGTTTTGGAGAAATTACATGTTCATCACATAGAGGTAAAAGAAGGAGAAATTAGAGAGGGAACAGAGGTAAAATCTTTAGTAAATATAAAACGCAGAGAGGACATTCAACGACACCACACTGCAACACATTTACTTCAAGCCGGGTTAAGAGACATACTTGGGGAGCATGTTCATCAGTGTGGTTCTTTAGTTACTGAGGATAGATTAAGATTCGATTTTACTCATTTTGAAGCAACAGGCTACGAGAGACTTAAAGATATAGAAGATTGGGTTAACGAACAGATTAGAAAAAATCATAAAGTCCAGATTTTATACTTGCCTTTAGAAGAAGCCAAGAAAATGGGAGCAATGGCATTGTTTGGAGAAAAATATGGAGATGTTGTAAGAGTAATAAAAATTGACGATATAAGTGCAGAACTATGCGGAGGATGTCATGTATCAAGGACAGGTGACATAGGTGGATTCAAAATAATATCTGAATCATCAGTATCAGCAGGTGTAAGACGGATCGAAGCAATTTGTGGAAAACCGTTCATTGAATGGGTTCAAAACATAGATGAAACACTCAAAGGCTTATCCCAATTGCTTGAAACTTCTGTAGATAAAATATCAGAAAAGTTGGTTCAACTACTCAATGAAAAGGAGAAACTAACTAAGGAAGTAGATAAGTGGAAAAGAAAAGTCCTAATTGGTGAAACTAAGGATTTCCTATCAAATGTTGAATCTATAAATGGAGTAAAATATATTGTAGTAGAGTTAGAAAATGAGGATATTTCCCAGGCAAGAACACTTGTAGATCACCTAAAAGAGAGGATCGGTTCAGGTATAGTGGTAGTAGGCATAAAATATCCTGACAAAGCAAGTTTTTGCGTAGGGGTAACAGAGGATTTAGCAGATAAGTACAACTCATTGGAGATTGTCAATCAATTAGCCCAAACCATAGGAGGAAAGGGAGGAGGAAGAAGAGACTTTGCCCAAGCAGGAGGAAAATTAGTAAAAAAATTTGAAGAAGCAATAAAAAATGTTCCTGAAATTATTAAAAAATCTACTAACCCCAGATAAAACGGCAAATACCGATATTGTGTTTTGTGTCTTTTTACTAATGTTTTTGTGTTTTTATGCCAATTCTCAAACTTTTGTTTGCGCCCACAGGGGGGATGCAAAAAATGCTCCTGAGAATACCATCCCAGCTATAAAATCAGCCGTAGAAAAAGGAGTTCATATGATTGAGTTCGATGTTAGAATGACAAAGGACGGGCATTTAGTCCTTATGCACGATGAAACAGTTGATAGAACTACTAACGGAAAAGGGAAAGTTTCTGAACTAACAAGTCACGAAATATATAGTTTAGATGCTGGAAGTTGGTTTAACGAATCATTCAGGGGTACAAAGGTCCCTTCAATGGCTGAGGTTTTTTCTGTGATTCCTTATGGGATACTGTGTAATGTTCATGTTTACGGAGATTCTTTCGTAACTAAAGTCGTAACAAAGACCTTAAAGGAATTGGGAGAGACTGGAAGATGTTTTATTGCCTGTAATACAGAGGACCAACTGGAAGCTATAAGAACAGAATATCCAGATATGAAAGTGTGTATACTTCCAAAACCAGGAGAGAAAAGAAGAGAATATATAGAGAGAGCAATCAAGTTAAATTCTGATTACATACAAATCAACTTTATTCAGGGAATAGATAATCTAAAAGAAGACATAGATTTTGCTCATCAAAAAGGGTTAAAGGTGAATTTTTTTAGTGCTCAGGACAGAAACACAATAGAAAAGCTTGCAAGAGCAAAGGTGGATTATATTTTAACAGATGATGTAGATTTATGTATGGAAGTATTGAAAATGTTTGGGACTGAACCATTGAAAATAGATTTTAAAGAGGAACGAGAAGAAATTAAGAAGCAGATTATCTCTTTACACAGATTTAGCACTATTATTAATATTATGTTAAATTAAGGAATTTAGATATTATGCCTTACCCTCAGTTTGACAGAAAAAAAATAAAGTTTAAGCCGTTATCATTGAGGAAAGATAAAGTTTACATCGAAAAGGATGCTGTTTACCCTGATGCGGAACCTTCCCGCGAATTAACTGAGAACGAAAACGAGGTCTTTGAATACCTATTGGAACAATTGATTAGTGCTAAAAAAGCCAACAAATCTCGTATGCTAACTTTCGGAGCTCATTCCATAAAAAATGGTTTGGCTCCGGTAATTATGCATTTAGTGGAGAACGGTTGGATAACTCACTTAGCAACAAACGGAGCGGGCATTATTCATGATTGGGAATTTAGTTATCAAGGACACAGCAGTGAAGATGTGAAAACTAATGTCCAAAAAGGTGAGTTTGGAATTTGGGAGGAGACTGGCTTTTATCTAAATCTTGCTATTATTGTAGGCGCCTACGAAGGAAGAGGCTATGGGGAATCGGTAGGTACATTCGTCGAAAATGAAGGACTGTATATACCATCAAAAGAAGAGCTCATCGAAAAAATTAAAGATAGAGCAGAAGCGGAGCCCTATTATGCTTCGGCTTGTGCTGACCTCTTACACGCCATAAAAACATTTTCCCTAAGAGACGGCTTCTTAAAAGTTCCCCATCTATATAAGAGATTTGGATTACAAGCATTCGCATATAGGAAAGGAATTCCTTTTACAGCACACCCTATGATTGGACATGACATTATATATACCCATCCCATGAACTGCTGTTCTGCTATTGGAAGAGCAGGGGAGAGGGACTTTCTTACTTTTGTTGAATCTGTGTACAATTTGGATGGAGGAGTATACTTGAGTATAGGTTCTGCTGTAATGTCACCTATGGTATTCGAAAAATCTTTATCAATGTGTCAAAATTTAGCTTTACAAAATGGAAAACCCATTACGAATCACCTCATAGTAGTTGTGGATTTACAAGAATCAAAATGGAATTGGGGAAACGGGGAGCCCCCAATGAGTAGACCAGAATACTATCTCAGATTCAATAAATCATTCTCGAGAATGGGAGGGAGGTTTTTCTATTTAACGATGGACAACAGAGACTTTCTTTTACACCTCGTCCGCAGGCTATGTAAAATCTAAAGATAAAGATTCCTTTATTTTATAAGACTTTGTGATATTAATTACTCTATAAGTGGTTCTATTTTTTTGTATATGAAATATTACATCATAAGTCATATTAATAACACATTGTTTGTTAGATACTTATCATAAAAAACTAATATTTATTATCATATTTTTAGAGGACAAAAAAAATGATATTGTTTCATTTATCAAGGTTAAAAGACCCAATCCCCAGAGACGAATTTAAAGTTTTCTGCTATATTTTTACTTAACATAATATATATTATCGGACATATAATTATTCACATAAAAATCTATTACCATACAAAATAACAACCAGGATCCTCCCTGATGAATTAGCTACTTTAGCTCTCGTTAAGATCTGTCAATTCTCTTTTCTTCAGAATTATCCAACTGAGCTGTAATAGTATTAATCCGATCGTTAACTTCTTCAAGAATGCTTAAAATATTCTTTTTCAGGTTTCTCAATTCTTCACTTAATAATTCCAATGAGACCAAAAAGTCATAAGCAGTCCTAATTGCAATCATTTGGGTCAGGAAAACTTGATACTCTTTATAAACACTGAACATGTGTTTTTCCAATTTCTCGACTAATTTCAAAGTCAATTCTTTCGACTGAAAAATAGGTATAATAACTTCTGTGTTAAATATTTTGACTGAGATGGTTTTGTTATTTTCCTCACTCATACATTAATCAAATTTTACTTAATTAAGTGTTTTTCTAAACTTGAGATAAGCTCTATCATCTCATCTACTTTAACTGATAAAAGTTTGCAAACTTCAGAAATACGGTCGTATTTTTCTTTGGATTCCATAAATTGAGAAATCTCGTCTTTCACCCTCGAAAGTTCAGAGCTCACCTCCCAATGTTCCCTAATTTGTTTTTCTAATTTCTGTTCTAATATTTTTCTTTTCTCAATAAGAGACTCTACAGAATTTTCTAACTTTTCCAAAGATGAGAACAAATTTTCAACTGCCCGATCCAATATTTTTTCATCGAATTTGTGCATTAAATTTCTTTGTTAGAGTATTTATAATGGTTTCCATAAGTGAATTGATTTCTTCATCTGTGAGAGTCTTCTCATTTGAGCAGAAGTTAAAAGACAAAGCAATACTTTTCTTGCCCTTAGGAACTTGGGAACCTTTGTAAACATCAAAAACATCTATTTTTCTTAGAACCCTCTCCCCTATTGGCTTCAATGATGTTATGATATCCGCGTAATCTACAGTTTCATCAACAAGTATAGCAAGGTCTCTTGATGTAGAGGGATATTCAGAAACTTCTTTATATATTTTTCGCTTAGGTGTGGATGCAAGTAATTTATCTAAATAGAGCTCCGCAATGAAGGTGTTTTCTGAAATTTCGAGTTTATGTGAAATCTTCGGATTTAGCTTCCCTAAATAACCAGCAATTTCGTTTTTAACAACCAACTTAAGAGATTGGCCTTTGTGGAGAATAGGGAAATCGGTTTTTTCTATTTTATAAGAGACTGAAATCTCATCCAAAAGTTCTTCACACAACCCTTTCAAGTCAAAGAAATCAAAGAACTTTCTATCTTGATAACACCAAAGTCTAGGCTGAGCGTAGCCCATCAATAGTAAACATAATCTTTGGGGTTCATCTGGCAAGATGTCTGTTGGATTTGGCAAGAATACTGGGCCTATCTCGAAAATAGCTAATCTATCCTCAAGATGGTTTTTCTGAGCTATTGATAAAATATTAGGGATTATTGATGTTCTCATGGTTCGCAAATTCTTTGAAAGAGGATTCTGAATCTCAACCATTTTCAGGAAAGATTCAGGAAACCCTAATTCCTCCACAATTTCTGGGTTAGAGAATGTCCATGAGAAACATTCTGTAAGCCCTTTATTTACGAGAAAGCTTCGTATGTTATGTAACTTTTTAAAAGTGGTATCAAATGTGACCTCAGTCTGTCTAACTTTTGGTAAAGTGTGAGGGATGCGATCATATCCATAAAACCTTGCTATCTCTTCAATTAAGTCTTCTTCCAAAGAGACATCGTGTCTCCATGATGGCACTTGAACCTCCACCTCTGTATTAGTCTCTCGTTTGATTGAAAATCCGAGATTTGTAAGAATAGATTTTTGATATTGTTTTTCGACATCTACACCGAGTCGTTTTTTAGTTCTTTCATATCTTAGTTTAACTATTTTACTTTCCATCTTAACTGGGTATACATCGATGACACCTTTCAAAACTCTACCACCTGCTATTCTTTGAATTAATGAGGTAGCTCTGTTAATTGCCCAAATAACGATATTAGGATCGGCACCTCTTTGGAAATGTTGAGCAGCTTCAGTTAATAGACTGTGCGCCTTTGCAGTTCTTCTAATAGAAACAGGATTAAAATAAGCACTTTCTAAGAAAACATCTATAGTATTATTATCCACCTCACTATCAGCCCCACCCATAATTCCAGCAAGAGCTTGGGGAATCTGCCCGTCCGCTATCACCATTTGGTCTGGTTTGAGTTCCCTGATTTCACCATAGAGAGTCCGTATAGTCTCTCCTAACCTTGCCAATCTAACTACAATTCTTTTTTCATTTAGTTTATTTAGATCAAAGGCGTGTAACGGATGTCCACATTCAAGTAAAACGAAGTTTGTAATGTCAACTACATTATTAATGGGTCTTTGACCTGCGGAAACTAACTTTCTTTCAAGCCACTCAGGAGATGGTGCTACTTTTACACCTTTAATTACTCTACCAGCGTATCTAGGACATAACTCGGGACATTCTATAGTAACATTAGAAATTGAGATAGCTTCTTCATCGTCCTCAAAAAATTGGAAAGAAGGAATTTTTAATGGGAGATTATAATAAGCACAAATTTCTCTTGCTAATCCTATGTAGCTAGCCCAGTCTCCTCTGTTGGGAGTAATCTCTATTTCAAATATTACATCATTTAATCCCAACACCTCTCTAATATCTAAACCTATGGGAGTTGACGGGTCTAAAATCATCAAGCCTTCAGCATCATCAGCTACACCTAATTCTGCAGGAGAGCACATCATTCCGAAGGACTCAACGCCTCTCATCTTTCTTCGAGTTATCTTAATCCCACCAGGTAGGGTAGCTCCGTCAAGAGCGGTTGGAACTTTATCTCCCACCTTCATATTTTTAGCACCGCAAATAATCTGTAAAGGTTCTCCTTTACCTATATCTGTTTTACAAACTACAAGTTTATCTGCTTGTGGATGAGGATTTATCTCAAGTATTTTGCCTACAACTACATTATCAATGTTTTTACCAGGCTCATGTATAGATTCTATTTCTAATCCAAGCATCGTTAACTTTTCAGCGAGTTCTTTAGGCGAGACTGGAATATCACAATATTCCTTCAGCCAGTTATAAGATATTTTCATATCAGAACTGCTCCAAAAACCTTATGTTGTTATCAAATAGTAAATTTATCGAAGGTATAGCATATTTGAGCATAGCCATTCTATCTATACCGAACCCGAAAGCATAGCCCTGATATTTTTCATTATCATAGCCAGCGTAACTGAATACCACTGGATGAACCATTCCGCAACCCAGAATTTCTAACCACCCGGTATTTTTGCAAATTCTACAACCTTTTCCCATACAAACAGTGCAAGAAATGTCCATCTCTGCAGAAGGCTCAGTAAAAGGGAAATAATGTGGTCTGAATCTTACTTTTGTTTCTTCCCCAAAGAACTTTTTAACGAAATACATTAGCGTTCCCTTGAGGTCAGCAAAAGTGACATCTTCATCTACCAATAATCCTTCCATCTGATTAAACATAGGGCTATGACTTGCATCGTTATCTACTCTGTATACTCTTCCAGGAACTACGACAGCAACAGGAGGTTCAGTCTTTTCCATTACCCGCATCTGGACAGGTGAGGTATGAGTTCTGAGAACAATGCCAGGCTTTATATAGAATGTATCATGAGTATCTCTCGCGGGATGGTCAGAGGGGGTGTTTAAACTTTCAAAATTATAATATTCAGTCTCTACCTCTGGACCAGAAGCCACCTGAAAGCCCATTTGAATAAATATGTCTACTATTTCGTTCATTACACGGTTTATTACATGCATGTGTCCCTTACCAAGAGATCTTCCTGGCAAGGAAATATCTACTTTCTCGGTTTCGAGCTTTCTTTGAAATTCCTTCTCCAATAGTTCTTTTTTCTTTGTTTCAACTGCTTCGGTTATGAAATCCCTAATTTCATTTGCTTTATTTCCTACAATAGGTCTTTCCTCTGGGGGTAGAGAACCAAGTTTTTTCAAAATTTCAGTAACCTTGCCTTTTTTTCCCAAAAACTCTACCCTTATTTGTTCCAAATCTTCCAATAGCTCTACAGTGCTTATTTTAGCTATAGCTGTGTGTTTTATATTTTCTAGTTCCGCAATCATTTTTAATATCCTCACATTACCATAATAATCTACCCGAATATTGCTCTACCTAATCTCACTTCTGTAGCACCTTCCTCTACTGCAATTTCATAATCATCTGACATACCCATGGATAATTCTCTAAGATTATACCTCTCGCCCAATTCTCTTAGAGTTCCAAAAATTTTCCTCAACTCAATCTCGTTAGCATTTAATGGAGCAATAGTCATAAACCCCCTTACATAAAGGTTGGACAGGCACCTCATATTATCAAAAGCCTCGTCAAGCTGTTCAATTGAGAAACCGTGCTTGGTAATCTCCCCAGAAACATTTACCTGAATTAACACAGGCAGTTTATCTAATCCCTTCTCTTTTGCCCTTTTATTTAATGTCTCCCCTACCTCTATTCTATCCACGGAGTCAACAAAACTACATACAGAGAGAATGTCAGGGATTTTCCTCCTTTGAATAGTCCCGACCATATGCCAAAGAATATCTGACGAAAAACTTCGAGATTTTTCCAAAATAGACTCTATTCTATTTTCCCCAAAGTGTCTCAAACCCAAATCATAAACAACCTTTATTGCATCTACAGATGCATTTTTTGTTATCGCTACAATTCTAACAGTCCTATCAGGAAAAATACTCTTAGCCTTAGCCTTTTCGATATTTTCGAAAATTTTACTTATGTTAGTCTTAATATTTTCAACAATCGATGGCATATCATTAATTTTTTTTAAGTTTTGTTAATCGCAAGGGGCTCCTCAGGCATCCCTTGACACTTTTCACCTTCTGCTTTTCTCAAAACGGCTTTTCGCTCTGAAACAGTAAGAGGAATACCCCCTTCCTGCTTTATTTTAATAATCATATCTGATGCCTCATCAAAATTACTTGGGCTCTCCCAACGAGCTTTGTCAAGCACTGCTACTGCCTCCAAATACCTACCCTCCTCGTATAAATCCATTGCTTCCATAAACAGCAGTCTATAATCACCATACGGATCGTTTTCCTCGTCTCTTAGTTTCCCCCATATCTCTCTTGCCTTTTGTTTGTATTCTTTTGCTAAACTGATTTTTTTCTCTCTTTCTTCAGTCGAATTTTCTTTACTCGCTTCAGCCAAGAGTGTTTTTGCCTTTTCCTCGTAAATCTTTCCTTGATTCCTTAATATGAAGCGAGGTGCTACGGGATTATCGGGAAACCTTTTCATATAGTCTTGCCAACCTTCAAGTGCTTTCTCATACTCTCCATTGAGTTCTAAGCATATGTATAGCTGTCTCCGAACCCATCTTTCATGGGGGACTTTAACTGCTTCGGTTAGATACTTAACCGCATTCTGATAGTCATTCAGTTTGTTTTTATAGATTGCAAAGCCTAAATCGAAGTATAACCTATACTCTCTGGGATTATGACGGATACCCCTTTTCAGAAAATCTATGCCCAGATAGTAAAATGTCTCTTTTTCCCCGAGGCATGCATTGTATTTTTGACTCCATTTTTTTAAATGTTGGGGGGTATCCGGAAGTTTAGCAGTAGCATTGTAGGCTAAGTGCCAAGCCCCTATTAAGTATGCCTCTACAAAATTAGGGTCCAATGCTACGCATGTTCTCATGAGTGGAACCATTCTATATAACAGTCCTTGATGCCAATATCTATCGACCTCTAACCAGATAAGGCCTGCTGCTATTTTCCTAAAGCCAAAGAACAAATTGAATATATTTACTCCACTCGCTTGTGCTTCTGCATACCCTATTTCTCTGCCGTATTGAATTTTTCCTTCTCTAAGGCATTTGAAAAACTCATTTCTAACATCTTTTATCGATGGTGAAGTAACAACCTCCCAGATAATATAGTCGTAAGCCATGTTTCCTATTAAATCCGAGAGATTCTCGGATGGCGATTTTGAAGGGGCAATTTCTCGAGCCACTTCCTCATTATTCATCAACATCTGCATTGCTATTTCAGCAGTCTTCGCAAACAGTTGTAAATCCACATATTTATTTGTAGAGTCGTCTTTACTTTCAGACTTTTCGAATAACCTTACTTGTGTCCCTACTGCTTGGAGCCATCTGTAGAATTTTTCACAATCTCTAATGAACTCTATTCTCCTCCCTTGGATGGAACCCAATACAAAAGTCAATATAAGAAATATAAGTAAAAATAAATTTATGACTCTTTCATTCATTATCAAGACTTTCCCTCATACTTCTCTTTTTCTGAAAATCCAATAAGCTATTATATATCCACTGACAGCATAAATAAGGGCGTATAAGACAAGCTGAGGAATAAGAACATCGGTAGGAGGGTCATTAGGTTGGGAATTAACAATCTGAGTTTTTAAGCTAAACCTTTGTAAGTTTGGTAAGATGTTCCATAAAATATAAGCCAAGTAGCCTATAAGAGAATCTAAGAATTCACCAGTTTGACCTGACCGATTATATACATCTTTGAGATATTCAGTAAGACTTCCGGTTATATATATGAAAAGGCCTGCTATCGTAGGTAGAACAGAGGAACTGGAGGCACACGCTACAGCAAAAGTTAGTGCAGAGACAATCAAAAACTCAAAGTATGTTAAAAACACAGACCACAAAAGCAGAGTAGGTAATATCCTTTGTTTTATGTACAGAGCCACAAAAAACAGTCCACCCATTAAACATAAATTCATGATGATTATGAGCTGAGCACCCAAAAACTTCCCTAATAAGTACTGAAATCTTCTTACAGGTTTAGAAAGAACTGTATATATTATTCTGTTTTCTACTTCTACAGGGACAACAGAAGCAGATATAAAAATTGTAATTAACACACCAAAAATAGAGATGGTAGTAACACATATATCTTTTATAAGTTTCAAATCCATGTCCGTTGTAACATCCCCTACTGTGGCTTGATTCAAAAAGGATGTCATAAATGTAGCGCCAAAGATAACTAATAAACTTAGTATTAAGAAACCAACTAATGTTTTTCTTCTGAGCCCCTCTCTCCATGTGTACACAGCAATATACCAAGGTCCCTTGACAAACTCAATGACTTTACTCATTTTTTGTTCTCCGTTCTGCTTCAGCAGAAGTTATCACCCTAACGAACAATTCTTCTAAACTTTCTCTTCTCGGCGTTATCTTAACTAAAGAAAGTCCTACAGACCGTCCTAATTCAATTACATTATAAATATCATCGTCAGACTTAGCTCTCAGAAAGACTTTAGAATCTATTTGGTCAAAAATCTCTCCTCCTTTATCTATGATAATTTTTATTTTATCTTCTGTGGCGTTTGCAAACTCTACTATTCTGTCCTTAATTTCAAGAAGTTCATCCAGAGTTCCAGATACCCTGAGAACTCCGTCAAACAGGATTCCTACCCTATTTGATATCATCTCCACTTCAAGAAGTTCATGACTGGATATAAACAAAGTTTTTCCTTCATCCCTCAAACGGGCAAGTATATCTCTGATTTCCTTTCTAGCTATAGGGTCCAAACCTGTAGTAGGTTCATCCAAAATTAGTATCTTAGGGTCGCTTATGAGAGCTTGCGCTAAACCAATTCTTTGCCGCATACCTTTTGAATACCCCTTTAACATTCTCCTTCGCGCATGTGTCATACCAACAAGATCGAGAACATAATCTACCCGCTTGCGCAGTTCTCTACCTGTCAAACCATAGAGCTGACCATAAAAATGGAGAATTTCTTCGCCTCTTAGAAAATCGGGGTAGAATGCACCCTCTGGAAGGTAACCGATGTTTTTCTTTACAGCTGGCGAATTGATATCTGAAGTTCCTAAAACAAAAATTTCTCCATAGGTGGGAAATATTAAACCCAGTAATAATTTTATTGTAGTAGTTTTACCCGAACCATTAGGTCCTAAATATCCGAATATTTCCCCACTATAAATTTCCAAATCTAAGTCTATGAGAGCTTTAACCTCCTCCCCCCTAAATCCTGTCTCATATATTTTAGTGAGTTTTGTTGTTTTTATAATCGGCTCTTGGCTTACACTCATAAATAAACAAACCTTCTGCTATAAAAAATGAGATACTTTCTGCCCACTCTATTGAAAAATTCTAAAGTAGTAAGATAATACCCAAGATTTATACTTCTTTTCAAAATATTCAGTTTTTGTACTATTTCAGAGAACTGAAATATCTACCCAATTCTTCTACCTCTGGTAGGTTATAATCCCACATTTTTAATACACTACCGTTTTTTATATGTACTAAACGAGGTGGTTCCTTGCCTATCATTGAGAGAAATAAAATGGGTTTGTTTCCCAAGGAATATGTGGGAAACTGGGGGCCTACTTTCGCAAAAAAATACTCTTTCTCTTCTGAGGACTCTTCTAAGCAAACAGCTACTAATGGAGGAATATTTTGTAGAAGTAGGTAATCATTTAGTTTTGGGGCTTCCTCTATACAGTGGTCACATCCAAAACTCAGTAAGGCAACTAAGTACTCACCATTACTCAAATCGTAGACCTTCCCATCTACTTCAAAATTCATTCCTATTAATAAATTTGGAAAAGAGGTATCACTATCTACACTAACAAAAGAAGTTTCTTTTCTCAGACTCGAATATCCCATAACAAAACCTGATATTAAAACTGCTAATAAAGTTATAATCTTAAATTTAATAAGATGAGAATTTTCTTTATAAGAAACTGTTTTACCAGCCATAATGAGGCAATAAGATGTAAGAATAAGTAGAATAGCATTCTTGATTAATGAAGAACCTGGTCCCATTTCTATCTTTCCGAAGCATCCACAATCTTTTAGATTGTGGAAAAACCACCCATACAAGATTAGTCCTGAAAAAGAGAAGAGCAAAAATAAGATAAATAAGTGAAGTATTCTCTTGTGTTTAATACCAAAAGAGAGTAAAACAGCCAGTATAAGCTCAAGCAATACAACGCATAATGCAATCCAAGGCAAAATAGGCTTGTAAAATATAACACCATATGAATATATTTGAACTGTGAACTTATTTATTTCTATTAGTTTCGAATATCCACTAATAAAAAAAACTATTCCCAGCAGAATCTCCGTGAATCTGGATATTTTAGGAAAACTTATCCTGCTTGTGACAATGTTCATGTGTATTATTCACAAAAACAGTTACGAGTTACTCATTTGCTACTACTCATAAACGAATTTAGGTTGGCTTGTTCTTGACTACCCTTTTTAGTAGGGTTCGAGGAGAGATAAAGATAAAAAGTATCACCAATCCCGAAACCTACATAAGTGAGCATAAGGGGAAAAAGCACAATAGACAAAGATGTAGTAATCGCGTAGTGTATGATTGCCAGAACAAAAGCAGTAATTGCCAATGTAATAAAAGCGGGCTTAGGAGAAAATATGAAATATTTGAGCTTATCTTTGGGATACCTAACTGAACTTACCATAAGCAAAGCAAGTACTACAGCAAAAGGTGCAAGGGCATAATATGCAAGGGGACCTAATTGGTGTGCCTCTAACCTGGGTTCAAAATAGTCTAAAAAAAGAACAAAAGATGCGAGTGTACCTCCTGCAGCTGGTGAGGGTAAACCTCTAAATGAATCTCTGAACTCAGCTTCATAAGTATTAAACCGCGCAAGTCGCAGGGCGGCACAAATGATGTATATTATTGACATATAAGAACCTGACTTACCTATGATTGACTCCGCTCTTGGAGAAATATTCAGATGAAACTCTTCCGGTAGGTATAACATAAAAACTAATACTCCAGGTGCTACTCCAAAGGCAACTAAATCGCTCAAGCTATCATATTGTTTCCCAAATTCAGAGACACTATTTGTAAGTTTTGCTACAGTTCCATCGAGTGCGTCAAACAAGATTGCAAGCAAAATCAGGTATGAGGCTTTATCAAATTCAGAACCAATACTTGCAAATATACTCGCTATTCCGAGATACAGACTTATAGTTGTAAAAAGGCTTGCCAATACATTTACGGGGGTTGCCTTTCTTCCTTTCAGCTCAATTTTAGCTCGTTTTTTCTTACTGCTCAAAAGTTCCTTCATAAGAATCTTCCCAAAATGGATGTACCTGCAAATACTTTATCACCTAACTTAACATACAACTCTACTTCCGGTGGTAGTAACAATTCCACTCTCGAACCGAATTTTATCATACCAAACTTCTCCCCCACTTCAAGATATTCCCCTTCAGATAAATTGCAAACTATTCTTCTTGCAATCAAACCTGCAATCTGTTTTATGATAATAGCTCCCCTCTCGGTTTCGAGCCATATAGTATTGGATTCGTTTTGTTTTCCCGCTTCAGGCATCATAGCATTGATAAACTTTCCCTTTTTATATAGCACTTTTTTTACAACACCCCGAAAGGGGCTTCTGTTGACATGGGCATTAAAAACCGACATAAAAATAGCAATTTTCACACATCTGCCCCCGTAGAGATCATCCTCATTAGCAGTATCTATTTCTACTATTTTTCCATCGGCAGGAGAGACAAACTCTCTATCCCCAGCAGATATTTTTCTGGGAAAATCTCTGAAAAATGCTAAAATCAGAAGGGAAGATATTAACAAAATACTCCCTATCCCTGTTGTAGGATAACTCGATTTTTCAATTCCTATAATTAATAAAAGTACACCAACAATAAAACAAGGTAAATAGTATCTACTTCCTATAATCCAGCCATTTACTCTGTTTTTCAAATTAAACCCCTTTCTTTCAGACTAACATATTTTCCATCGCCAAATATTATATGGTCGAGAACTTGAATTCCTAAAATTTTTCCAGCTTCTATAAGTTGATTAGATATGTCTATATCTGCAGGGCTTGGCTCTGGGTCTCCTGAAGGATGATTATGAGCCAGTATTACATTACAAGCACCTATTCTAACAGCATGTCTAAAGACCTCCGATGGTGATACAACTGCAGAGTCTAATCCTCCTTTGGAGATTTCTAAAACCTTGATTACATAGTTCCTAACATTCATAAATATACATGTAAAGTGTTCTGTTTCATAATCTTTATATGTAGTCATTAGAAGATCAACAACATCTCTTGGACTTCTTATCTTATGAGAAGGTTCTTTGGTATAAGATGCAAGTCTTTTCCCAAGTTCAAGGGCAGCTTTTAACTCTATTGCTTTTACTTTACCAATGCCTTTTACACGGCTGGTAATCTCCTCAACTGTAGCCTGAGCTAATCTTCTAAGATTACCAAACTCAGTGAGAAGATTTTCAGCAAGAGTCACCACGCTGACTCTGTTTGTGCCGGTTCTCAATATAACCGCAATCAATTCTGCATCTTTCAAAGCTTCAGGACCTAACCGAGCAAGTCTTTCTCGAGGGCGTTCCTCAGATGGCATCTCTTTGATTGTTTTAAAATATTCAAAATTACTCATACGATTCCCTTATATCATTGACCATCTTCCCACTGCTATTCTTGGCAGTGTTTGTAGGTCATTAATGACCTGAGCATCTGTGTATCCTGCATTCTTTAATAACTTTAACACATCGTTCTTCTCGTTTTCTCCAATCTCAAATAAAAGATACCCACCATTTACAAGACTTGTTCTTGAGAGTTGGACAATATTCCTGATTATCTCTAAACCTTCCTTGCCAGCAACTATTGCTCTTTTATCTTCATAATCTCTAATGGCAGGAGAGATATGTTCCCATTCGAGTTCAGATACATACGGCGGGTTGCAAAGAATAATATCAAAGAAGGGGTAATTTGTAAATACGGAGAATAAATCAGCAAGGAGGAAAATTACTTTCAGATCATGGTAAGAAGCATTCTTCATTGCGAGCCGAACAGCTGATTCGGAAATATCAGTGGAAATGAAGAAAATGTTTTTTTTAGTGTTTTTCAGTATTGCAATAGGAATGCAACCTGTACCCGTGCAAAGCTCCAAGATTTTTAAATTATTCGATGGGAAATGTTCTATTATTTCAATAGCTTTCTCTACCAATAACTCTGTTTCAGGCCTTGGGATAAAAACTGGAGGCTCAGTAAAAATCTTCAGGGAATAAAACTCAGTATAACCTAAAATATACGCTAAAGGTTTGTAACGAAGTCTTTGAGCAACGATCTCATCTAAAGTAGGAGGTAGATCTGTTGAACTTCTCACCTTTGCTAAGAGATCCGAACGAGTAATATTTAATGCGTAAGATAAGAGAAGTTCCGCTTCAAATCTGGGACTATCAGAGATGTGCGCAAGAGACGCGGTTATACGATTAAGGATTTCCCAAACATATGGCATAGAATTATTTAGATTTACTAAACTCAGTTTCAGTGAGTTGAGAAAGTCTTTCTGCTTGGTCTGCTGTTATCAAAGCGTCGATAATAGTTTGGAGCTCCCCATCTAAAACTTGATCGAGGGAATAAAGGGTTAACCCTATTCTGTGGTCTGTAACTCTGTTCTGTGGGAAATTGTATGTTCGAATTCTTTCACTTCTATCCCCCGAACCCACTTGAAGTTTTCTATGTTGGGCTCGAGCATTTTCTTCCTCCTGCATTTTCATGTCAAGCAATCGTGCTCTAAGTACCTTCAATGCTCTAGCTTTGTTCTTATGCTGGGATCTTTCATCTTGACATGTAACTACTATCCCAGTAGGTATATGGGTAATCCTAACTGCGGAATCGGTAGTATTAACACTCTGACCGCCATGTCCCGAGGATCTAAAAACATCTACTCTGATATCTTTTGGATCTATCTCTACTTCAACTTCATCCGCCTCAGGCAAAACAGCGACTGTAACCGCAGATGTATGAATTCTTCCTTGGGCTTCAGTCTCGGGAACCCTTTGCACCCTGTGAACTCCCCCTTCGAACTTAAGCTGACTGTATGCTCTATCTCCACTAATCTGAAAACATATCTCTTTGTATCCCCCTAAGTCAGTAGGATGTGAATCGAGTACCTCTATCTTCCATCCTTTCTTCTCAGCATAGCGAGAATACATCCTAAACAAGTCCGCCACAAAGAGAGCTGCCTCTTCTCCACCAGTTCCTGCCCTAATCTCCATTATTATATTTTTTTCATCATTCGGGTCTTTGGGCAAAAGAAGGATTTTAAGTTTATTCTCGAGATCTTCCAATAATCTCTCAAGATTCTTCTTTTCTTCCTGAGCTAACTGGATTACTTCGGCATCTGATTCCTCTTTTAGAATCTCATCTATATGCCTGAGCTCTCTTTCTTTATCCTCGTAAGCACGGAAGGTTTCAACAATTTCTCCTAATTCTTTTTGGGCTCGCGCCAGCTTTCTATAAGACTCAGGATTACTAACTATCTCGGGATCTAACATCTTTTGAGAGAGCTCGTCATATTCCTGAACAATGGCGCGAACCTTCTCGCGCAGAAGAGCGTTCATAAACAATCACATTTAGTTGTTAGATGATTCTTTTTTAGACTCAGATACTAAATTTTTTCTCCCATATTTTCTCTGAAATCTCTCTACTCTACCTTCACTATCTACAAATTTTTGTTTTCCAGTAAAGAATGGATGACAATTAGAGCATATTTCAACATTTATATTAGGCTTGGTAGCCCGAGTCTTAAAGGTATTACCACAAGCACACTTTACAACACACTCTACATACTTTGGATGAATTCCTTCTTTCACTTTATATCCTCCTATAAAAATAAATTCCCCCTTATTAAGGAGGAATATTATACCACCAAATTCTGAGTAAGTTCAAAAACTACTTAGCTGAAACAGTTTCGTAAGCTTCACGAATAGCTATGTATTTATTAACCGCATTCAAATAAGCCTTTACTGCTGACTCTACTATATCAGTGCTTGAACCATTTCCGGTTACCTTTTTGCCATAGAAATTTACCACTATAGTGGCTTCACCTACAGCGTCTTTCCCAGGCGTAGTTGCACGGATGTCAAACTGTTCAATTTGGCCTAATATCCCAGTGATTCTTTCTATTGCTTTACAGGCGGCATCAACAGGTCCGTCCCCAATAGCGGTATCCACAAAGGTTTCTTCACCCCTTCTCAACTTTACAAGTGCTGTATGAGGGTCGTGTCCTGCAGTTCTTACTTGTTCCAAGTGATATGTTTCAAACTCTTCTTGACGAAGGGAGACGATAAGTAACAATAAGTCGTCGTCGTATACCTCTTTTTTCTTTTCTGCCAAATTCATGAACTTATCGTAAAGCTTATCAAGCTCTTCCCTATCCAGATTAAAACCTAACTCTTCACACTTTTTAGCTAATCCAGCTCGCCCAGAATGCTTACCAAGAACAAGGGTTGAGCGGACATTTCCAATTAACTCTGGAGTAATTATCTCATAAGTTTTAGAATTTGCAATTACCCCATGTTGGTGTATCCCCGACTCGTGTGCGAAAGCGTTTCTCCCTACAATGGGCTTATTATAGGGAACTTTTAATCCTGTAAGCTTACTTAGCAAATTGCTCGACGGCATAATTTCCGTAGTTACCACGCGACAAGTATATGGATAAATATCCTGCCTTGTATGAAGAATCATAACAATTTCCTCGAGTGATGTATTACCTGCTCTTTCTCCTATTCCATTGACTGTACACTCAATTTGTCTCGCACCACCTTCAAGAGCTGAGAGAGCATTTGCAACTGCTAACCCGAGGTCATTGTGATTATGACAAGAAAAGATAACGCCTTCAGGAGGTTGAACCTTATCAATTACAAAAGCAAACATATCCCTTATTTCTGATGGGGTTACATATCCAACTGTATCCGGCAAGTTAATCACATCTGCACCTTCTTCTATGGCTACCTTGACCAATTCAACGAGGAAATCCCACTTAGAACGGGTAGCATCCTCCGCTGAAAATTCTACCCTTGGGATCAGCTTTTTGGCTAACTTGACAGCTTTTCGAGCCCTTTCTAATACTTCCTTGGGCGTCATCCTAAGTTTATACTCCATATGTATCTCAGAACTCGCGATAAATGTATGTAATGTCGGCTTTTCAGCGGACTCTAAAGCCCGAGCTGCACATTCTATATCTCCTTCTAAAGCGCGAGCCAAAGCAGCTACCCGAGACTTCTTAACAGCAGTTGCAATTTTACTAACTGCCTCGAATTCTTGCTTTGATGCAATAGGAAAACCTGCCTCTATAGTATCAACCCCTAACTTTTCCAATTGTAGAGCCATTTGTAATTTTTCTTGGGTATTCATACTTGCCCCTGGGGACTGCTCACCATCTCTCAGAGTAGTATCAAATATCTCAATTCTTATAGGATTAACCTTTTCCATCTACTTTCTCCCTTATAGAGGTAAGTACAATGAGTGAATTTATTATAACATAAACATAAAAAAGAAGTTAAGTATTCCAAGAAATCCTAAAAATCTGGTTTTATTTGTTTTTATAATAATAATAAATTTTAATTTTTGAATTCTTAGGTTAACAATGACGCATTCCTCTTGAGTAACTTTAAACCTAAGCGCTTCATAGAAGTGAGATTAAATACCGAAAAGGTTGGAATATCTCCAGAATTTAGAATCTGCTTAATACCCTCATATACTTTCTCATCGCAAGCATCTGGTCTCGGAGTAACAGGCGTTTTCCTATTCCAAGGACATACAATTTGACAAAAATCACATCCAAATATATATCTTTTATTTCTATTAGAAATTTCATCAGGAATAAGTTTCCTGTTTTCTACAGTGTGATAGGATATGCACTTATTAGCATCTAATACGCCAGGGTATAACAAAGCATTTGTGGGACAAACATCCACACACTTAGAGCATTCTCCACAGTGATTATCTAATTGAACATCTTCAGGAAGAACAAAGTTTACTGCAAGAATTCCGATGTTGAACCATGATCCGTAGACGGGATTTATAATTAGAGTATTTTTTCCCTGCCACCCTAATCCGGCCTTTTTTGCCCAATATTTCTCGTGTACGGGTGAAGAATCTACAGAGATTCTGCATTTTCCACCCTTCACAATTTTCTTAACAAACTCAGCAATATTCTTCAGCTTATTTCTCATCCTAATGTGGTAATCGATACCGTGAGCATACAAAGCAACATAAGAGTTATCACAATTGTGATAATAATTTTCACCCACTGCAATTATTGACTTTACCTCAGGAAACCATTTTCTTATATCTTTTCTAACGGGCAAAGTTTTGGCAAACCACATCATATCTGCACATAGATTATCTACAACCCACTGTTTTAAATTTTGAATCTCATCCCATTCTGTAACTTTTGCAAATCCACACAGCTCAAAACCAATCTTACAGACCTCTGAGGTAATGAGTTTTTTTAGATATTGTTGTAGTGAAATATCATGGTTAATGTGATTTATCTCGTAAATTTCCATTTTTGTAACAAGCTGATGTTTAATATCAAATTTATGAGGATATGAGAAGTTTTCTATAATTATAGACTAACATTCCGAAAGAAATATTAATTTGGAGTATGAAATGGAATTAAAAAAATTACCGAGTTCACCAACATGTTTTGTTTGCGGAAACCAAAATTCCGCTGGTTTACAATCCCAATTTTATATTAAAGACGAATTTGTTCTTCTCCCAGTCAAATTTACAGAGAAACACAGCGGTTATCCTGGTCATGTACATGGAGGGGTAGTTGCCTCTGCCTTGGACGAAACTATGGCTTGGTCTGCTGCGAGATATTTTAGGAGAATGTGTGTAACTGCAGAAATGACTGTAAGATTTTTAAAGAGAGTTCCGTTACACAAGGAATTACTGGTAAAAACATGGATAACTAAAGGCCATAGATTATTAGTCCAAACCGAAGGTGTACTTATGGATATTGATAGCGAAGAGGTGTATACTCGGGCATGGGGGAAGTTTATCCCCATATCTCAGGAAGAAACAGAATGGGTTGATAAAGGCCTGATTTACGACGATAACACAGTAAGGATATTTAATCATTACAGATATTAACGATATTATAAGCCAATGACATGGGGTAAGCTATGGCATACCAAATTAAACCAATATTATGGGAAAATGGTAGTCTTAAAATAATTGATCAGACATTATTACCTTCAGAGTTGAAATATCTCGACATAAAAACCATTGAGGAAGCTGAAGATGCCATAAAAAGTCTGCGTGTAAGGGGAGCACCAGCAATAGGTATCTTTGCTGGTTTAGCGTTAGTAGCAATCTTAAAGAACATGAATCTTCAAAATATCATGGAAGCCCACAGGAAAATGTCAGAAGTATCCGAAAGACTAAAGAAGACAAGACCTACTGCAGTAAATTTAGCTTGGGCTCTGGACTACATAAAAAAATCCGCTGAGCAACTTAAAGAAGACTCTGTAGAGAACTTTCTCTTGTGGATTGAATCAACTGCCCTTGAAATATATAGAAAAGAAACTGAAGCGTGCCGTATGATAGGTATATATGGAAGCTCCATAATAAACGAGGGTGATGGTATCTTAACACACTGTAACGCGGGGGCCCTTGCAACTTGCGAATACGGAACCGCTTTGGCTCCTATCTACCTATCGAAAAAAGAGGGTAAAAATGTAAAAGTTTTTGTAGATGAAACAAGACCGCTGTTTCAAGGTGCGAGGTTAACAGCCTGGGAATTAATGCAAGGAGATATTCAAACGGTGCTTATATGTGACAATATGGCGGGTGTATTAATGAGGGAGAGGAAAATAAATATTGTAATTACTGGTGCTGATAGAGTGGCAAGAAATGGAGACACAGCTAACAAAATTGGGACCTATTCCCTCTCCATACTTGCAAAATATCACAATATTCCTTTTTATGTCGCACTTCCAACATCTACATTTGACTTAAGTGTAAAAGACGGTTCGGAAATACCTATCGAGTACAGAAATCCTGAAGAGGTGAGGAAAATCGGAGAAAGATACATAGCGCCTAAAGATGTAGAAGTATATAACCCTGCATTTGATGTAACACCTGGGGAAAATATCACCGCTTTTATCACTGAAAAAGGTATCATATATCCTCCCTTTGAAGAAAATATAGTAAGAACATTGAAGGATAGATAATCAGTATGGACACTCATAAAATGGAGATATTAATTGGAGAAAGCATCAGAGTTCCCTCTGAAAAACTGTTACTAATAGCAGGACCTTGTGTAATAGAAAACTACGAGCATACCTTGTTCCTCGCCAAGGAAATTAAAGAAATAACGAAAGAACACAATGTTAATTTTGTATTCAAAGCATCTTTCGATAAAGCAAATAGAACTTCTCTACATTCTTATAGAGGACCGGGAATATACGAGGGAATTGAAATTATCAAGGAGGTAAAAAAGGAAGCAAATGTTCTGGTCCTTTCAGATATTCACGAGTCCTGGCAAGCGGAAGTGTGTAACGAAGTTTTAGATGTTATCCAGATACCTGCTTTTTTGTGTAGGCAAACTGATCTTCTTATATCAGCCGGGAAAACAATGAAACCTATAAACATAAAGAAAGGGCAGTTCTTAGCTCCATGGAATATGGTTTCGGCTATAGAAAAAATCGAATCTACAGGAAACAAGAACATAATGTTAACCGAACGGGGTACGTGTTTCGGATACAACACACTTGTAATGGACCCCTGCTCTATTCCAATTATGAAAACGAGTGGCTACCCAGTAATCGTGGATGCTACTCACAGTGTTCAGAAACCTGGTGGAGAAGGAAAATCCTCAGGGGGGAACAGAGAATTGGCTCCCTATATAGCGAATGCGGGTATAGCAGTAGGTGCTGACGGGATATTTATTGAGGTACATGAAAATCCTGATAGAGCATTATCTGACGGGCCTAATTCTATAAAACTGTCTCGTCTGCCTTCTCTTATTAGGAAATGGGTTAAACTTTTCAATTGCATAAGGGAACTTACAAATGAGAACTATAGGTAAGCGAGTACTAAACATAGAAGCAGAAGCATTGCTGAAAGCAAGCGAAAAATTAGGAATAGAATTCGATACCGCTGTGCATTTGTTAAAAAGCACTAAAGGGAGGATTATAGTAACAGGTTTAGGAAAATCGGGATTGATAGGGAAAAAAATTTCAGCTACTTTTGCCTCATGTGGTTATCCTTCAATGTTTGTTCATGCTACCGATGCTGTCCATGGGGACTTGGGAAATATAACGGAACACGATGTAGTGATAGCTATTTCTTATAGTGGCGAAACTGAAGAAGTAATTAATCTGATTCAACTGATTAAAAGAATCGGTGCGAAGTTGATAGGAATGTGTGGAAATCCTAAATCTAAGTTAGCTGAATATAGTGATGTAGTTTTAGACATTTCTGTAGAAAAAGAGGCATGTCCTATCGGAATGGTTCCCACTGCCTCTACTACACTCGCCCTTGCAATGGGTGATGCTCTTGCTGTAGCCCTAATGGAAATGGATGGGTTCAATGAAGAAATCTACAGAAAATATCACCCCGGAGGACAAATTGGCAAAAAACTCCTCAAAGTGAAACATCTAATGCACACAGGTGATGAAGTACCAAAAGTATATCCCCAAACAAAGATGAGAGATACCATTAAAGAAATGTCCTGGAAGGGATTAGGTATGGCCGTGGTAATAAACGAGGAGAACAAAGTATTAGGAATTATCACTGATGGAGACCTTAGAAGACTTATCCAAAAACATGAGACCATAACTGAACTTACAGCCGGTGAATGTATGCATTCACCTCCCAAAATTATCAGTCCTGACGCACTTGCAACAGAGGCTCTTAACTTGATGGAAGTGAACAAAATTACATCTCTGATAGTGGTAGATAAAGATTGGAGTCTTATAGGTGTTATTCACCTTCACGATTTGTGGAGGACTGAGATGTTTTAAGATAAAATGTTAACCTCGGTATTTGTAGTAAAAAGCTCACTCTCCTATTTTGAAGATTCGCTTTATCTGTCTTTTGCTTTATAAGATTCTACCAACAAAAGATTAGGGTGCAGGGAACATATTTTCAATTAGCGACATTGTGGAAGAATATTCAGAAATATAAAAGATTCATCATATATTGGTATAATTTTGTATATAAATGGACTAATGTAAACACTTAAGAGGTAAATAAAACAAGGTTTATTCAATGAACTTAGAAAAAACCGAAGATCTTACTTCCGAACTTGCAAATATAGAAAAAGTTGTTGCAATTGATGGTCCTGCGGGTGCAGGTAAAAGTACTGTAGGCAGGTTAGTAGCTAAGGAAATAAATTTCAAATACTTAGATACGGGGGCTATGTATAGAGCGGTAACCTGGTGGGCTCTAAATCAGAACTTAGATATGGACGACAAAGAAAAGATAGCAGAAGAGGTAAAGAAAATCCAACTGAAGTTGATCCCAGAAGAGAATGGGCTAAAAGTGTTTGTAGATGGAAGAGAAATAACTAACGAGATAAGAACACCTGAGATAACACGGATTATTTATAAAGTAGATGAAAATCCGGGGGTTAGGAATCACTTAGTATACTTGCAAAGGCTTTTCGCTTTAGAATATCCAACTGTAGCAGACGGAAGGGACATGGGAACGGTAGTCTACCCGAACTCCAAATGCAAAATTTACTTAGATGCAAATCTGGAGACAAGGGCATATAGAAGAAAAAAGGAATTGGAAGAAAGAGGGATTTTTGTAGATTTAGCACAAATAAAAGAGGAGATACATATCAGGGATAAGCGAAATATGGAAAGGGAGTTTGCCCCTTTGAGGAAGGCTAAAGACGCAGTTTACATAGATACTTCTAATCTGACTGTAGAAGAAGTAAAAACAATAATTGTAGATATTGCTAAAGAACGATTTGGAATATGAACAATTTATCAAAAAAAGTTATTTGGAAAATTGCCCCTTGGCAAAGTGATAAAGTTAATCTAATTTCAAAAAATCTCCAAATTCCGCCTTTAGTTGCCCATATCTTAATTAATAGAGGAGTAGATACTCCTGAGAAAGTCGTAGAATTTTTAAAGCCATCATTGAAGTACATCGCTTCCCCTTATAGTCTTCAAGGAATGGCAAAAGCAGTAGAGAGAATACTTTCAGCCAAAAAAAACAATGAAAAAGTGTGGATATTTGGCGACTATGATGTTGATGGAATTGCAGGAACAGCGTTGCTTGTCAGAGGACTCAAACGATTTGGTTTAGAAAATGTTACTCCTCTTTTACCTGAAAGACTATCAAATGGGTATGGATTAACTCCTGAAATTGTGGAAGAGGCAAAGAAGAAAGATGTAACCCTCATTATTACAGTAGATAACGGTATTTCAACACTACCCGCAAGCTACAAGGCAAAAGAACTCGGGGTAGATTTGATTATAACTGACCATCATACTCCATTCGAAAAATTGCCAGTAGCAGTAAGCATAATAAACCCTAAATTGGAACCTCCTGACCATCCAAGCGTAAATTTGTGTGGAGCGGGTGTAGCATTTAAACTTTCACTTGCCTTAAATGGAACCCCTAATGATTTAGATCTTGTGGCAATAGCAACTATTGCGGATGTAATGCCATTAACAGGAGAAAATAGAACCTTAGTTGCTCTTGGCCTTCAGCACTTAGCTAAATACAAGCGATTAGGAATCAGAGCTTTAGCGGAAATGTCAAGCATTGAATTAGACCAAATCGATGTGGAGAAGATTTCTTATGCTATCGCTCCAAGAATAAATGCAGCAGGGAGACTTGATAATGCTTCTAAGTCCTTGGAACTAATCTTATGCGAAGAAGAAGAGAAGGTAAGAGAAATATCAAAGGAACTCATGGATGCGAATGAAGAAAGAAGAAATATAGAAAATGAAATTATGAAGGATGCCATAAATGAAATAGAATCATGCCTAACAAATGAAACTCCTGCTATAGTTCTTACGAGGAGAAACTGGCATCAAGGTATCATAGGTCTTGTAGCGAGTAGACTTACAAATAAATATGGCATTCCAGTTGCCCTAATATCTGTTGATGAAAAAGGGTTTGCAAAAGGTTCAATAAGAAGTAGTGGTGGAATAGACATAATCAGAGTTTTACACAAATGTAGCCATTTTCTTGAACAATACGGGGGACATAAATTAGCAGCCGGTTTTTCACTAAATGAAGAAAGGTTACCCGAGTTCACCGAGCTACTAATCAACGCGATAAAAGATGAAATTAAAGATGAGCAGGAACAAATAATAGAGTTAGATAGCGTAATTAACTTTTCTCAAATCGATACACCACTGTTGCAATGGCTAAAAAGGTTAGAACCGGTAGGATATGGTAATCCTTCCCCTTTATTCTGCACAGCAAATGTGGAGATAGTTCCGCATTCCGTGCAAGTTGTTAAAGACTTTCATGTAAGAATGTTGCTCAAGCAAGATAACAGGGCATTTTATGGTATAGGATACTACTTAGCAGAGAGGTTTTTTAGAGAGGAAATACCTAAAAATATCGACATCGTCTATACTCCAAAAATATCACCCTCAAAGCTATATGGAGGATGCCAGCTCATAATTAGAGACTTTAGGTCATCTATATAGATCAGACCTTTCCAATCAGAAGCGGTAATAATTTTAAGATTTGCAGTATTTGGAGTATAATAAATTTGTTACAAGAAACAAATTAGAAGATGGTAGATACACCAAGGAAATATTCATCTGAAGAGATGTATTTAGATACTGAAAAAGGAGCTATGCAAAGAGGAAGGCGTATAGCTCCAAGAACAGAAACATGTCGACCTTGCTTAGTATGGAAATCAAATGAGCCTGATAAAAAAATTAAGTGTGTAATTATGGACTTGAACCGTTACGGGCTAAAAATAAGAACTTTTGAAGATCTCTTCGTAGGAGAGGAAGTTTATATACAAATGATGAAGGAGGATACCTTTACAACACCCTTAGGCACTCCTATTAAAGCTAACATTGTGAGGGAAGCAATATCACCTTACGGATTGAAGGATTATGGAGCAAAGAGAATAATAGAAGATATAAAAAAACCGGAAGAAATAAAGCCCATAAAGTTTCCTTCTTCTAAATCAACAATGCGAACACCGCCAAAAATGCATACAATTGATTTGTGGAATGAAGAATGAATCGGAGGAATTAAAATGGAGAAATATAAGATATTAGTCGTAGATGATGAGCCCGATGTAGTGGAATTTTTAGAAAGGACTTTAAAAACAGAAGGTTTTAATGTAATTACCGCATACGATGGCATATCAGCCTTGGATTTAGCTTCCGTGGAAAAGCCTGATCTTATTTTGTTAGATATAATGATGCCTATGATGAGTGGATATGAAGTCTGCGAACAGATAAAGTCAAATCCCCAAACCCAATCAATTCCTGTGATATGCATAACTTCTGCACACTCTTCCGAAGCGAGAGCACACAGTTTACAGAGAGGAGCTGTGGATGTAATAACAAAGCCTTTTTATCCAAGTGAATTGGTGGCAAGGATAAAAAGATACCTTCATCCCAAAGAATAAACTCTTACACTCGTATAGTTTTGAATTATAAATAGGAGGGAGCCAATTGACTATACCCAACATGATAACCTTATTTAGATTAGCGTTGCTACCATTTTTCTTAGTCGCAGTAGTTCTATACATACCTGAAAGAGAATTCTTACGATATTTTGCTTTTTCCCTTTGCATAATTGCGATAGTTACTGATTTAACAGATGGATATATAGCGAGGAAATTCAAAATGAGCTCTGAATTAGGGGCAAGGCTTGACCCAATGGCAGACAAGCTCGCTGTAAACTTAAGTTTAGTTTTTTTAGCATCTAACACTTCGTTTGAATACAATGTGCCTCTGTGGTTTCCACCATTGGTGGTATTCCGAGACAGTGTAATAGTAGTGGGCACATATTTAATTTCTAAGAAACTGTCCCATGTTAAGGTGATTCCAAGGCCATTAGGCAAGCTAACTTCATTCTGTTTGTCTATATATATTGGGTTAGTCACACTCCAAATTAAGAATTTAATTCAAATCTTACTATTTTTATGCACAATACTGGTTTTATTTTCACTATTAGACTATCTAATTATTGGCATTAAATTCGCCCTAAACTATTCCAGAGCACCTTATGGTAAGTAAGTTTTACAATTTACCAGTAGTGGCAATCTGCGGTAAGCCCAATGTTGGAAAGTCCACGCTGTTCAATCGAATATCAGGCAGGATGCATGCAATCATCTTAGACGAACCGGGAATCACTAGAGATAGGTGTGAAACCGTTGTAAACTTTAAGGACAAAAAATTTCTTTTGAGCGACACTGGGGGGATAATAGACAAATGTAGGGATTCCATTACTCAAAAAGTTATCCAACAGGTAAAAAAAGCCCTTGAAGAAGCTGATTTAATTCTTATGCTTGTAGATGCTCAAGAGGGGTTAACTGCTCTTGATTTAGAGGTAAGGGATTTCTTAATTAAACTAAATAAGCCCATAATCTTAGTAGCTAACAAGGTAGATGATGAAAAACATAAAAATAATTTGGCCGACTTATATACTCTTGGTCTTGGGCACCCTCTACCTGTTTCCTCTATCCACAATAGAGGAATAGAGGAATTATTGGAATTGGTGTATAAATTACTGCCAGAACAGGAATATACAGAGAATACATTCGAATCCCTTATTAATGAAGCTACCAAGGTTGCAATAGTAGGAAAACCTAATGTAGGAAAATCCTCATTGGTAAATTTCCTATTGGAGGATGAAAGGGTAATTGTAGATGAGACACCTGGAACTACTCGTGATGCTATAGATATACCTTTTACATTGAATGGGAAACAATATCTATTAATAGACACCGCAGGGATGAGAAGAAAAGCTCACATAAAAAAGAGTGTGGAATTTTACAGTGTCCACCGAACTCTGAAGGCAATAAGAAGGTCTGATATAGCGTTAATTTTAATAGAAAGCACAGAGGGTATAACTGATCAGGATAAAAAAATAATAGGCTATGCAGTAGAACAAGGAGTTGGAATCGTAATAGCTTTCAGCAAGTGGGATTTAGTTGAAAAAGATAAGGAATCTTATGATAGGTTAAAAAAACAACTTGCGAGAGAGATTCCACATTTGGACTATGTCCCAGTAACTAAGATTTCAGTTGTAGGAAAGCAAAGGAAGTTATTATCCGTCCTCTTTAAATTTATTGATACAGTTCAAGAAGCGACTCTTTTAAGAATACCAACATCTGAGTTTAATGAATTTCTATCTGAGATAAAATCTATACATCCTCCTCCTACAAAAGGAGGAAAACAAGCAAAGATATATTATGGTGCCCAAGTGAGCGTAAAGCCAACTAAATTTTTATTATCTGTAAATCAAAAGAAACTTTTTCACTTTAGCTACATTAGATTTTTAGAAAACAGCATTAGGAAAAAATATACTTTCACAGGTGTACCGATAATTATAGACCTGAAAGAGGACTAAAACAATGAACATAACTTTTGATTGGAACTTATTTGGATTCTACATGCTTTTTATACTTATTGCATACATTGCTGGTTCAATCCCCACAGGATTATGGATTGGATTAATATTTTACAAAAAAGACATTAGACAATTCGGAAGCGGTAATATTGGTGCGACAAATGCGTATAGGGTTTTAGGCAAAGTGCCCGGTATTTTGGCATTGATTGTAGACCTTCTAAAAGGATTTATACCAGCACTTGTAGCAAAGGTCTATTTCCCGCATTATCATTATTTGGCATTGCTTGCCGGAGTTTCTGCCATTTGTGGACATATGTTCTCGGTATTCTTGAAATTCAAAGGTGGAAAGGGTGTAGCTACAGGAACAGGGGTCTATCTTGCTCTTGCCCCTATACCTACTCTTTTGACAGCACTGATTTTCCTTATCGCAGTGGGGCTTACTAAAATGGTGAGTGTGGGTTCTATTTCCTCAGCCATTGGTTTAGCCATTCTAACTTTGATATTCTATCCACGGGATTATATTTTTGTAGGGTGCACTTTTTTAGTTGCACTAACAGTCGTATACAAACACCGCTCTAACATTAAAAGAATT
>JAOAHN010000052.1 GCA_026415215.1 Candidatus Hydrogenedentota bacterium
ACCCTGAAATCTTTGTGGCGTCAAAACCTGGCGTTTCATTCAATTCACGCAATATATAATTATAACAACCCTGAAATCTTTGTGGCGTCAAAACTGTGGAACAACTTTGTTAATCTTTTCAATTATTATAACAACCCTGAAATCTTTGTGGCGTCAAAACTGAAAATGTTTTCACTTTTAACGCCACATAAGTAGTATAACAATACCTAACTGAAAAATCAAGTCCAAGACCCTGCCCTCTTATCTTAATTAAAACTCAAGAATACATGGAGGTTAATCTCTCCGTATACACTATTAATGTATTGTCCCTGTCAATCCAATTACACCTTTGAAATCGCTTATTTGTGCTTACAAAATTCAAGAAAGAGTTCTTCACTGGATTAAAACACTACTCCCCCGACAAAGTAGCCCTAAAAAGGGATAATCAAATTTTCAAGGATACTATTTACACATCCTAATAATAGGGAACACTCCTAATCCCAAAACTGTAATTGTTCCCCGATGTCTTTTTGATTATCAATTCTTCGTCGGGAGGGCTTAATCCTATCGGAGATAATATCCATCTTCATCCACTGTGCGTCGGTAATGAAAAGGCATCTTATATCCCCTGTTTTAGGATTTACTCTACGAAGATAGTTTAAGCATGCCTCCTTTTTGTCCAGCGTAACTGCAGGTCTCGCATACACGGAATACTGTAGCATTAGGTATCCATCCCTAAGCAAATCCTCACGGAACCGCGTAGCCTTCCTACGCTCTTCAAGTGTATCCGTGGGCAAGTCGAACATAACAATCAGCCATCCCATACGATATTTTCCAACCTCCTTGATATGGTTATTGTTTTTTTCTGTTTTACTCATAACTGCAAATCCTTTATTTTCGGAATTTCAAGTGGCTTTGTGTTACCACGGTAAAAACACTCTGCCACTAATGATATATATCGGTCAATTGCATCCAAAACTTTAATATTTCTTGACATTTTTATGCGCGTTTCTACAAACTTTTTTGAGAAATCTTTAGCAAACTTATCTATGGTGAGTTCCTCTTCTTGAGTTGACGATATGTATAAGAATAGGTCGCAAAAAGGTCTAAGTGGTTCCATAAGGTCATACAAGAGTGGGTCAGCACGATATTTATATTTATGGTGTATTCCAAGTGATGGATTTAGACCGTGGGCTACTATTGACCTATGAACTATTCCACCCATCACAGCATAAGCATAGTTTAAGATGTAATTTATTGGATGCTCCGCAAATCTTTTCTCCCTCCGATGGGGACCACCCTGCTTAAGGGATGAGAAGAAAAGTCCCCAGTATAACCGCGCACATCCGCCTTCATCTATTCGTGGCTTCTCCAAATTTTTCCATAGGGGATGAGCTACACTAATATAATCCAATACATAAGCTTGATTTTCCACTTTACCATATAGAATTTTCTCCCAAAGCTCATCGGCAAACTTCCCTTGACGCTCTACCTGCCTTTGAAAAATCTGGGTATGAACAATATGAGACAATCCTATGGTTTTCCCGATAGGCTTGTAATGTTCATCACAATGAATTACAACTGCACCGTTTTTAATCAGCTCCGATAGGGAATTGCTGGAGAAACTCACACCCCTCGCAGAAACTATTACGCAAAGCACTTCAGAAATAGGTGCCCGCCTTTCATAATCTTTACATTTTAAAACAAGAAAACCTTTATCAACAGATACATAACTCCCATGATGCAATATGTGTATGATGTGGTAAGACATTGCCTATCGCTCTCGCACTGGTTGAGCGGGACGCATCTTTCCCTCTTCCATAAGCCTGCTTATAGTTAGGATTTCTACCTTACCTTCCATGGAAGTTATCTTAACACTGCCACCTTGTATGATAGTATTAAGGTAGTAATAGCCCTTTGGTATCTTCCTAATCTCTTCTTTGCCTCGCGGAGCGAAGACAATATCATTTTCAAGTCTCACCAACATACCCGAGCGGAAGAAATAAATATCTTCCGTGCTACTCAATCGAGATAATATCTCCCTCTTCCTTAAAAATGGAGACTCGAAAGCATAAATTATTTCTCTCTTCCATTTCCCTTTCTGGTCTTTATAAACAAAATAGCCTCTTGCTTCCCTGTCTTGTTTTAAGAATTGTCCTGGCATCTTCCCTCTTATAAATTCGCCAAAATTTTTAGTCTCGCCTTTCAGAAATCTTTCAATTTCCCCTTTGTCAGACTTTGATGAAGTTATCATCAGTAGTTTTTTCGGCTTTCCACCCGCTAAATAATTGTGGATGAAAACTTCCCACTCCTCTTTTGACGGATTTTCATCAAGTTTCTTTTTTAGGTCTCGCCTGATGTTATAACTATATATAGAATCCACATTTTTCTTTGCATGGTCGAGTTTTGCATAGTCCTCGAAGTTAGTCCCTTCTCCAAACCTTGTCACAAAGACATATTCGCCAGTGGGCTTACCGTCATCATCTATGTAAGGCCTCAACCCATAAATAGTCTCTGCTAATGTGGGTTTTTCAAATCTAACCTTCACAGGTAAACATTTTTCAACAACTTCCTTGCAGTAATCGTATGTGAACCAATCGGGGTAGTCGTCTTTTCCTCTTTGAGGGTTATACTTGATTTCCTGGGTGATTGAGACCACAAGCGCATCAAGTGCATGGTGGCGAGGGTTGTCTCTGTTTTTCCTCTCGCGCTCTTCAGAGCTAATCTTATAAACCTCATCTTTTGCCAAATGTGGGTAGAGTATAGGATCAAGCTGAAATAAATCTCTAATTCTCTTCGTAAATGCGCCAGATACAACAAACACTCTCCTTTTCGAGCCCTCTGTCAACTGCTCCCAACCAAAGAATAGGTGGACTATTTTCTGAGCCAATCGTGAAATGTAACTTGTCTCCGCAAGATGGGTGTATTTTTCAACCAACTCTTCAGGATTTTGCGATGTTAGCAGCGCTTTCTTCCTATCTGACATCTGCTTAAACTTTCGGCCTATTCTATCAATGAAAACTTTCCACTTTTCGGGGTCTTGGCCCAACCACTGATAAGGAGTGCGTTTGCCTTTCTCTCTGTTGCATTCTGGTTTTGTTAAAACCATGTTATAGCGAGCATCTGGACCTCCCATTTCCCGAGGAACTATATGGTCTATCTCACAGAGGGATATTTCAGTCTCGCCTATATTTTCCCCTGTATATGGATCAACACCACTCTGCTCTTTCCAAAGTCGGATTTTAAGAATCCTATCCTTCCCTTCTAAATTGGTGCCCTTTTCTCTGAGTTCTTGCAATATCTTTTTAGCAGCTTCCCTGGCTTTGAGATTAAACTTCTGAACTTTTTTGTACATTTCTTTTCTATTTCTCGTCTCAAGAGTCTCTTCAGGATCTCGAGCAAACTCAAATATCACTTTATCCGGCTCACCGTATTTATCCCTAAACTCTCGAAGCTTATTGTAGAAAAGTATCAACCTATGCCTAACGACTGCATTAGTTATTTTAGAAAATATCTTATTGATTTTCTCTAACCGCTCTTCTTCACTGAAGTTTGCTTCCTCTTCTCTCCTGTCTGGGATATAGAAATTATCCCATTCCTCTGGCAATTCAAGTAGAAATTTGTAATCTTCATTCACCAGCCCTTTAAGAGGGTTTGTGTTAGTGTTGGCATTGATATACTCTTGGTAAAGTTGGTGTGGAGATTTACCTGAAAGCAAAATTTCTTTCAATATTCTCAGCACAGGCCTACAAAAACTCGCCCTTCCAGTAGTCTTCGGCGGATCTATCTCTCTATGAGATGGGTGTAACCTCGCATTAAGCTTCTCTTTAAGGTATTTCTCCAATGCCTTCTTACCAATCTTCTTGTCTTGCTTGAATGCATCAAACATATCTCTCAACTCAGCAGGAGTTAAGCCTCTTATTTCGCCCGTCTCTGAGTCCACAAATCTCAGGTTTTTCAACTTCATTAGAAAAGTGACCTCTTGGGCAAGTTCGTCTTTCCGTTTACAGACATTGAGGCGGGGTATAAATCTACATTTGGAGATTATTCGGTTATCGAACCTGGGCGTCTTTTGCGAGAGTAAACCCTGCCACTCCCAATCCTTACCCATAAATCGTCTGTATTCCTTAAGGGTATAAGCAGGGTATTTTACTCCTGCGGGACCATATAATATTACACTGAGGTTTCTTTCAAGATAAGGATATTTCTTACCCGCTTGATGAAGCAGTTGCTTTATCTCTTTTTCTAACAGTTCCCGCGGAATAATTCTCTGTATTTTACCGTTGCGATTGCGTATCGGTTGAGGATTCTCATTGATAGTTTTGGTGAGGTTATCGGGATCTTCAGTTGACCAAATTCCTAATCTATAAGCCTCCAGATAGCAAGGATAGTAATATTCCTCTTTATCCCCGAAAGCGTTCTTCAACTCTTGTCTATAATTTTCCACTGCCTGCCTAATTTCCTTTTCCTCTTTTTTGCTCTCCTTATCCTCAGACTTAGATTTGCTCTGTTCCGCAGATGATTCCGATTCTTCTTTGGCAGTCCAAGGAGGTGGTTCATATCCACGATGCTGGATAGCAGACCAAATAGCCTTGAAGATTTGCCAAGACTCGAGGTCCTTTCCTTGTAGAAGAGCTATGCGTAGTAAGTAGGAATTGTAAATAGTGGGGTCACCTGGCTTAGTGAACTCAGTTACTAAGCGCGGGTCAGGAGGAATGAAATTGCCATTCTCATCAAGACGCCCTGTCTCAAGCACCTCTAAACCCGCTTCCCGGGCGTGTTTCTTCCACCACTCTTCTCGAGCTTTGTGAGCAAGCCTTGTGCGAATCTGCCGTCTTCGCGCACGGACCTCCTTCAATGCGGAAAAATCTGAAGGAATCTCATCCACCCCTAAAGCAAGAACATTCGAACCCTGACGAATACAATAGGCTATACTTCCTGTGCCAAGGTCAAAGCTGAAAATCTTTTCTTCAATCATTTTTCTCCCTCCTTTTTGTTTCAGTTTATTTAATTGCCTTCTATTATATAAAAATAAGGATAATCGAACACCCGAAAACGGAATTTAAATATACCTAAAATGTTTTTTAGAACTATTCGCCAAACCATTTGTCAAATCCTCTTTCGGAAGAACACATTATTCTCTTATTCAATTACAATTTCAACTCCCCACCCCATAACCACAGTACATAGGTCGAATTGAAGGTACAGAAATCTACCAGTATCTTAAATGTAAAAATCGATAGAACCGATAATTAAAAAAGAGGGAGGGAATATTTGATAGGAACTATTACAAAGAGTTATTTGCGTTTATGTAAAGAGCAACTTGTTGTGGAGATTGGCATTTCAACAACCTATTACATACGGTACTACTTTTCAATGTTTGGACGGTCTTAGCAAGTA
>JAOAHN010000054.1 GCA_026415215.1 Candidatus Hydrogenedentota bacterium
CACATAATTCTCTTATTCAATTACCATTTCAACTCCCCACCCCCTAACCACAGTACATAGGCCGAATTGAATTAGAGGAGAGAAAAATCACAAGAAATTGCCGATAATTTCACAAACACGGCTATTTCTTTTATAAGAAAAAATATAAAATTGAATTGTAAATCACAAATGCTATCAGTAATATCTCTATGGTATCCTACCCTAAACTTCTTTGAGAGATTAAGTGAGTAATTTTTAAACAGGGTTGAAGATAAACCTTGTATCTCTCTTACTCAACTCTCTCCTCAAGCAAACTCGGAAATAAGACTTTTCACAACTAATTTTTAGCTCAATCCCCAAGAAACAGCACTTAAAAACCTATTACCCCTCTGAAAAGCTCCTATTCTACCGGTTCTTTCTAATCTTACTATTTTCCTGGGTAGGTCTTCGTTAACAAAATAGTTTTAGGCTAAGGACCTATCAACCGACGAGTAGCAACCTTCCTAATTTCTTTTTCGTCTTGCCATTCTATAATGCCCGTCTCGACATTCATCAACTTTAGGGTAAATTTATAGTACACATCTTTTACCCTACCTGCAGTTTTTTCTATAGATGAGAAATTTCCGTATAACATATATTCTGCTCCAATCTGTCTTCCAAACTGTGCCCTCGTAGATTCATCAACGATTCCAGACGCTTGATACTGGAGTTCTTTTAAGATAGCGTCTACTTTAGTTCTATCCACGAATCTAAATTTCCCGGATTGAATTAATCGGGTTGATATAGTATCAGTAATTGCTTCAGTATCTATGTGCTCTCTCGTTTTATTTTTTATTGTCTCCACGAAGATTACAGGTCTTCGTTCGGCAGTTACCTGGACAATTGGTGGAAATGTTAACATACTATTGACCATAGCCTCTGCTATTTGCTGTAAATCAGATGAACCAAAATCTGCGGTAAGAGTCTCTACAGTAGTGGGGTCTTTGTAGGAAACATTAGGTGCTCCTCCCGTTGAAGTAGCACAGCCTACAAGTAGCATCAAACTCAGAGTAGTTCCTAAAACAATGATTAGTTGACTCAGAATCCTCTTCATTTCTTTCCTCCTCAATAATCCCAGTTCTATGTTAACACTTCCTTTCCTAATTTGCTAATGAAATTTTAATCTTAAATGACTTAGCTGCTGGATTAGGCGCAACACCTTGAATTGACTTCTGCTCTTTCGAGTGTAAAGTAATAGGGATCCATGGAAAAGTATCAGCGCGTATTTCAAAATTATCCTTATCAAACCACATAAATTTGTAGTGTAAATTTAAAGTCTTTTTACTCACATTTATCAAAGTTACGGAGACCTGTAACACATCTCCCACAGTTCTCATCTTTACATCACACATCTTTAATTTCTTCTTCAATTTCCTGTCATTGCAGTGTATGAAGCTATCATAATCACCTGAATTTATAGTAGTAGAAGGTTGCTCACTTCCTCCTACTACGGAACCTACCTTAGGTTCAGCAATCTCAGCATACGCAAACTTATCAGCAAATAATGAACAAACGATGAATAAGAAGAAAAATATAATCACATTTTTGAGATTAGAGTTCTTGTAGTTATTAAACATTTTCTAAACCTGCCCTAAAGTTTTAGTTTACAGAGAAATTAAATTAGTGTATAGTGAACTCTCAATCCGTGTGACCTCAATAATATTTATTGACTTAGGTTTTATCTCTACATCTACATCTACTGACGCACCAGAGGGGGAGAGAGTTACTTTGTAGTTTCCAGGAGCAATTTCTGTCCTAAAGCAATGGACATAGTAGGGTAAACTATAATATCCCCTAAGATCAGCTTTTGAAATCTCTTTGTCAATCGCTGTAACCATTAGAGAACCAACACTTCCAAATATTCCTCCTTTCTTGCTTATCTCATGCTGAGCCACTCCCATAACCGCAGTTCTCAAAAATTCTCTCATTATCATTCCTGGTAATCTTTCTTTTAGACTTTTAGCTGAAAGCGATGTGAGATCACATATCACATCTGTGCTTCCTTTATTTTCTCCATTAATAGATATATCTAAAAACATAGGGTCCTTTTTATCTTCCTTGAGATAAGTCGGAAAAGATAATGTCAATACCCCCCCAGGAGTGGGAATAGGTATATCTATTTGATGTAGTCGGGGAACTAACCCGTCATTATATAAAACGATCAGATGTCCATTCTCAGAATTGAGGTTTACAGACTCAGCAAAAGAATTATGTTCAGGAAATCTTTGCAACAGGGCTTTTAAGTCATCTTGCATACCCAACAATTTAGCTAATCTTATTACATCTCTTTGTATGAATCTATTCTCCGGATTTATCTCCAATGCATCCTTGTAACTTATATAAGCATCGTTTAAGTCCATTCCACTGCCACCTCCCCTTAAAGAATACGCCTCAGAAATCAAACCACAAATATAAAATGAATATGCGTTTTGAAACGAATCTTTAGCTTTTCCCACTAATTCATCCAATCCTGCATAATTTGTTTGTATTATCTCGTTGTAGTTAATTTTATCCTTTCCTTTCTGAGCCTCTTTTTCTAATTCCTCTAATTCTTTCTCTAATGCCTTAGCATATTTTTCAAGGGCATTTTTCTGCTCCTGATTTGCATTCCTAACTTCTACCATAGCTGATTCCATGTTGTTTTTAGACATATAATTTAATGCTTGCTGAGTATAAACCATTACTTTTTCAAAACATTTTACAGAATATTCATTTATGCTCTCCCCAGCTACAACGGAAGCTGTTTTTTTAGCCGTCTTCGAAACACTCACTACCGCACCCATTTCTTGTTGCTTAATCGTATCTATCGCGTTAGAAAAAAGGTTGCTACTTATATCATAATCTCCAACGATTCGGGCAATTCTACCCCCTTCCATTTGAAGAAGTAGCAAATTTTTATCACTTTTCTTTTTTGACTTCTTCTTCTTTTGCTGTTTGGTATCAATCTCCTGTGTTATCATGCTAAAGGGCTTTAAAGCCTCTTCTTTCTGCATTTGAATTAGTGGTTGAATGGTTTGCTCAAACCAATCGGGATAATTGTTGGGAGACAGTTTCTCCTCCGTTGTACATATCTCATGAAAAAACAGACAGCACAACACCAACACTATGGCTATTCTCGTTTTCATCCTCTACTCTCCTCTGTTTTGGGTTAAGTGTTTCCAATTAAACACATTAAAATTTAATTTATTGATATTATTCATCACCAAAATCTATTCCCATTTTACTGGATTTGGACTAGAGCCTGGAGTTAAGGGTTTGGGAGGAACATAAGGTTTTGCCTCCTCAACTTTACATACCATTCCTACTTTCATATTTTCAATACTACCCTCTACTACCTTTGCTTTACTCATCTTACTCATTATCTCTACTATCTCCACTTTACCAACAAAGCTTTCTTCATAACCGAGTTTTCTTTTGGTGTCAGGGTCTACAATTTCCTTACCCAACGCATAGATACCCAATAAAGTTCCCACTTTATATCCCGAATCTCTCCCTCTATTTATATATACAAAATTAGCATCTATATGAGCAATTTTAGAAGGATAAGCACCTTCTATTATCAGGGCAACTGCGTTTTCAGCAGTTTCCTTCATAAGATCATCCAAAAAACCCTCTGGAGAAGATGTTTTTGGAACTAACTTATTTACACTTACACTCCTAGCGACCACTATCTCACCTGTCCTTACACTAACCATCCTCACCAAAAATTCTACTTCGCCTCTAAACTCCTCTTTAACAAAGTTAGAATAAGGTATTTGAGTAACTACTTCCTCAGCTACCAATTTGGTTATTTCCCCCACTATGCAGTAGTCAGCGCTACCAAAACCCGGATCAGTAATCTTCTCTCCTCGGGAAAGTTCTGAGAAAAATCTTTCTTTATTGATATCACTTAAGACTTCTCTTTCTACTACCGAAAACTTTTTAGAGTTAGATAACACAGTAATAAAAATAGTATTAAAGTGTCTTTCTTTTTCCACTCCCCAATTTATATGTTCAAAACCTTGTTTTAAGTTTACCACATTATAGGGAATAAGTATATCAAGCACAGCTAACTTATATATTTCTTCCCCTGTTACGCATAGCGAATATCCTAAAAACATTATCAAAAAACCTACCACTTTTTTCATCTTTTATTTCCCTCGACCAACCCTTCTAAAAGTAACCTTCTAAAACCTTTCTTCAAACTCCTTTCTCTTTTTCTCCCTTTCTATGGCTCTATCACTTTTTTTCTTCTCTATATTCTCACGGCGCACAATCATACCTTCCTTGAAATTCTCTATTTTGGACTTGAACAGTGGCTCAGCAACAGAAAATTTAGGCTTCACATCCACTATCTTAATCTTCCCCACATAAATCTCCTCTAAACCTAAGCTCTCACCAGTATCCGGATCTATCAATTCATCACCCAATGCAAAAACATCATAAACATCATTGAGATTTGCTCTCTCTTTGGGAAGATTTATAAATATTAAATCACCAGTAATTTTTATGATTTTTGTAGGAAAAGCAAGCTCCATAAGTTCTTCCACTACTTTAGAAGCTGTCTTCTCAATAGCTTTCTCAATCAACATTCTACTCACATTTCCACTACTACCCATACCTGCTGAAATAATATCTGAGTAGGTTGACCTTCCTACCACTTGTTTAGAAGCCAAAATCTTACCACTTCGCAAATCAGCAATTCGAAGCTGAATTTCTACTACTGCATTCTGCCGCGTTGCTGTGACATCACCAACAGTTCCATATGCTCTATCTAAGCCCAAACTCAGAACATCTCCATATAACATATATCCTGCGGTCTCAAACTTCCCAATATCGGTGGACAATTCACCAGTAGTAACCCCTCTCTGGACAAGTTCCACCTCTCTACTTATAGTTTCTAAATGCTCTCTCTCTAAAACATCAAATTTTCTTGTATTTACAATGTCATTAGTTATTCTCGATCTAAGTGTATTAAAGGTCTCTTCGTCGGCACCAGACTTATTTTCAAACTTCCCAATCACCACCATCTGTTTAGAACTCGATCCAGAACGCTCGTTCAGTATTTCTTGAGCATAAGCATTCACCAATCCTATGAATAATAAAACCAAGCTCTGTATTACAAGTATTTTCAAATACTTAAACTGAGAGTTTTTACATTTTAGGAGCGAAACCATTTCTTCCTCTCCTTATTATATTAATAATCAATATCCTTTATAATCAATAGGGATTAAACCACAGTCTTTAATCCGATAACCCTCTGAAGTATATTGAAGCACTGCTAAGACCTTAGCAGGCTTTAAATTTTCATTCCTATAATTTAATTCAACCCATACTTCTATATATGGTCCCTTCTTCTTCAATTCTCCCATAAGCCTTGCAAACTCAAGTCCTCCTTTAATATCTCTATCCTTCAAATAGATATCATAAAATCTCTTGAAGGAATATTTTCTTTTTGCATCTTCTGTCAGAGCCCCATACATCGCTTTATAATCATCATTTATCCACCGCTCTAAATAATACCACAGCAAATTTTCCGCATTTCTGGAGACATCCTCAGGAGGAAGTTTATATTCTCTATTTTGATCAGTTTTATCTGATGTATCCTTTTTTTCCTTTCCATTACCCTCGATTTTTATATTTATGTTTATTTCTTTAATCCTGATAGCGTCATCACTCACCTCTTTAGACTTTGCTCCACTTTCGGAAAATTTTTCTCCAGAATCTTTCTCTTTATTGTAAAGGTCATGGGGAAATTCTTTTACTGCGGAAGTTTCATTTTCCTCGGAAAATAAAGGAAACTCAAAAAAAACACATCCAACAATAAAGAAAAATGGGAAAACTCTATATAATAAAACTCCTTTCCTCATTATTACCCTCACATATTTAATGTAATAATCGTATGCCATTCAACTTTAGATTTTTATATTACACAATTTCAATTAATATTTCAAATTTTTACAGCATGTAAAAGAAAAAACAGAAAAATGTTTTCAAACAACTGCTTATGTTTGAAAGGCGATTTAAGTATAGTCCTAATAAACTCGGAAATAGAAGATAAATTTGGAGGAATAAAGTCTAAAAAATTCCTCTTCTTTCCAATTGTATATGTGTGCATCTTTATAGACAGCTCTAATTTCTATCACGTAGCTACCTAAAGAAGTAATTCATTAGGTCGTAATGCCATGAGAGAAAAACCTCGCCTTCACCAATTATGACTTCGAACCTGAAAACTAAAGCAACAATTCAATATAACTCGTCTCCGAATTTTTAACATCTTTTCGAAAATCACTTCAATAATTTTCTTTCGTCCCCAGAACTTATTTACACTTATCTACAAATATTTTCCATCCTCTTACAGACTAAACTAAAACACGAAACAGATGGAGAAAAATCGGGATTAATCAAAATTCAGTTAGGAAAAGATGTTAAAACGAATATCTCACAACCAATCAGAGAAAATCTGGGCTATAAGATACCTGTGTCCACAGCCCTCTGTATAAGAAGTAGCCCACTTATAACTGATAGCATTCTCTTTAGGATTCAAATTAATTTACTCGAGGGAATTCGTATTCGATTTACTCTAACTGAGAACACTCAATATAACAAGATATATTAGAGGCGATAAATAATCAAAAATCTATGACCATCGTATATAGACTCTGAAAAGACACTGTTACTTGGGAATCACCTTACCAATCTAAACAGGATTCTACTCCACAACAGGAACTTACTAAGTTTGATATATGAGATGCGATAGAGAGGGAGGGAATATTTGATAGGAACTATTACAAAGAGTTATTTGCGTTTATGTAAAGAGCAACTTGTTGTGGAGATTGGCATTTCAACAACCTATTACATACGGTACTACTTTTCAATGTTTGGACGGTCTTAGCAAGTA
>JAOAHN010000100.1 GCA_026415215.1 Candidatus Hydrogenedentota bacterium
TCTATTTCTTCCATTTTGATAGCGATTTCTCTCTCATATTTTTCTCTCTCCTGTTGAATCTGAGCAAGAAGTTGTTCCCTTTCACTACTATATTCTCGAGAGAGACTTTCCTTGATTTCTTGGTAAAGCACTTCATTAACATTGATCTCAAACCCGCATTTGGGACACCTGACGGTATTTGTATTTTTTGTGCTCATACCCGATTCCCGATCTTTAAATTTCAAAAAGTTCAAGATCTTATCACATTTTACTTCACACCTGCTTATGCGAGAGTATTTGATATAATTAAGGGTGTTTATCTTCCCAGTGCTAATCAAATGAATTCCCTTGGAGATTTCACAATGTCAGAAGGTTATTCATCACCGCTTACTGTAGGTGTTCTTATGGGGGGCATCAGTTCAGAGCATGAAGTATCACTCCTTTCTGGAGAAGGAGTAATTAGAGCATTAAAAGAATTAGGGTATGAACCTTTGCCAATAAAAATTAGACGGGATTTCATTTGGGAAATTGGCACAATTGGTAGCTTTTCTATAGATGAAGCTCTATGTAAATTAAAAAAGCTCAATCTTAGTGCTGTGTTCATAGCCCTTCACGGCGCATTCGGTGAGGACGGTAGAATCCAGGGAGTGTTGGATTGGCTTGGTATCCCATATACAGGCTCTGGTTGTTCTGCTTGCTCTCTCGCAATGAATAAAGTGCGTGCTAAGGCTGTAGTTAAAAGCTTTGGAGTTAGAGTAGCTGAACATCTTGTATTCCATCAAGAAAATTGGACATGGGATAGACCCGAAGTAGTGTCTTTAGTAAAAAGGGAACTCAACTTCCCCGTAGTAATAAAACCAGTATCTCAGGGCTCAAGTGTAGGTGTTTCTATCGCTAATGATGAACAACAATTATTAAACGGCATAGAAGAAGCTTTCGAGTGGGATAAAGAAATTTTTATTGAGAAGTTTATTAGAGGCACAGAAGTAACATGTGGAATTTGGGATTGCGAGGATGGAGTTCCCCCCAAGGCTTTACCCGTTACTGAAATATGTCCTAAAACAAGCCGTTTCTTTGACTATACCGCGAAGTATACTCCTGGTGCTACTGATGAAATAACCCCAGCAAGATTAAACGATGAATTGACCCAAAAGGTTCAAGAAATGGCCATAACTGCTCATAAGGCTATTGGGTGTGAGATGTGGAGCAGAAGTGATTTCATAATAGACGAAGCAGGACCTGTGTGGATAGAAATAAACACTATACCTGGGCTAACTCCTACATCACTGTACCCACAAGAAGCTCAACATGCAGGCATTTCATACAAAGATATGGTAAAAGCATTTGTGGAATTTGCATTGAGAAAAAGTCCTCATTGTTAATTAATGAATTGGAGGAGCACCAATGGAAAGATTAGTGTTTACAAAGATGCATGGTTTGGGGAATGATTATTTATTCATAGATGCACGCAGTGGTTATCCAACAGAAAATCTTGCAGAGCTCTCTCGCCAGATGAGTCATAGACATCTCGGAGCAGGTGCTGATGGGATTATACTTATACTTTCCTCTAACATTTCAGACTTTAAAATGAGAATTTTTAATGCTGACGGAAGCGAAGCGGAAACCTGCGGAAATGGAATCAGATGTTTTGCCAAATATGTTTACGAACATGGGCTCACAAAGAAAACTGAGTTTACTATAGAAACGCTCGCTGGTCCAAATAGAGTAAAACTACATACAAAAGACGGTAAAGTTGACAGAGTCCGCTCGAATATGGGGAAGCCCAATTTTGAACGGTCTAAAATCCCCATGCTCGGTTCACCTATTGATAAACCAGTGCTTGAAGAACCTATTGATGTAGATGGAGAAACTGTAAAAATAACAGCGGTAAATATTGGAAATCCCCATGCTGTTATTTTCGTTCCTGATGCTACCAAAGCACCAGTAAGCCAACTTGGACCTAAAATTGAAAATCACCCTCTTTTTCCACAGAGGACAAATGTCGAGTTCGTTTCAATAGTTGATAAGTCAAATATAGTCATGAGGATATGGGAACGGGGCAGTGGAATCACCATGGCGAGTGGGAGCGGTTCCTGTGCATCTGCTCTTGCATCTATGATAACAAACCGCACCGATAAACGGGTTAATGTTCATCTTGTGTATGGAATTCTTACCATTGAATGGGCTGAGGATGGATGCGTATATCAAGAAGGGCCTGCTGAGGAAGTATATACTGGTTACTGGTTACAAGCATTGCCTTAATTAAAGTGTAAAACAGTAAATAAACCTTATATTTACCAAAGGCTGAGGAGTAAGTGTATTAGTTCTCTAAGATTTACTAATCTTCAAATCTCTATTAGAAGATAGATAAAAGACACCACTTGCAATGTTTAAGACTATCAAGTTCAATAAGTGTATCCAAGCTGGTTTATGTATGTAAAACCCTGTAGAGTTAAACAAATTTGTTATGTAAAGCGTTAGTAGAAACAGAACCATGCCCCGCATAACGAGAGATGGGTAATATCTCCTCGCTCCCTGATTTACGAGCTCAAACGCACTTGAAAATGGAAAAAACACTAATCCCAGTTCGATAATGTAAGCGGGTAGATATATCTGGGACTGTGCATTTCCAGCAGAAAGTATACTTAAATTTCTTACCGAAGTGAGCAAAGAGAAGTCATTGGGATAGTAGCTTAAGAAAAAAGCCTTTTCTACCATAAAGACGGAGGTCACTCCTACGGTTAATCCCAACGATACTGAGAAATCTTTATTAATTAGTTGCCCTCTTTTTTCTATGTATAGCAAAAGCAAAGCGACCAATAACAAAATCCACAAGGAATCTACAATAGACAACATCAGAGACTTAAGAAGAAAATACTCTAAAATTGTATTGGAGTATTCAATGCTCACACTATTCAGAAAATCAGCAGTTGAAAAATATCTCGCGCTCCATTTACCCAAGAACCCAAGCAATACACTTAGTAAAAATCCCCTCAATGAAATTTTATTGACTCGAATTAGATAAGCTAAAACAATAAGCGTTATCGCTATCCAAACCAAAACAGACAGTAACCTAGAAATAGTCCCAATAACTGGAGACAACTTTTTCGCTAATGCAATATATATATCGCCAACTGTGCCTTTGTTTTCCACCACTATATAAGTTTGAGGTACTTGCTTTCCTTCCAGCGAGTAGAATGAAATATCTACTTTGTCAGACTGACTATATCTTAACTCGAACTCTCTATTTCCACTACCATCTTCCAGTCTGACTAAAGATTCTCCTTGCTTTATTAGCCCCATTACAACAAGAACATACCCATATATTGAATCCTCTACTCTTAAAACTCTATACCTATTAATTTTTGAAGAAGGTTCTATACCCGTTGAAATTCTTTCCTCCAGAATGGGAGCAGAATAGGAACAAAGAGAGTAAAGGATGAATAATAAGCCACATATAAAAGTTTTAAATACAACTTCTAACAAACTTCTAATCATAATAGTCAAATTTCTGATTATTCAATAGACGGTCCAAAATCTAATTATTGAGATTTTATGTTATCAAAGGGTAAGACCCAACATACAATAATGATCTTCTGACATGAACGGGCAGACAAAATACCCTACAGCGTTGAAAAACTGAATCGCTCTCAATACTTCCTCGATACTTATGTGCCAATTCGGAGGGTAGTAATCCGCTGTATGCAATCCACAAGAGAAGTTATCATAACCATCGTATCCTGGAGCATATCCATCTTCAGTGCCCTCTTCGCAATGAAATCCAGATGAATTGAAAAACTGAATTATCCTTAATAGTTCAGCCAACTCGATTTTGTAATTTTGATTTGTATCTGTGGACTGAAAATCTGGAACTGGAACAGGATTAAACAAATTCTGGAGAAATATAGATTTGTCTCCTCCATAACTTAGAGTAAACAGATATTCTTCATAATTCGAAACCCCATCAATATCCGCATCTTCGTAACTTGCTAATGGTAATATTCCTTCGGATAACCGAAACGGAGTATATGTTTTTTCCAGCATTAACAAATATGCAAGTAATTCAATATTCTCGCCTATAGTGAGTAATCCAGCTAAAATGTGTCTAAATGGATAGTAAGAAGTATGGAATCTCGGCTCAGTTTTCAATGTCTCGTAGTTATTTACATACGCACATATAAACATATCTTCCCATTTGCCAGTAGGATAACAGAGCAAATTCTTAACGATTTCTATCTCCCATTCATCAGGAATCCCTGAATTGTTGGAATCGCAAGCACCCCAAGTTACGCCGAATAAGTTGCCATATCGCACTCCCTGAAAACTAAAATTAGGACATTGTTCACTCCATAAACATACCTCTCCTTCGGCTTCCCCTTCTTCGAAGCCCTCACCCTCCGGCAGACCTTCAATAGTTCCTTCTTCTCCCTCTAAACTAATTCCTTCCTCACTTCCCTCAATTACACCTTCAATAGTCCCTTCTAAAGTTCCTTCAGAAAGCCCTTCTGAAGATCCTTCAATCAAACCCTCTCCTTCCTCTGTACCCATGCCTTCACCTTCTTCATAAATACCTTCTCCTTCCAAAGTAGGAAGTTCAGAAAATACCACACGGACATACCTATTCATATCCATTGAAAAACTGCATCTGTGGTAAGTAGGCAATGTGTCTCCAAAATCACCTTCCCAGTGGTCAAATATCCATCCAGGCTCGGAATTTATCGCTTCACACCTAATAAAGGTCCATTCGATAAAATTAAACTCATGCAATCCGCTTGTAATAACTACTGGATTTTCAAATCCTTGTATCATAGACACCGAGCCTAATCCCTGGATCTCTAATATAAGTTTGTAATATGGCTTCTCTATGAAGTGGGCAGTGATAACACGGTCTCTATCCATAAGTATTGAATAGAGGATGTAATACTGAGGCTCATTTTCATCAATATCCCCCGACCAATGGTCGAAACGCCACATGGGATTAGTTTGATATGCCATCAAGGAAATTAATAACCCTTCCGAGTATCGATGAGGATTCGCCATAGGACCAGGTGTAACCCCTCCATCGCCGACCACATATACATTCAATACATACCCCGTTGAAGTGAAACGAGCATCTAAGGACTTATCTGAATTCATAGTCAACATGACAAATTCTGAGTAATGAGGATTTGAATCTAAATCTCCACTCCATCCTCCAAAGTAGACGCCTTCAGATGTGCCGACACTAATCCCCACCTGCTGTCCATCAGTAAAGCCATATATCCCTGGAGGGGGGTATGTAAAACCAATTGCATCTCCACTATGGGTTAGAGTAAGTCTCCAATCTGCAGGCACAAACACTGCCCTCACCGTTTTAGGACCATTCATTAGTATGCTACCAAACCAACTCGTGCTCTGGTAATCTCCTTGCCATGAAGAAAAAGCATAGTTCTCAGAAGGCAAGGCATTGAAATATACAGTTGTTCCGCTATCATAGTAAAATGTACCTACCCCCGGGATTACGGTTCCTTCTCCCTCCATCTCTATTTTAAGCGGATACTTTATTTTCTCTGCCCCATAGGAGAGATAGTCTGAGAATATGATGAGAGATAGAAATACCAAAATTTTAGGAAAATCATAATATCTCTTTAACGAGAAGGATACTTCTCTTATAAAGGTCGTTTTTCCTTTTATCAAAAATAGATACTCGGAAACTAATGTGTATCTCATCTCTCACTATCCTTATGTTAAATGGAGCGTTTTCCCACCATTATACTTACAATTCAACACAAAACCTTATTTCCAGACCAATTCTAAAATGGTTTTCAATTGCCATTTATCATTAATAAATCATAACACACTTCTTTCCGAATGATTCACAGATCCATGAGAAAAAAAGAACCCCGCAAGGGCATGTATACCCTTGCGGGGGAAGTACCAGTAATTATATGACCCTATTGGGTCAAAGATTCAAATTAGAAGCTGATCTCTGTTTCAGCAAACAGATAGTTGAAATCTAACTCATCAAGAATTTCTTCGCCGAAGAAGTGGGAGTATCCAGCACGGAAGACAAGGTCTTCACTGTATTGATAAGCACCAGTTAACTGGACTTCCCAACCTAACTTATCGTCACCTTTAATTTCATTATCGGTCTGGTAATACAAGCCCTCAAGACCGAGCTTAACAGCCTCTGTAGGCTGGACACTCAAACCAAGACGATATACAAAAGCATCGGTGAGAGTTGTGGGATCTAAGAAATCAGAATACTCCCAATTGGAGAAGAGACGATTAAACGCATAATCATACTCGTCAACAGCAAACCACTTGTGATCGCAGTCTGCACCCTCAAGATAGGCAAAACCGGCGTAAATTCTCGGCTGCCAAGAAATGTCGAAGGTATAACCACCTTCGAGATTCAAACCCCAAGCATTGATATCTTTATCGGTGCCAAAAATCCACCATGTGCACTCATCCTTATCGCCAAACTGATAAGCCACTTCGGCTTCGAAATCGAATGCACCGACTTTACCGTCACCACGAAGACCTACAGTGTGAAGGTCAGTTTTATAGTCAGCTGCATCATCACGCACATATAACCAATAGGCATCAATTACAATATCTTCAAGGCCGGTGTAGCTTCCATATACACCGTACAAATCGAGATCATCCTCAAAGAAATCTCCAAGATTCTCATTAAGCTTTGCCATGAAGGCATCAACAGTTACTGTCTCAGACACATAGCCAAGACGAACTGCATCCCAGGACAACCCAGCAAAGCCATACCTCTTGTCGTTTGTCCCGACCAACCAGCCACTGCCAAGAGTCATTTCTTGACGACCAACTCTCAAACGAAGTGGTGTTCCCCACATTTCACGGGCTTCGATGTAAGCTTGATAAACTTCAACATCATCTGTACTCACTGCACGAGTATCCACGCCCGTGACATAGTTTTGAGAGCGGAAATCTTCGCCCCAAATGTCATAGCTGTCGAGCTCGATTAAAGCAGTGACTTCATCGGTAAAGTCAGCTTTCACATTCAACCTTGTTCTCTGCTCTGTCCAGACAGTATCAGAGTCGTTATCATAATCTAACCAGCTTCCTCTTATTCTAATCTTACCACCGACTTCGACATTCTGAAGTTCGGCATATGCAATGGTTCCTAACAGAACCAGAGCTACTGCTACTACAAACAATTTCTTACTCATACTTTCTACTCCTCCTACACTCTTTTAAGAGTTAACCCATACTAATTATTTATTAGGTTCACATAAGTATATCGACCACATCGAACCAACCCAATCCCCGCGAGCTTTTTCTCGTTACTCATACCTCCTTTCTCCTCGCAAATTTCGGGACTGGTGGCGATGGTATTTCAAACATTGTGGACAATATACCAAATTCATAACCCCAAAGTCAAATAATTTTTCAATTTTTTTGTTTTATTTAACACAACATAATGTATATCTATCAAAAACAAAACCTATAAGTAGATAATTGACGAAAAAATCGCTATCGTTCTCTTCCAAACATTCTCCTAATCTAATTTATTTCAAAAAGTAAAATCAAATGAAAATTAAAATGATAGCAAAGGTATTCTGCCCCGACTTCTATCTAAAATTTTCAATATTTTTAACTAAACTCAGTGATAGGAGTTGGGATAATGAAAAAGCGAACCTATCAGAACCAAAACAATAGGAACACAGAGGCAAATAATGTTCAACTGCCTACGCTTCCAACAGAACCGCTAATTTTTCTCCCAGATAAGTTTCTTGAAGAAGTTCCGGAGAATGTTTCTATTTGGTATGAAAGCAAGCAAGAAATCGAAACTAAAATTGAACAAGCAAAAATAAGAGAAAAACTACTCAACTGGGTTCAAAAGCAGATAGAACACAAGCTTACTAAGAAAGAAAGAGCATATATCGAGCATTATTATTTTGGGGGACTTACTCTCGAGGAAATTTCTAATAAGTTTAAAGTAAATCCTTCCAGTGTATCGAGAGGTATAAGAAGAGCCTTGAATAAGCTAAGAAGTTTAAAGACTGATGATTCTCTGGTGTTTCATCGGAAAAAGATGCGAAGAAAATAAAAGAAATCATCCAAAATAAAATGTTGTTAATGATGGACTACGCAAGCACTCAAAACTTTGGTAGTATAATTCATTAATTCCTAATCAATAATTGGCCTCGGAAAAGGAAAAATGAGAAAAGAGAACATAGTTCTTATAGGTATGCCTTGGAGTGGGAAAAGTACCATCGGCGTCCTTCTTGCAAAAGCCTTAAAAAGGAAGTTTTTAGATACAGACCTATTAATTCAATCTAACACAGGCAAGTCTTTACAAGAAATCATTAATACAGAAGGTGTAGAAAATTTCAGAAAAATTGAGGAAGAACTAATTCTAAGTCTGAGACTTAAAAATTATGTTGTTTCTACTGGGGGAAGTGTAATTTACAGTGACAAGGCGATGTCACACCTCAGATCAATTGGTTGGGTAGTATATCTTCGGTGCTCATACGAGACAATCCTTCAACGAGCACAATTTGTTGAACTACGCGGACTGGTGAAAACTAAATCAGACCAGACGCTACTCGAACTCTACAATGAACGGTGCCCTCTATACGAAAGTTATGCTGAGATAACAATCACTTGTGATGGTCTTAAACATGAGGAAATTGTTAATAAAATTACTTCCTTAATATAAAGACCAAACAGTTTTTATTTTCCCATTTCATTTAGTAAAATTCATTTGGAAAGAATTGATTTAGATAATGAAAATTAGAATGCTAAATAAAAACTTATTAAGGAGGGTAAAATGGTCACGGAGATTTTAACAGTAGCCTTACTCTTTCTAATAGATTTAATACTTGCTCTCGTCGCTGCCCTCGGTATAAAAGAAATTTTCTAAACAAACATATATAACTGCGGAGGGAAATAAATTGGAGATATTAGATGACCTTGCATACATAGCCCTTTGGCTGATGGGCTTCTTGTTGAAGGTGATTTTTATCCTGTTTGGAGCGTTCCTGTTTACACTTTAGTAAACATTTTAGTGAAAATATAAAAAAATAACACTCCAAACAGAGGGGAAAGAATATGCAAACATTTTTTCTAACGGGTTGTGCAAGTGGTATGGGTAGGCACATGACCACCGTTTTCTTGAGACAAGGACATAGGGTAGTAGCCACTGACATTGCAGAAGAGAGATTGGAGCAGTGTTCTATAGATGAAGGCTGGGACCCCTCAAGAGTGAGGCTATTCAAATTAGATGTAACCAACTACGATGAATGGCAAGAGGTCTTCAATAAAGCAGTAAAAGAATGGGATGGTATAGATGTAACCATAAACTTTGCTGGGCTTCTTCTCTCATCTTGGGTCACAGAAACACCTCTCAAGGAAATCCATTCTCAAATAGATGTAAATGTAAAAGGGACCATTTTCGGAACCCAAATCTCTGCAAAACATATGGTAGAACGGGGACACGGACAAATAATTAACATATCTTCAATCGCTGGGGTGGTGCCTGTGCCTGGCCTCTCAATTTACTCCGCAAGTAAGCATGCGGTACGCGCCTATTCTCTCTCAGCAGCACTCGAATTGAGAAAGAAAGGCGTATATGTAACTGTAATATGCCCCGCTACAGTCCAAACCCCTATGCTTGATAATCAACTTAATGTTGACGCTGCGGAATTATATTTTTCTGGTTTGCGTATCTTAACAGTGAGAGACATAGAAAAAGCCATAGTTAAAAGAGCTCTCCGCAAAAAACCGATGGAAATATTTATTCCCAGATTCAAGGTCAAATTATTTCAGATATTTGCTCTCTCACCTCGCCTTGGACCATTAATAGCACCTCTCTATCAATGGGCAGGTAGAATGCGTCAAAGCCACCGCCGAAAAAAACAGTAAAATTTATGCTTTAATATTTATTTACTTTAATTGATGCCTTTCCAACCGCAATACCCTTAATTCTTAAACTGAATTTTTCTTCAATTAACTGAACATCAGGTTAAATCTATTCTAACTAAAATTGTCTTCCTGTCATCAGTGTTCATCCATTGAAAATTTTAGTTGTGTGGGTATAAAACCAATTTTTTCACCTACAATTTCTCTCCATACCTTATTTTATCTTAGCTGAGAAGATATCGAATGGAAAAAATCTACTTTGAGTAACGGAGTTGAAATTTCTCTTTGCTTCCAGTAGAATGCAACGCAAAAATAATACATTCCTTTAAGCAGAGGAGGGAGGCAATGGTAACATCATCTCTTATTGAGCGTAACACAAAATACAAGCTCCTTAGGATGAGCATATTCTTTCTACATCTGTCATTTCTCATAACTATGATATGTTTAAATTCACTTGGAGCAATTCAAATAGGAAGCATAGAAGATTTGCAGAAAATAGGAAATGACCCCGGATACCCACTCAACGGAGAGTATGAGTTAACGCAAGAAATTGACGCATCAGCCACGAAAAATTGGAACAATGGAACGGGATTTAAACCAATTGGAAGTGCAACTAACCCTTTCACTGGTAAGCTTAATGGAAAAGAAAAAAAGATAATAAACTTATACATTAATTTCCAGGGTGGAAGTAATATAGGGCTATTCAGCGTTGTCAGTTCCGGTGGTCAAGTGTCAAATTGCAAATTAGAGAATATACAAGTCTCGGGAGATAGTGGAGTTGGCGGACTCGTCGGTCAAAATTATGGGACACTTACAAATAACTATCTGATAGGTACAATTTCTGGAACAGGTATTTATGTAGGCGGGATGGTAGGTGAAAACTACGGTTCCCTTGTCCGTTGTAATTCAATATGTAGAGTATATGGCGGATATTATGGTGTGGCTGGAGCACTGGTGGGTTTAAATTCTCAGGGAACAATATCCAAGTGTTATTCCTATGGTTATGTTTCAGGATCAGGTGTTATAGGTGGGTTAGTTGGTTGGAATTGGAAAGGAACAATATCACAAAGTTATTCTACTGCAGCTACATCGGGAGAGAATGTCATTGGTGGACTATCAGGAGAGAATTATCAAGGTAGAATCTGGCAGACTTATGCTACAGGCAGAATAGAAACAAGAGGCGAAATTGTGGGGGGACTATTAGGTTGGAACACGGGTGAGGTTTCACAAAGTTACTGGGATATGGAAACTACGGGGAAAACTACCTCTGCAGGTGGAATCGGAAAGAGCTCCTCGGAAATGAAACGCAAATCCACTTATCAGGGATGGGACTTTAATAATGTATGGGATATTCAGGAGGGCGCAACTTATCCCTGGCTACGAGCAGAGCCTAACCCACCACCAGAGGGAGACCCTAATGAAGCTGAAGGAGATACAGAAGAGGAAGAAACCTGTGGATGTAGCTCAAAACATAAGGATAGAAGTCTATTCTGGAAAAATATCTTTGATTTAGTATTCATAGGAATGCTAATAACCGTGATGAGTGGGATGAAAACCAGAAGACACTAATATGTCTCTACTTAATATTTAGTTGCGAGTTTTTCAGAAACTGTCGGCCTCTCTCTGTTATTTCCCATATACCTTGTGGAGAGTCTTGAGAAAGGAGACCTTCGATTACAAGAGTGTTTCGAGTCCATTGAGCAGTATTTTCCCATCTCTTTTGCTTCGGATTCGAGTTTAATGGACTTAAATCATACTCGTTCAGCTTATTTTTCATCTTTTTATATACTAACTCCAAAACTTCATTTACTTTCGCCCTCCCGCCCAATTCCACTATAGCTTCTAAGATTGGAACTTTATATTCACTTTCGGGAGTGCGGAGTCCTCTCTTCAATCTACCCTTGGTAGTCTTTTTTATTCTACTTACGAACACCCTTTTGGTAAACATGCTCTGCCAATCTGATTGGAGCGATTTAACTTTTTCTCTGAAAGATCTCAATCTTTCCCCAAATTCAATAAGTTCTCTCGCTTTCTCATAATCATGCGTTTTGAACGCTTCTTCTCCATCTTTGCTAATGAAATTAAATACTTCTTCAATTTCCTCTAACAAAATCTCGAAAGCCACATTCACCTCATTCTGATCCATTCTTTAACTCCTTACCATTTCCTATTAGGGAAGCATAAAAATAGAATAACATAAAAATTCCCATTTACAAATCTAATCTTTTTATAAAGAGAAAGGATAAGTAAAAATCTATGTTGGAATATATTCTTATATATTTCAAAAACATTGCCTCAACTCAACTATATAGAAATCCTAACCAATAATGAGTTTCTTTAGTAAGCCATTTCGGCAAGGTATAGTTAATCTGAAGTAAAGTTCTCTCGTCTAATAGTTATAAATGCAATTAAACCTGGGAGAACATTTCAATTTGCAATGAACAGAAAACTTATTCTTACTATGCCGTTTTCGGACCGCACAGTATGCCGAGATAAATCAATTACTGAATTTAACATAGAATAAGGAGTTTCCGCGATCGATTTTTTACCTCCACGAAGATGACTGAGCCAAATCTATATAAATGCTGATAAATCGCCCCGAAAAATCGCAATGAATTATTATACTTAGATAGTCTTTTAATTGAGCATTTCTATAATTTATAAACCTAAAGGTCTTCACAGAAAATACAATAATTCCCCTTTATCGTCCGCCTCACGCTTAATCCACATATAATTGAATCTCCAATATATCTTTCATATATCTTTGAGTATCTATACTTGAAATTGTCTCCGAATTCTGATAGAATATATTTCGCATTAAATGAGCGGGAGTAACTCAGTTGGTAGAGTGCAACCTTGCCAAGGTTGACGTCGCGGGTTCGAATCCCGTCTCCCGCTCCATTTTTCTTAACAGGGATATCTTTGGGGCCGTTAGCTTAGTCGGTAGAGCAGGGGACTCTTAATCCCAAGGTCGCAGGTTCGACTCCTGCACGGCCCACTTTTTCATTTTTAGTATGTTCCCGCCAACCTTAGAAATTGGTATTAGCAAGATCCTCTCGAAATCAGATCTTCCCCTGAATAAAATTTAATAACTTATCTTAAAGAAAAAACTAAAAAATTGCCACTTTTTATCCAGGTGATGGTAGAATAGATGAAGGGAAGTTATAAATATATAGTATCAACATTTTGGAAAAAGATTGTGCTTGGAATGCCCTTAAATAAAAAAAGGAGGATACTTATGAGAAATGTTTACACTCTTATGCTGTTGATATTATTTTCTTTTTTTCCAATCGTTTCATACACATTAGACCCTGCCTTTGTTCAGAGAGTTCAAGCGGAACAAAAAATTGCTTACGAGGAAATATGCTCTGAAAAATGGCAAGAAGGGATGAAAAGACTAATTTACTTATTCAGAGAAATGCCCGCAGATGATGTTGAATGTTCAGATGTAATGATTAGCCCAGCTCAACTATTTATATTTTGTACTCGCCAGTATATGAGTGGAGCCACTGGAACAGTAATCCTTGAAAGAGGAAGCTCTTGGCAAATAGAGAATTTTGGGGAATATCCTACAGACACTCTATTGAGTGCGCTGGTTTCCATAGGTGATGATAGTATGATGAGATACGCAGGCTTCGTAAAGCTATATGGTTTGACTAATAGTGAACACCGAGGGGTAAGACTAATTGCCTCAGCGATGTGTATGTTGTTGATGCCGAGAGAATTCTTTAAGGAAGATCCCATAAAATTTTCTGTCCGCACTGTTGGAGAGATAAAGCAATATGCTCACCTCAACATAGTAAAGCAAATTTCTTTACTACCTTTGTTTCGATATATTGATGAGCAATACATTACGGATATAAAAAGCGAGAAGTACTTCTACGAAAAAGTTCTGCAGTCAATTAGTATGTATGGGGGAGGTGCAGTAATGGGTATAGGTAAGGATATACCGAGCTTGGGATGTCTGGTTGATAAAATGGCGGAATTGGAAAAACAGAGGGCTACATTAGAATTAGGTGTTCAAAATTTAGCAAAAGCTATTTTGGAAGAAGAAGACATTACATGCCAATATGGCCAGTTAATATTGCTGTGTAGGTTAGGTGATTACTTAAGATGGGACAGTATAATAAAAGATACGCTTGAGGCTCTCTTAAAACGAAGCAATAAAAATGACCCTGTCAATGTGAGAGTAAAGTTGTTTTTGGCAGACTATTCGCAAAAAGCACACGATGTTAAGCGAATACGAGAGTTATCCCAAGAAATGATGAACTGGGGTGTGTTACCAGGTGTAATAGATACAAATTTGTATCAAGAACAACTCCGTGCACTCCAGCGTTTGGGGAAATACTTTACTCGGTATGGTTGGTACGAAGATGGGAAACTAATATACAGTTGGATTGCTATGAAATATCCATCTTCCAAAGCAGGTATAGATGCTAAATCTTGGGCGACACAGATAGAATCTCGTCCAATTGATGCAAGCTTAGAAATGATAGCGGGCGCAGTGGAACCTATGCGTGCTCGGGGCGAATTGGACAAGGTCAAGGCATACTATCAAGATATAGCAGACCATACTCCCAACGCAGACCTGCGAGCAAGAATGATGGCTCAATTGGATAAGTGCTCTGAAAAACTCCAATATGCCCGCAAACCAAATGAAGGAGAGGAATGGATAAAAGCAGTTATGGCTATCGGAGACCCTAATACACCACCTTCAGTTCGCAATGAGATTTTGCAAAAGATGATAAATAAACAGCAATAGAATTTTAAATCAGAAAACATTGCGGAAAGTAGTACTCTTTGGGTAATCGTTTCGTATTATATTTTTCAATTATTTCCCTTTAATGAATATTTGCGAATTCCTTTTATGCACTAAGTAGGTTTTATTTTCCAGAGGTATGTAGAGACAGTGGCAAATATTAAGTTTGTTCCCCACGCACTCAAAATGGGTGGAATCACTTCCAAATAACCCAATCCTGTAATTAGCACTGAACTCAATATGTAAGTGATTGAGATAATCATAGTCATACCGAAGCAAACTATAAGGTTTCCTTTACCCCATATAATCGAGAAAGCCAATGTTAAGATTGTCATAATTATCACTGAGAAATGCCTTGCTATTCTCAAGTGCCAATCTACTTCATATTTCTTAGTAGGTATCCCGAACTCCTTTGCTCTGCGAAGGTCTGCGGTAAACTCTCTTATGGTTTTTAACTCATTTGGCAAATCAAGAGCGAACAGAACTTCAGGAGGATCATCAAAAGGTGCAGGAATCTGAGTTACCCGTATCACTTCTTGCTCCATACTCTGTTGAGGATATAGTATGAAATGTCTCCCATCCTCCAACCGCCACTTTTTCGAACTTTTATCCCACCAGATATATCTTGCGCGTATTTCTTCAACTCTATCCGGCGTTACCTTGTGCATAAGCACATCTCTACCTGTTAGTGCCTCTTTATTGAACTTGAGTATATGGCAAGTCCAGCCATCTTTCAAATTTGTCCAACTCACTGATGACTTAGTATCTCCGAGATGATATGAGAAGTATTGTCTCTCCAACTCCCTGAATCTCCACGCTGACTTAACTCCGATAGTCTCCTCCAAGATAAAACTAAACAATCCAATAATTCCAGAAACTATAATCGTAGTTAGTACTATTCGAGTATAACTTATGCCTCCAGAGAGAAGTGCGAGAACTTCCTTCTCTTGAACACTCCTTCCCCAAACAAGGAAAGTTGTTAAAGTTACACCCGCAGGTAAAAAGTAGTAATGAAAAAGTATCTTGGGGATGTTATAGATGTAATACAGCAGAATCACTGTGATAGGTATGTTATACTTTCTTACAGATTCCTGTCGGGAGATGAAAAAGTCAGTAATTACATATAGCAATATCAATACAAGGATTACTTGAAAAAAAGTTTTTACCCACCTCCAAAGATAATATCTATCTATCGTTTTCATACCCTGTCTACCTTCGCTAACAATACTAAGCCAATCATAGCGAAGAGCAAGTTGGGAATTTGCTGAACGAGACATCTTATTGGCAGGGACATAAGCCCTCCCCCTCCCACTGCCTTATGTAAGATGAAGTATAGAAAAGCGATTAAAAATCCTGCAGAGAATGCATAAGAGGGACCAGCACCTCGCATTCTAACTCCTATCGGTGAGGCTATTAAACCAATCGCGAGGCACATTATAGGGAAAGAGAGTCGCTCAGCTATTTCACTCCTATACTTTTTCAAATCTGAAAGCAACGGCAACCCCTTAGTTTCCTCATATCTCTCAGAGAGCTTCTTGTGCTCCCTCAACAATTCTCTCAGTGACATACCCGTTCTCAGCTTGATAGTGTCAAGGGGTTTTAATGGGGGTATTTCTTTCTCCAGCCTCTGGAAACTCCCACGAAGTATCTCTCGCGAATCTTCTTGGGATTCAATCCAAAAACCATTCGTCATTTCTAAGATACTTTTATCACCTTCCTTTTTCCATCGAGCTTTCTCCGCATAGAAGGCTATTACCTTACCCTCTCGCCCCGGTTGCAGAACAACTATGTTCAACAACTCTTTTTTCTCATTCCTTTTTTGGATGTAAATCTTCAAATCACCATAATCACTCATTTTACCTGTGGGTAAAAGGTCAAGAGTAAGCCGAAGGGGTAAATCATGACGAGCGAGCTTCATCAATCTCTGAAAAGCCCAAGGCTGGAAATAATCTTGCACTATGAAACAGACCACACTAAGCAAGGCAGACAAAGCAATGGTAGGCATTGCTATCCTGGACATAGGTATTCCCCCTGCTACCATTGCCACTATCTCCCTATATCTACTCATCCTCTCGTAGGTGAGCATAAGCCCAAAGAGGTAAGTAATTGGTATTATCATCCCGACCATCATCGGAAGAGCATATAAAGCCATCCAAACAAAGTCATCCACACGCAAAGGGGCAAAAGGAATTTCTTCAAGAAGTTCTTTTACTTGTTGCTGAAGCATCCCGCTAATCATCAGAATTGCAATAGCAACAAATGCTATTATCATCGGTTGGGTAACTTGCGAAGCGATATACCTGTCTATTCTTTTCATCACTCCCTCATTAGAACAAAAAAACAATTTACTCCTATACAAAGACCATCACAAACATTGAAGATAAGTTTAGATAAGTTTTATGATATCATAGGAAGGAAGTAATATATAAAATTTTCATTTATAGCGAACTTTATTTGGTATAAGTTAAATCTGTGGCAAGATTATTTGTTGCATCACATCCTGAATGATAAAATATATGTGAAAATATTTTCACATAAAAGCTAAACTTAAAAATTTGGAGAATAATCATGTCAACCCAGAGCAATCCAGAAGAAGCCAAAACAAAAGCCTTGGAAATAGCTATAACACAATTAGAGCGTCAATACGGCAAGGGAATAATAATGCGGTTAGGGGATGCTCGGCTAACCCAAGGAATCCAATGTATTCCCACCGGCTCGTTATCTCTCGATATAGCTACAGGCATAGGCGGATTCCCCTTGGGCAGGATAGTAGAGATATTTGGACAAGAATCTTCAGGTAAAACTACCCTCGCATTGCATGTCGTAGCAAATGCACAAAAGGCGGGTGGATACGCTTGTTATATCGATGCGGAACATGCTCTTGACCCCACTTTTGCTCAAAAAATCGGCGTGGACATAGAAAATCTTCACATCTCCCAACCTGAATATGCAGAACAAGCTTTTGACATTTGCGAAAACCTTGTAAGGAGTAACGCAGTGGATGTGATAGTAATTGATTCTGTGGCATCTCTCGTTCCTAAGGCGGAATTAGAAGGAGAAATAGGAGACCAATTCATAGCACTTCAGGCGCGTTTAATGTCACAAGTGCTTAGAAGGTTGACAGGTATCATAAGTAAGTCTAAAACACTGGTTATATTCATCAACCAATTGAGGGATAAACCGGGCATTATGTTTGGTAACCCCGAAACAACGCCCGGTGGAAGAGCGTTAAAATTCTATGCATCTATGAGGGTTGATATACGAAAGTTATCTACATTTAAGGACAAAGATGACAAAGAGAGAGACATAGGAATGCGAGTGAGAGCAAAAGTGGTCAAAAACAAACTAAGTGCACCTTTTAGGTCCGCAGAGTTTGATATTCTCTTCGACGAAGGCATTTCTTACGAGGGGGATGTTCTCGATTTAGCAGTAAACGAAAAGATTATCCAAAAAAGTGGCACCTGGCTATCTTACAACGGAGAGTCTTTGGGACAAGGGAGAGAAACCGCAAGGAAATTCCTTAAAGAGCATCCTGAAATCTGCAAAGAAATAAGAAGCAAAATCCTTGAGAAGTGCGGACTGTTACCCTCCCAATCAATTCTCGAGAAGAAATCACCAGGTCAATGAACTATTCTCCATTAGATAGCGTTTTTACTTTAAAGTAAAAGTAAAATTTCCAAACTTAGCAAACTACTTTTGATGTATATGTAATTAATTATTCATTTAGGAGAACTCATAATAGATACGCAAGGTAACCTACATAAGGTCAGTACACATTCGAAGAGCAGAAAACTTCAGATCCTCTGTATAGTATTACTTTGTATTGCGGGGATTATATCCGGAGGTGCATTATACGGAAGATATAAGTTTATCTCTTGGAAGGAATCTTTTCAGAAAAATATTGGTAACAAAATAAATGGATATCTTCACACGGGAAGGGTTTACCCCCTCGGTTTACAGACCATAGGTGTAAGCGATGTTAAACTAAGATTCTCCCAAAATGGCATCACGGGTGAGGTCTTTGCTCCTTATCTAATACTCCAGATTAACTGGCTAAATCTTATCTACGGGTCTATCTCTTTAGAAAGAGTTCACATAGAAAATTCGAGAACAAAAATAACCATCGAAAATCGGGACATCTTGAAATCTTCAGGGGAGGCGACCTCAAATTCTTTTCTCAGCAATGTATCTTTTCGAATAACTGGTGAAAATAACACAACTACTATTTCTGGCTTAGCACCAGAACACGACATTGAATTAAATAGTCTATCTTTTGACTGTTATAAACTACCAGATGCGGAAGAACTAACTCTTAAACTAAAAGGAGCTCTCTCCTACCTACCTGATATACCCGAGCCCACACCTATCAAAGTCGACTTGAGATATAGAAGCACAGAGGATTTTGACCTTCGCTTCTCTGGTGGAAAACTATTTGTAGCTAAGCTTGCGAAATTTGTAAATATCTCCCAAGTTGCTGAAGAGACAGGGAGTATTGAACCTTCCCTTAGGCTTAACGCCTACCCTGGGAAGACTTTAATTCTATCTCTTGATCTCCTTTTTGATGGTATCCGCGTAAAGAGCAAAAACTTTCCAGTATCAGCACAATCTGGTGAATTAGTTGCTCTTGCTGAGTTAAAACTTCCTGAAAAACGACTGAGAATAACCACAGCTGAAGTAAATGCAGGGGAATTCAGTGGAGCTCTTTCTGGGTTTGTATACTTCTCTGGAGAAAAACCGGAACTCGACCTCTCATTAGAAGTTAGAAAAATTCCCCTAATTGAGATCCTCCAGACAATATCTAAAACCGAGCTTGAGAAATATGGTGATTTAGTATTAAAATTCGATCAACTTAACAATTTCCGCATAGGTATAAAGGGACCCATTACTAAACCTCAAGTAGAGGCTCTCGCTGATGTAACTAACGGATTAGTCGAGTTTGCTCCTAAATTGGCTAATCTACCCACATTTAAGGGTAAGCTTGACCTTGTCAAAATCGGTTGGACTACCAGTGAATCACTCCCACAAGGTGCACTTGTTCTCAAGGAAGGCGAATTTAAATATCCCCCCTTGAACATAGATATATATAACATCTTAGCAACATCTAGTCTCAATGAATCAATTTTCACCATAGAGAATTTAACTGGATCTTACAAAAACTCTCCTATTACCTTGTCAGGTTATTACGACATCACAAACAAAAAAGGTGAATTCAATCTTACCGGAACACTGAACGAACTTGAAAAGCTCCCTTTCATAAAGGAAACCGACGATGTTAAGTTAGCAGGAAGTGCAGGTTTTAAAGCAAATATAGTTGTATCTCAAGAGAAAATAACGGGAAACATTAACTGCGAACTAACCTCCGCAGATGTTGCCTACGAGTGGTGGTTTAAAAAACGGCCGGGGATAGGTGCGGTTATACCCAAACTCAATGTTGAAATTATCCCTGGAAAGTCACTAATTTTAGAAGGGAGTGCTCTGTTAGAATCTACCCCTTTATTTGCCCACTTCGAATACATATATGTAGGGAAAAAATTTACACTGAAGAAAGTAAACATTACGACAGACGCACTTGACATAAATACAGCAAGTAAATGTTTACGAATCCCTTACACAGGACAAGGTGGATTAGGAACTAATGGTTACTTTATATGGGAGAAGAGAGGAACTGGCAAGTATGGTGTTACAATGCGTATAGGTGTGGATATTGACTGGGCAACTTTCCTCGCAAGAGATACAGAAATACCCCTCGAGGCTAAAGGCATATCAGTACAAGCATTCGTAGATGACCGTGATCCTAATAACCGTACACGCTCATTTACCATCAAGGCAAAAGATGCAGTTATACCCCCCTTAGGTGTAAAGTGGTTAATTCCTCTACGGTCCAAAGAAGAGGCAGAAGAAGAAAGACGGAAAAAGAATGAACCTCCTCCGCCACCTGAATATTGGACCTTCTTATTAAATGCGGATAAAATAAAAATGACTCCCTGGGAAGGTGTTGAATTTAGCGGAATAGCTTACAATAGACCTACAGTCTCAGGGTTAGAGAAGTTCCAAGCTAAAGTAGGAGATGGGACTATCGAGGGGAACTATTCAGTCTCATCTCCTGAAAACATTAGTAACCTCACAGCAAAGTGGGATGGAATACCAGTGACTTATCTCATCAGGCATTTGGAACTTCCTGAAATAATGGAAGGCACTTGTACCGGTAGTATAAGCTACGAACTTGACCTTGATGATCCTAACACTTTAAAAGGTTCTGGAGAGTTTAAGGTCATTAACGGAAGTGTAAAGACTGATTTGCTTCTCTCTCGCTTCGCTCCTGATGTCCCTACTTCAGGCTTCCCTTCACACTTGCCATTTAACGAATTCTCTGCCATTGTGAATTTAGATAAGGACTTGGTAAAAACTCCTAATGTTCAATTCTACTCTGAAGGTCTTCAAATCACTGGAAGTGGCAAATTCGTAATAGATGGAGATTTGGATTACGATTTATCTCTTACTCTATCCCCTCAGCTCGCTTCACAAATCACTGTTATCAGAGACAGTTTCAATGTTCGAGGACACCAAATAATCCAGAGCCCTATTCAGTTAGGATTCAGGCTCCAAGGACCTTCATTTAAACCAAGGGGCGAGGTGAAGGGATTACCGCCTATTGGTGTAACCCTTGTAAGTGGAGCGGCAGAGATAACAAGTGAAGCTATAAGGGTCATAGATATACCAAGGAAAATCCTGATAGATCTGCTAAGATTAGGAGGTGGAATAGTTGGTTCTGCAGGTGTAACACCGAGATGAACATCATCTGCTCAATTTGAAATAATTATAGATGGGGAAAATATAGGCATGGAGATCAGGATACGCAAAAACTCACCTAACTGTTTTAACTGCTCCAAAAACTTTGAACATGAAGAGGATGTTTGGTCTCAACTGATAAAGCGTAATGATGAATTTGAGAGACAAGATTTTTGCATTTCTTGCTGGTCAGAAAAAAAGAGCAATGATGTGTTTTCATACTGGAAACACAAATATATTGACCCTAAGGTAATTAGAAAAACACAGAAATTACAGGAAGACTCACCTCTTAGGAAACTCTTTTACGATATTGTCTCAAAATCTGAAACCAGAAGAGAGGAAGCAATTGCATATTTGACATCCCAACTCCTAAGAAGAGAAAAAATATTCAAAAGAATAAAAGAGCTGGCACTTTCAAAAACAGATGGACATATAATAATATATGTTGACAGATTAGACGAACGAGTAGTGGAGGTTAGAGACCCCAACTTCTCGTATCCAGAGTTAGAAGAAGCAAGAAAATATATCCGAGAGTTCCTGGACTCCAATGCAAACTCAGCGATACAAGGAATAGAATAAACATACCTAAAATGCTCATTCCAGATGGGAAATATATCAATCCTGAATTAGATCCCACTGCCAGAATTATCACTTATAAGGAAGTGATTTGTTATATAGTGTTCCTATGTATTTGCGTTATTATAGCTCTATTTGTAGGTGCTTATTTGGGAAGGAAATCTGCTCAAGAAAAATTAGCAAGTGAAAGTAAAATTAACCAATCTTCTAAAATTGTTAACATCCCTGATGAAAAGAGTTCAGACGAAAGTAAACCCACAACTGACAGCTCCAATGAAATCACCCCTGCCAAGCAAAATACAATGTCTCCAGACACAGACAGTTTGAGTTCAGGCTCCCCAACTACTACCACATCTCCTATACAAAACCCCGACTCAACTGAAGGAGAACCATCACCCTCTTCAGTTGTAACGAATACTTCCGATTCCAGTATTAGCAATTCAGACTCAACTATTCCTCAGAATAACTATAGCTTAAGTCAAATTCCTCAAACAGAATCGTCCAGTAAAATAGATTTAGTCCCTATAACACCCATAGCGGATGATGCTGGCATAAAAGAAGAATCTGACAGAAAATCCTCTCTGCCTATAAGCCAACCTTTAACTCTTCCTGAGAGAAAATCTAAAACTTACTCGGTTCAGCTCTCAGTCCTCACTGGTGGCGACGCAAAATCGCGGGCTGAGGCTCTACTTAAAAAAACAAGTCAGAAGTATCCACAATTTAAGTTCACGATAGAGAAAGCAGGGAATACTTACAAAATCTTAGCCATAAATTTCCCAAACGATAAGTCTGCCCGGGAAGCGATTAAACTCCTGTCCCAGGAAAACGATTTCAAAGGCGCTTTTCTAATTAAACCTTAAACTATAAAAATTATTTAAATTTGTAAAAATGTTCTATAATATGTTGGGATAGTTTAAGAGGGTTGATAATGTGTTAATTAATATACCAGAAAAGGGATAGGAGTATGAGTAAGTCTCCATCGGTAAGTGTTGTGGGGCCTGGTGCATTGGGTTGCCTTTTCGCAGGAAAGCTGTGCAAAGCAGGTTACCGGGTACATCTAATAGACTATAAGCATGACAGAATAAATAGATTAAGCAAAAGTGGCATTGAAATTTACAAAAATGGAAGCGTGGAGAAATACAATGTGCATGTTACCTCACACATTCCTACAGGACAAGAACTTGTGATTATTCTTGTAAAATCTTATGCTACTCAGAATTTAATTTTACCTCCTGATGCCCATATCTTAACTCTTCAGAACGGTTTAGGGAATGCTGAGATATTGTGTAAAAAGACTCATCCCGATAAGATACTCGCAGGCGTAACTACCGAAGCGGCAACATTAATGGGAGAAGGGAAAACTAAACATACTGCCTCTGGTATCACCACAATTGGAAGTTGGACTGTTGCACCTGTGGAAAAGGCTGTAGAAATCTTAGAATCTGCGGGATTTAGTGTAGAAATAACGCACAGTCCAGGTCAAGCTATTTGGGAAAAAACAGCTATCAACGCGGGTATAAACCCCCTCACTGCAATCTTAAATGTTCCCAACGGAGCATTGTTGAAAGTTAGAGAGGTTAGAGAACTTCTGAGGGAACTCGTTATAGAGGCTGTCAAAGTAGCAGGCACAGAAGGTTATCGATTTCCAAAAAGTTTAGTAGAAATGGCAGAAGAAACTTGTGAAAAAACCGCAGATAATATTTCCTCTATGCTTCAAGATATTAGAGCAGGGAAAAAAACAGAAATAGAATCTATAAGCGGAGAGATCCTGAGAAGAGGAATCTCTGCGATGTTACCCACACCACGAACTCGAACCATATATCAATTAGTTCGAGGTCTTGAAGAGCGTGCGAATCTCTGAAGATATACCCTACGAAAGTCCATATTCATTTTCCATACCTCAAAAGGTTGCATTGTCTACCTTGCCAACATTGCTTTATTATTTCCTGCGGGGATTATTTTCCCTTTGCGAATGGCGTATCTACGATAAAGAATTCTTCACCTACACTCTGGAGATAGAGAAAAAGGTCATAATTGCATTTTGGCACGAACACATGGCGTTTGGAGCTCACATATTCCAAGGAACCAATTACCACACTCTTACAAGCTTCAGTTACGATGGAGAACTTGCCTCAAGAGTGGTGAGGAAATTTGGATTAGAAACAGTGAGAGGCTCAAGTTCTAAAGGTGGGAGCGATGCATTAAGAGGACTGCAAATAGCATTAGAAAAAACGGGGTGTGTGGGCTGGACTCTTGATGGGCCAAAAGGTCCCAGAAGGATTGCAAAGCCAGGGGTAGCAGTGCTATCTGCAAGAGCACAGGCACCAATTATCCCGATGGGAGCAGTTGTGGACAAAACCTGGAGACTAAACTCGTGGGACAGATTTCCAATCCCTAAACCAGGAGCAAAGATAACGGTAGCTTTTGGAAAACCTATTAAACCTCCAAGTTCAGAAGACCCTGTAGAAGTAGAAGCTGTAAGAAAAGAAGTGGAGGACTCACTCAACAATCTTATATTTCGCATTCAAAAAGCAGTAGGAGTAAAAGATTAGTTTCCCTCCAGTTGTAGATAGCCTATAGATAAATTAGATTCTCGCTTGTGGAAAGATTATCTTTACTAATAAATAAACTCACACAAACAAGACATACATACTATATTCATAGAGTAGTTTTGGGCAGTAGGTTAAATCAAAAGTCATTTAAGCCCTAAAACATCCATCATGTCATATAAACCTGGCTGAGCCTTAGACACAAATCTACTCGCTCTTAAGGCTCCCCTTGCAAAGTTATCTCTGCTATGGGCTATATGAGTGAGTTGAAGTCTTTCACCCTGACCTATAAAATACACACTGTGCTCTCCCACAACATCCCCGCCACGAACCGCCAATATACCTATCTCCTCCTTGTTTCGGGGACCAACAAGACCCTCTCGCCCATAGACGAATACCTTTTCCCCACTTAAGTTCAACCCTTGTGCAACTTCCTTGGCAAGTCTGAGCGCAGTGCCACTGGGACTGTCTTTCTTTTGATTATGATGTATCTCAACGATTTCCACATTGTAATCGAGTCCGAGCACCTCTGCAACCTCACGCACAAGTTTGAAGAGCAGGTTTACACCTACACTCATATTAGGAGCGTAGACAATGGGAATAGTCTCAGCACATTTCTTTAACACATTCTCTTGGCTCGGGGATAGCCCCGTCGTGCCTATAACTATTCCTTTGTTAAGCTTGGACGCAATCTCAACATGAGCTGTGGATGCATCTGGGCGGGTGAAATCTATCAACACATCCGCCTTGGCTATTTCTTCTTCAGGTAGTTTTCCCAATACTATTTCTTTAACCGGGGCACTACCACTTGCAATAGAAATCAATTTACCACTGAACTCAGGCAGATCAAAAGCACTTGCTATTTCAAAATCTTTTTCAAGAGATGCGAGCTCGATAATTCTCTTGCCCATTTTACCTAAAGCACCTGCTACGCAAATTTTTATCATGATTCAACCCTCCACTAACTAAAGGTTTGCCCACATTAGCGAGGAAGCTATGAACAACTGCCCGAAAAAGTATAAAGGACCTCCTATTATTAAGTTCCATCTATCCGAGACTTTAAATCTATCCCTTGCTACAAAAATATCTGAAAGGTAAAACATCAAAGCTCCGAGAGCTAAATTCCATAGACCCATCGATGCCCAAACACCCACCGCTAATGATAACATTAATGTGATAACGAGTATATAAAGGTATACAGGCACTCTCATCATACCAAGATTTGGAGAAAGCCAAATGCCGATTCCAATTGCAGGCACCATAAAAACAAGAAAAGCGGAGAGAAACAAGTAAAAATCGATATCTACGAGTAAGAAAGCTATTATATAGGAAATATGAGCAAGTAGAAAAGAAACAAGCCCCAGAAAGAACAGAATAGTATGTCGCCACAATAAAAATAAATCTCCCCACCACGAGAAAACCAATCCTAATACCAGAACAAAGTATGGAATCTTAAAATACTCTGGCAATTCATAAATTGTGAGAGAATACACAGCAAATCCAATAAACAAGGTAGATGCGGACATTTTCCCTATACCGCGAATCCATTGTTTTCCCTTGCTTTCTCCCCAGTAAAAAACAAGTAATACCAGAATCATTAATGCGGAGAAAAGTAGGAATAACTCCATCTTATTCTAACTCCTCATAGGTAGCGTCCAACTTAATTTTCGAGTTGTAGTATATCATCAAAAGACTATTCTGTAAAATCTTAGTAAAAAAGAAGTTTCTATATCATTTCTCTTATAATCTCTATGTCTGCTATAAATTTTATTCGGATAAAAAATAACTTCTACTTATGTACAGGAGACTAATTATGGTTATAGAATCAATTTTACCTGCATTAGGGATGTGCTTACTATGTGGAACATCCCTGCTGCCCCCAGATTTTACTCCACCTGCGGTTCCACTCATAGTCCACGACCCCTACACAAGCACATGGATTTTTGGACACGACCCCGTAGCAGATTGGACCCGCCATTGGACAGGTAAAGAAAGAACCTTGGCTGGATTGATTAGAATTGATGGTGAGACCTATAGATTTCTTGGTCCCCGTGAAATTTGTGAAAAAGCTCTGTCTTTAGTCAAATTCTATGTTTATCCTACTCGCACCATCTACACTTATGAGAATGAAAAAATTAGGTTAGTGTTAACATTTACAACACCCATGCTACCTTATGACTACAAATACTTATCTGCTCCAGTAACTTTTATAGAGTTTGAGACCACATCAAAAGATGTAAAAGAACACACCATAGAAATTTACTTAGATGTAGGTATTGAATGGTGTGTAGATTCTAACGAACAAATGGTAACTTGGGAAAAGCCAACCCCAAATGGAAATATCACTTTACTTAAGGCTGGCTCTGTAGAGCAACCTATTTTGGAAAAGTCAGGTGATAATAGAAGGATAGATTGGGGATACTTATACTTAGTTGTGCCATCATCTCCCGAATTTTCAACAAAGATTGGACAACGAAATAAAAACATTGCACAATTCAACAGTGATGGAAGGGTCTACGGTGAACCTGATATAAATCCACCTATAAAGCCTGCACAGAACTCAGTAGCGTTAAGCTCTTCACTTTCTATTAGTGTCCCTTCGAATGTGCCGGTATCAAGATATTTAGTCATTGCTTATGATGACATATATTCCATAGAGTTCTTCGGTGAAAAATTAAGGCCATGGTATTATAAAGAATACGGTGAGGATTTTATTCTACTTTTAAATAACATATACAAGGAATACCCAAATATCAAGGAAAAATGCAGTGCATGGGATGAGGAGGTTTTATCTAACGCTTGCGGAATTGTAGGTAAACAATACTCAGCGTTAGTAGGGCTTACTTATAGGCATGTTTTCGGAAGCGGTAAAATAGTTGTGGGCAAGGAGGGTAGACCTCTCTACTTCCACAAAGAAAACTTTTCAAACGGGTGCATAGCTACTGTTGATGTATCCTATCCCGCGTCGCCCTTCTTTGCTCTATTTGCACCCGCACTATTAAGGGGAATGCTTGAACCTATTTTCCTCTATGCGAGGACACCAGATTGGATATTCGAATTTGCCCCGCACGATGTAGGAACATATCCAAAAGCTAATGGACAAGTATATGGTAGAGAGAACGGGAAACTCCTACTTGAATCCCAAATGCCTGTAGAAGAATGTGGAAATATGATTTTGATGACAGCACTCCTTGCAGAAGCTGAGGGGTCTATCGAATACGCTCGTGAGCACTGGGATTTACTCGAGAAATGGGCGAATTACCTCAAAGAGCATGGTAGAGACCCCGAGAATCAACTCTGCACGGATGATTTTGCAGGGCATCTCGCACATAACACCAACTTATCCCTTAAGGCAATCGTAGCATTAGGGGCATTTGCCAAGCTCAGCAAACAGAGACATCTTGCATACGCAGATGAATGGGAAAAACTCGCAAGGGAGATGGCACAAGATTGGGTTCATCGTGCCAGGGATGGAGATAAGTTCAAACTTACTTTTGACCGACCAGGAACTTGGAGTATGAAATATAATCTCGTTTGGGATAAAATACTCAACCTTAATCTATTCTCTCCAGAAATAGCCAGGTTAGAGCTTGCACACTACAAGAAAGTTCAAAATACTTATGGGCTACCTCTTGATTGCAGAAAAGACTATACAAAAGTTGACTGGCTAATCTGGTGTGCTACTCTTACACAAAGTCGAGAAGATTTCGATGCACTATATCAACCTTTCTACAGATTTCTCAATGAAACACCTGACAAGATTCCTCTCACAGATTGGTATGATACAAAAACAGCAAAGTGTATTGGCTTTCGTGCCAGACCAGTTATAGGTGGGATTTTTCTCCCGTATCTATACCACGAAAAGATATGGAAAGAATTCGCAAACAAGTCCCAAAAGTTTTGAGAATATTCAAGTCAATACGGTGTGATACCATAAACATTATCAGTAGAAAAGACCGCAACTACATTGTCTGAGTAAACTATTTGCAATTGCGAGATTGAACGGAGAAGAGAATACTCAGGGTCGGCGTTATGGACGATAATGTATTTCACTCTTTCCTCCTTCAAAGAGTATAAGAAGTCCGAGTATTTCTTCTCTCTCAGAGTCGACCAAATTTCATTGTATTTATCTATATACTTAGATAATTCCGTATAGGGATTTAGATAAAACATAAATATGTAGACTAACTTTCTCCCGGCAGGTAACACAGCCCTTACACCAAGCACCTCATCACACAGAATCTTATCCTGAGGTAATGTGTTTTCAATAATCCAATGATATACTCCATCATATTTCTGTGACTCCGCTACCAAATCATTTTCCACCCTCCCGCGAGTCAACTCACTAAAAGGAGGGAGTAAATCAAAAGAATAAAGATACCCACTTATTAAAATAGAGATGATAAGGACTATCAGAGAGAAAAATAATTGAATAAGATTTCCATTTCCCAGGACTGGAAGTATAAGGGGAACTTTATTCGCAAGCCATTTTACAAGGGATGAAACGCCGTATCCAAAAAAGAGCCCTATTAGTATATGGAGAGAAACAAAGGTATGATGTAGAGGATAAGGAGCCGGGATAATGTATCCGAAAGCATAAGAAACTTGGCAAAAAATTTGATATAAACCCACGCACACTACCGCAAAACACCAAACTTTTAATAGGTAAATCCTACTATCTTTCCGCTTGAAAAGGAATATAAGTAAAGAGATGCTACCTACTGTAGTAAAGGCATTGACACTCTTACCTAATGTATTAAGGATTTTGTCAAACTCAAGCACAGGTGTAAGGTATAGCGAAGGGTAAGGATTTTTAATAATCATCTTATATTTCAACAATATAGGAAGCCAATATACACTGCTCACTAATAAAGCAACCAATAGAATTATAAAAACATACCGGGTCTTACTAATTATCTCCCTAATATTAAAGTGAATTAATTCTCTTTTGTTTTCCAACATAGCTATAATGATTAGAATCAGCACACCTTCGAGAAATGCGGAAGTATGCGTTAAAAAAGTTATTCCTAATAAAATTCCTGAGAAATATAAAAAGGCAGTCTTATCTGATTCCTTGTATACAAGATAACTCGCCACGAAGAAGAGGAAAAACGCTTTTCCGATATGTGTAGCATATAACCAGGGCACATAACAACCGTAAATCCATTCAGGTAGTAATGGGTGCCTTGCAAATATGCAGTAACACAATGCTGCTAATCCAGCTATGGGACCGCCTATTTTGCCGGAAAATAGCATCACTGAAACAGGGAGCAGAAGTGCGAGAAAAGGGCCTATCCTTACATAAGTTTCTGGTAGGGGGGTGTGTAGAATTTTTCCAAAGATTGCTATTACAAAACCTAAAAAGGGATTGTACCAATTTATCTCATTTTCTATTATTGGGTCATAGGGGAATTGACCATCATATATCGTTTGAGCTATACCTATATCCCGCAGTGCATCCCAACTAAAGGGCCACGAGAATGGTCCCGCACTTATCACAGCAACAATAAGAGCAGATACTAAAAACCCAACCTCTATAATGACTATAATCCACTTAAAAGCACTGGTCATCTTTTACCCTGGTCGATAAAACTTAGTCCAGCCAAGATGTTCACTTCTCTCTGTATATCACATACCAGGCGAGATTCCTAAGGGGGTCTGCCCTGGTATCATACTTGTGCAAAGAGTCTACAGCCCTCTTGATATGGTCTAAGGCAAGCTCTCTTGATTTGTCAACACCTAAAAGGAAAGGATAAGTAGACTTCTTATTTTTCTCATCGGTTCCGGTGGGTTTCCCCATCTTCTTAGCATCCCCAACTACATTTAGAATATCATCTACTATTTGAAAAGCGATTCCTAAATTTTCTCCATATTCCGTGATTGTCTCTATATCCTCTTTCTCCGCATTAGATATAAGTGCCCCAGCTCGTAATGAGACTGTTATAAGGGAACCGGTTTTCAACCTATGTATTTCCTTTAACTTCTGAAGGGGAATCTGTTTGCCTTCCGCCTCGAGATCCATAAATTGCCCACCTACCATTCCTTTAATTCCTGCGGAACCTGCAACCTCAACTACTACTTCTGGGTGTCCGGTGCGTCCGAGAAGTTCAAATGCAAGGGTAAGCAAGCCATCACCTGCGAGAAGTGCAATAGCCTCGCCGTAAACCTTATGCAAGGTTGGTTTGCCTCTACGGAAATCGTCATTGTCAAGTGCTGGTAGGTCATCGTGGATGAGAGAATATGTATGAATCATTTCAATTGCAGATGCTACTAATTTTGCTTTCTCCAAATCTCCATCAAAGAGCTCTACGGAAGCAAACACGAGTGTAGGTCTGAATCTCTTTCCACCTGCAAAAAGGCTATATTTCATCGCCTCTATAAGCACTTCGGTAGACCCATTTACACTCGCAAGATAACCTTGCATCGCCTCGTCTACTATTTTACTCTTTTCTCTTAAGTACTGCTCTACAGTCTGTTTAATATATTCCTCTTTAGAAATATCAATCATTAGAAAGGCAAATCTCCTTCTACATTTTGTTCATCATTATTTTTCGATCCATCTTCTTTACGCTTGCTCTCTAAACCGCCAAGATGCGATGTTGAATTCCCTTTTGACTCTTTAACACTTTCATTTTGCTCAAACTCCTCCGCTACCACGAAAGGCCTCGCTTCCATTTCACCCTGCTCATTACGAATAAGAATATCAACCCTTCTCTCAGCCTCCGTGAGCGCCTTTTCACAAGTTCTCGCAAGTTTAATGCCTTCCTCAAACAACTTTAATGATTCCTCTAAACTCATCTCGCCTTTTTCCAACTTAGCCACAATCTCCTCTAATCTCTTCAAGTTCTTCTCAAAATCACTCAACTTAATCTTTTCTTCATTTTTATCTTTCATGTTTTGTTATCCTCCAACATTGTCATTTCCCTTAAATGGCAAAATTTCCTCTACTGTAACAGACGCTTCACCTTTGAAAAACCTAATATTCAATAAGTCTCCACGCTTTATCTGATTCGTTTCTTTAACTAAGACATGCTTGGGCTCAAGCCATACAAGGGAGTAGCCCCGACTCAAAACTCTAAGAGGGCTTAACACATCCAACTTGTTCAACATTGGGTAAAGCGTTATCCTCTTTTGATTGAGCAAAGACTTTATCCCTTGTTTAAGATGTTTCTCAGAAGAGATCAACCTTTCCCTAAGCAATCGGACTCGATTTAGCGGAGCCACTAATTGCAATCTATACTCTGCGTTCACAATTCTTTGAGAATATGCATTTCTTTGCTTCTCCCACCATCTTTGGAGACTTTCAAAAAGATCCGCAAGATACTGCTTATCCTCGTTAATAATGTGTGAGATTTTATCGAATCCTCTGTGTTTAAGAAGAACCTCTAATTTATGAACATATTGATTTAGTATCATTGATATATTTCTTAGTAGTCTCTTCTCAAAATCCTTTATATTCTCAAGCAACTCCCTTTGTTCTCGAACTACCATCTCAGCTGCGGCAGAAGGTGTTGGTGCCCGCACATCCGCTGCAAAATCTGTAAGTGTATAGTCTATTTCATGTCCTACCGCAGAAATTATCGGGGTCTTTGCCTCATAAACAGCTCTCACTACAATCTCTTCATTAAATGTCCACAAATCCTCAAGAGACCCACCTCCTCGCCCAACTATAATTACATCTACCCCGTAATTATCAAGAAACTTAATTCCTGAGACGATTTCATTTGCGGATCCTTCCCCTTGCACTTTCGCAGGATACAAGACAATGTGCAAATTGGCAAAACGCCTGGAGAGAACCTTCAGTATATCTCGAATCGCTGCGCCAGTGGGCGAAGTGACTATACCTATTTTTCGCGGTAGAAAAGGTAAAGGCTTTTTATGAGCCTCATCAAACAAGCCTTCCTCAGCAAGTTTCTTCTTCAACTGCTCAAAAGCAATTTGAAGTGCTCCCATTCCTTTAGGCTCAATATCCTCAACCACAATTTGATAAGTTCCCCGTTTACTATAAAGTGTTACCAAACCATAAGCAATCACTTCCATCCCGTTTTCTGGTCTAAACTTGAGCAAAGCAATACGGCTTGAAAACATTACCGCAGAGATTTCAGACCCTTCATCTTTTAATGTAAAGTAAGCATGTCCAGAGGTGTTTATCTTCCAATTTGAAACTTCGCCACTCACCCAGATATAGCCTAAAGAACCTTCTAAAAGATTTTTTACCGCTTCATTAAGCTCGGAAACCTTCCAAATTCGGCCCCCTACTTTTCCAAGGTCTACTGCCATCCTAAAAAGCCCTAAACTTTTTGTTTATGTTCCAATGTAAGAAATAAATTATAATCATTTTTGTTAAGATTAAAGAAATTGTGAGGTAATTATGATTTTATCTAATTCATTTGAAAAAAACTTCAAGAAGATCAAAAACAGTATAATACTATCCTCCAATTTAGCCATATTAACCACCTTTATCTTTGTGTCAGTTTCTACTCTTTCTTGCAAGCCGAAGGAGGCACCGCCACCAACTCCTACTCCGCATTCTAAAGAGGAGTTCTTAGCCCAACTCAGTCAAATCCTCGCTCCACTTAAGGAATATGTCCCTTTTAACCCGCAGGAACACAAAAAAGGAGGCCTCCCAGAACCAGTTAGATTAAAGGTGGTAGGAGATTTGTATAATTTTTTACAGCAATACGGAAATATCCCTGAAGCAAAAGAAGCATGTAAAGAGGTAGCTCAGGAAGTAGCCCAGTGGGCGAGATTAGCAAAAGACCAAAACAAATGGATTCTCGCTCTCGCATGCATCGATGTCTTTGAGATGTTGGGTGCTAAAAGCTACACTTTGCAAAGACTCAAAGAAAGAGGAGAAAAATACATCTCTCAGCCCAAAGTGATAGTCCGGGGGTTCATCGAAGACGAAGAAACAAAAACTCTTAATATCTTCATTGAACTTGTTGATAGGAGAACTGGAGAAGTTAAGAAAATAATAGCAAGACCCGGCGAAGAAGTAGATGGTATCAGAATTATCGATATACCTGTCAAAAATGTAGTGCGCTTTGAATATATTCCTATTGAAGGATTATTTTTTGAGGTAGAAGGACCAAAATTTTAGTCAGAAAAAATCTCCATCCCACCATCTATTTTTAGAAATAAGTCCCAACAAATAATCAAAACATAACTTTTAAATCATCAAATTGTGGTTAGTGACGCAAAAAATCAAGGATGGGATTTTATTTCCTACGAAGATTGAGACTTTTTCAGTTGTTGGAGTCTCATTTTTTGGATACCCTTTGGTGCTTTTGTAAATTTGCCCGCGCGGATATATCTTGCACAAACCCGAATTCGATGAACCCTCCCATTCTCATCTATTACACGAATCTTTTGTAAATTAGGCTTCCATCTACGCTTTGTTATCCCAGTCACATGTTGACCTATTCCACCTTTTCTCTTCGCCTTCCCTCTACGGACTATTTTGTTTCCATAGATTGGCTTTTTACCACTGAACTCACATGAGAACGCCATTTTACAACCCCTTCTCTATATATCTTCTAATTTCACCTTCTTCGCAAATCTAATGTCATCTATTCGAAAAGTAATATACCTAATTGATATAATCCGTTCTCAAAAGAGGTTATATTATATCAATATTAAGCGTGTAAAGCAAGTTTAGAATAACAGTTAGTAGACCCTCCGTTAGGCATAAAAAATGATTACATTTCTCTCATCTACCTCAAAGAACAAAAATTTTTTAGCTTCAGCAACTTTAGTAATTTCTATTATAACTTTATCGTGTGTAAGGTGGGGTAGGCCATTAGAAAGAATATCAATAAACGAAGGCAATATTAGAATTGAAGAAATAATAAAAGATTTAAGAGAAAATGATAACCTTATAAAATCTCTGAGAGGAAGGGGGACTTTTACTCTAAAGACCCCCCAGTTAGACACCGTGTATCAGCTTCATCAAAGCGACATAGAATTTAATCATCCAGATTATCTACACGCTGTAGGAAGGAAATACACCGCAGTGGTATTGAAACTTACTTGTTACAAGGATGAATTTCTCATTGAACTACCTACAGAAAAGAGATACTACTATTCCAGAGGGGGCGAATACTTTGAGCATTCGGGCGCAGAGGCAACTCCACTTGATATATTTAGGGAAATGCTCCTTACTGGCGACTGGGATAAGATTAAATTACAATCGATCGAGCTCTCCAAATACGACAGTGTGAGCCAAACTGCAGAGCTGATAATATACTCCGAAGGGAATCGAACCTACCCGCTAAGGAAAATAAAGGTTCAAGGGAAACCATGGGTAATAATAGAGACAGAACGCTACTCTCCTACCGGCACATTGATCGCCAAAACAAACCGATCGGATTACCGACTATCGGAAGATGGTGTTAAGTTCCCATCTGTAATCCAATGCGAATTTCCCCAAGAAAACGCCTTTATGGGCATCAAAATTAATAAGTGCGTTTTCAATACCCCAGTGAAACCAAGCACAACTCGCTTAAAAAAAATAGTGAGCAATCTTATAAAGGAGAAGTATTCTCCTCTTGAATTAGAGTAATCTTGAAAGACTGTATGGAAAATCAGAGGAATAGATATGGAAACCTTAATACTAACGCGACTCTTTCCTGAAGAAATTGCAGAGGCACTAAATCTTGAGCCTTACAGAGGTAGGCAAATCTTTAGGTGGCTTCACAAGAAGCGGGTTTTTGATGTAGAGAATATGACAGACCTATCTAAGGAATTACGCAACCAAATCGCAGAAAAGTGCGTTCTTGTTCAATCCCAAATAGCTCATATTCGCGAGAGTTTTCTCTCCGACACTAAAAAGATATTACTCAAATATAGAGATGGACAATTTGTAGAATGTGTAGTAATCACCCATAGAAACAGAGTTACTTTCTGTATATCTACACAAGTGGGTTGTCCTTTAGGATGTGCCTTCTGTGCTACTGGAAAAGTTGGCTTTAAGCGAAACTTGAATGCAGGTGAAATTGTAGAGCAAGTATTGCATCTACTTTCTTTCGTAGACCTCGGAAAAAAGAATCCTAATATAGTATACATGGGGATGGGTGAACCTTTTTGGAACTACGATGAAGTTACCAGAAGTATTAAACTCTTAATGCATCAACTGGGTGTCAATATTGGCGCAAGAAGAATAACCGTCTCCACTGCTGGTGATGTTAAAGGAATAATGAAATTTGCGGATGAGGATTGGCAAGTCCGTTTAAGCGTATCCCTTCATTCTGCAGATGATAATCTTCGTTCGAGATTAGTCCCATTGAACAGGAAATACCCACTCAATAAGTTAGCAGAGGCACTACACTATTATCAGGAAAAAACAAACCGCATGTTTACATTCGAGTATGTTCTCCTAAGCGGAGTCAATGACTCTCTCGAGGATGCGGATGCTCTCCTGCAGTATGCCAAACAATTCAAATGTAATGTAAACATAATACCTTGGAACCCTGTAGCTGGCTTAAATTTTCAACCCCCTTCTAAAGAAGCTTGCGAAAAGTTTCAAAATTACCTCACTCAAGGAGGATTAAATGCTACTATGCGCAGGGAGCACGGTCAGGATATTGAAGCAGCTTGTGGCCAATTAAGAAGGATATTTCTCGACTCTACACAAAATTGCAATCACCATCAGTAGTGCCCCACCCCAAATCCCGTGAGAAACATTTCGTCTTATAGAGTGATATACTATTTTCAGAGATAAGTTCACCATAAGTATAATAATCTTCCGATGAGGAAAACTAAATGAATTGCGAGGTTTGTGAGAAAGGTGTAGGAGTTGCAAAATGTAAGAAGTGTGGAAAAGCTATTTGTAAGAACTGCGGAAGATTTTGTCCGAATTGTAAAAGTGCAGTATGTGTTTCACACTTGGTAAGGCACAAAAATGGTATGTGGATGTGTGAATTATGTATTAACCCTCCTCAGAGAGAAAGAAGTATACCAATCCAACAGAGAACTGCCCCCGGTATTACTCCTGCGCAAAAGCCTCAAGTTAAAGAGACTCTAAGCTTTGAAGATTTAACTAAAGAGATAGGGGAAATAACCATAAAGATTCCCACAGAAGGGGTAGAAACTCAAGGAAGAGAGTATGAGAATGTAGAAATGAGTCCACCACTCACTCCAGCTGTAGAGGAAAAAGAGATTATCAACCCTTTTGCTGGAGAAGCACTCCCAGCAACCAAGAGATTGAAAGATGTCGAGGCACCTAAGCAAGAGCAAGGTTACAAACATCTTAGACGCAAACCAAGTGATGACCCAAAAGAGTTCCGTATACTTACCGCAAGCGCTCCTAAACCTACTCCGATGTGGGTAAGTGGGCTTATAAGTGGAATACTTGCCTTTGCTTTGTGTATCCCGCTCTTTAAAAATACCGCATTCCCTATGTTTCCTAAACTTTTTGCTTATTCAGTTCTAATACTCGCAGGGGGTACCATAATCTGGAATGGATATGGACTACTATTTGATGAAAACACTAAGGTAAACAGGCTTCTATGTATACCAGGGTTGGTATTAGGCATAATCACAGCAGTAGTTGCAGTGCTATATGGTCTAAGGTAGGAGACTATATATGGGCAACATAGATACCGGGGAATTAGTAGGCAATATTTTGCAGTTTCTATACCAAAACAAGTGGACTATAGCTGTAATTATCCCCTTCATACTTGCAATAATAGTGATAAAGATTCGGGGATAAAGATAAACTACAAAGTTACTTTAACTTCCCCAAATCTTTAAGAACTTTTAGAGCTACATCGGGCTTATTGGTAATAATAGCGTCAACTCCCCACTCCGCAAATTTTCTCATCTCCTCTTCAGCATCTACAGTCCATACCGCTACTGTTGCGCCCCAAGAATGGAACATATCAAGTCGTTCTTTTGTAAGATCGTCCTTTTTAACATTCATCCCATCTACTTTCAAAATTTTTCCAAGGAGCACATAATAATTCCACCATTCAGGATGTTCCTCTGACACCTCTCCTAAGAACTCTACTTTTATGTTAGGGGCTTCATTTACTAATACATATACTATTATTGGAGAAAAGGATTGTATAACTACCTGCTTTTCCATCCGCATTTTTTTAACAAGCTCAACTGTTTTACGAGCAAGGGTAATGTTTCTTGATTTACTCCCATAGATGATAGAATCCAATTTTGCCTTAAGCTCAGGTGTTAATTCTTCCTTTCCATGGATAGTAACTATAATCTGGGGATAGAGAGGGTCGTCAAAATCACTACTTTTCAATTCTATGTATACTCCTGTCTTATTCTTGGCTAACCTAAGCGCATCTTCTAACAGAGGAATTTTCTCACCTTTAAACTTCGGTGAGAACCAAAAACCAACATCTAAATTCTTCAGCTCTTCCCAGTTTTTCTCGGTTACCTTCCCTTCAACTCCCGCAATTCTCTTCAATTCATTGTCATGAATGACCACGAGTTTGTCGTCTTTAGACAAATGCACATCCAACTCAAACCAATGTGCACCCATTTCAACAGCTTTCCTAAAAGAACTCAGCGTATTTTCTGGGGCATAAGCACTTGCCCCACGATGAGCAATCACATCTATACTACCCTCCGGAGCACCTGGGACAAAACCAGTAGCACAACCCAAAAATACAAATGGGATTACCAAGATTAAACTCCTTATTTCTGACATAGTTGACTTCCCTATGAAGTTCATTTTAATTAAAAATCAGGAAAGATTGTATACTATTGAAAAAGTAGTTTTCACATTTATTTTAGCAAACCTTTCTATTTTAAATTTTGGAGTGCAATATGGAAGTTCCATTTGTAAATTTGAAGGCTCAATATTCAACTATTAAGAAAGAAATTTTACAAGCCATAGAAGAAGTATTAGAAGCCAATCAATTTAGGGGGGGCAAATGGGTAGCTAAGTTTGAGGAAGCAATGTCCCGCTTTATCGGTTGTGGGTACGCTGTAGGAGTAGGTTCAGGCACAGATGCACTCGTGCTCGCTCTTAAAGCCATCGGGATTCGGGAAGGAGACGAGGTGGTAACAACACCGTATTCATTCATAGCCACAGCGAGTAGCATCGTCCTGGCGGGAGGGAAGCCCGTTTTCGCAGACATAGAGCCCCACACTTATACATTGTCGCCTCAAGAAGCTGAGTCGAAAATAACGAACAAGACGAAAGCTATCATGCCTGTTCATCTCTTCGGACAATGTGCGGACATGCAATCTTTTCTGAATATAGCCCAGAAGCACAGTGTAAAATTAATAGAAGACAGTGCCCAAGCTATAGGAGCAAGCTTAAACGGCATCAAAGCGGGGAATTGGGGAAGTGCAAGTGCCTTCAGTTTTTATCCTACTAAAAATCTGGGGGCTATGGGAGAAGGAGGAATGGTTACTACTAATGACCCAAATATCTATGAGAAACTATTGCTATTAAGATGCCACGGCTCAAAGGTCCCTTACGAACACGAACTTATAGGGTATAACAGTCACTTAGACACAATACAATCAGCAGTCCTCTCCATCAAACTTAAGTATCTCGAGAATTGGAATGAAGAACGGAGAAAAATTGCTAAGTATTACACAGAAAAAATGAAGGATTTAAGAGAAATAATTACCCCCGTAGAGCGTGAAGGAAGTGTATGTGTTTATCACCAATATGTAATTCGTATAAAAAATCGTGACGAGGCAAGAAAATATTTACAAGAAAAAGGGATAGGCACTGCGGTGTTTTATCCAAACCCCATACATAAACAAAAGGCTTTCAACCCCTATATAGAAGAAAAGGATAGATTTCCAGAATCAGAAAAATTAGCACAAGAATCTCTTGCACTCCCTATTTACCCTGAACTAACTACCAAACAATTAGACTATGTGGTTAATTGTATAAAAGATTTTTTAGCAAAGAGTCATTAACTCAGGAATCTCTACTATACCCGATGCCTGAGAGGTAGTATTCTCAAACACAGAATTCTCTATTTCCTCATTAGAAAGAGGTTTTTCCCTCTGCGATAGCTTCATATACTCCTCGCTACCTAACCAATTTCGCAGTGCACTCATAACATTTGCAACGCTCTCCTTAAGACACAAGGCTACAATGGCTCCCCCAAGTCCGGCACCAGTAAGAGAAGAACCGAGAGCACCTGCATCATTCGCTATGTCGACCATACGGTCCAATACTGGCGTGCTTGCTCCATAATCCCCAGGAAGTGTAAATGGGTCTATTCTTAAGTCACGATATACAAAAAGAATATCATCCGTAACTGCCCTATTATATTGGTAGCCAAGGGAATCAATTATTCTGTCACCATTATGTCCAAGATTCATTAAGTAGCCCGCCAGAACTAAATCTTCATTCTTCATCGCTTCGAAGAAAGCATGGGCACGGAAATTCTCGCATATACCATATACAATCGCTCCCCTTATATTAACTTCATTGGGTCTACTCTCCTCTGGCAGATGACAGAAATATGTCTCATATAGTCTTTTTGCCTTCTCAGTTCCAATGATTGGTTCTATTCTCTCTATAGGCAAAGAGTAAGGTAGTTCCTTAAACATCTCGTATAAGGTTTGTGCCCCACCAATTCGCTCTAAAGAGAAATCCCTAAAGGTCCTAAATGAATCCATCTCCTTTTCTTCAAAACCATAATTTAGCATCGCCCTTTTGAGCAGGTCTATAGCCACGGAATAAGCAAATCGATTTTTCACATATTGTGCGGAATGAGTAGAGCTTATATCCCGTCTCTGATTTGAATTAGCAACCACAACAGAGACCTCTTCAGGAATAGGAATGTGTTCCTCTTCGAGTATTTCAGCAGTCAGAGGGTCTATCTGAACACCAAGCAGATGGTTCCTTTTGCACAGAAGCTCCGCTACTTGGTCGCTTAATCCCGACCTTGCACCAGCAAACCATTCCGCTCTTTGAACCATTCTTATCTTTGTAGCAGTGTCGATTCTTATAGAGTTTGCCATCTCAAGAGCTAACAATATCGCTATACACAACGCGTGAGATGAACTCAAAGAACAACCCTCCGGTATATCACCACTTACAACCGCATTTATACCATTTGCTTCTGAACTCCCTAACTCTTGGTAAAGTTGTAAAAAAGAACCGAGTATATATTTATGCCATTGAGTTCCCACAACATTTGAAGATTTCACCCCATATTCTTCAGATTTAACCTTTCCATTCAAAGAGGGGAAATCCCCTTTCTCAAGGGCACTTATAAAACTTCTAATAGAAATCACTAAAGGTTGGTAAATAGGATTCGTGTTATAAATCCTAAGGTATCCATCATTAGAAGGTGTCGCTATTACAATCACCTCGCGATTAAGAGTCATTAGGTTCAAGAAACCACCATGGGTATCTGTGTGCATTCCTCGAAGATTAACTCTCCCGGGTGACCGTGTAATTATGACTGGCTGATTTCCAAATACATTTATAAACATCTTCAAAGCATCTATATATAAAAATAGCCTTTTTTCAGAATCACCTCCATAAACTTGAGAAAGAAAAAGAGTCCTTTCATTAGAAGGCACGCTAAAAAACTCTATAGCTTTACTCGCAAGCATACTCATGGTGTATAAACCGTCCCTACTTTATACTGCTTCTTGATTTGCTCGAGCTCGGACAAGTATTCCTGCTTCATCCCCTCTCTAATTATTTTGCTTATTATATAGTAAGCCTTGTGCATCGCCCACATTGTCATTATTTCCTTACCCCCGGTCTGGGAGGTTGCCAAATCTGCTTTAAATATTATCTCTTTCTTACGATTATTTATAGATATCCCCTCTACCCGAAATACAAATGAATTAATCTCTTGGGGATTATACCTGCCGTATAGTTTTATTGGCCTTCCTTTGTAAAAATTGGGAATTACAAAAGGATACACTTCACTCCTCCCTAAACCAGCAAAGTTCGTCTTGACATTCACCAATATAGGGCTACTCACCACTGAGAAGAATCGTATAATTTCCGAAGGTATTTTATCAATATTAGGCACAAGATTAGCTTCGCCTTTGTTCACATAAGCAAGCATATACAATAAGTATTGGTCCGCAGTTTGACCTCCTCCCAATGTATAAATCTCATATTTGCCACTGTTTTCCACGGTTAGATTTGCAATAATCTGCCTTGCATCTGTAAGCCCCGTAGTAGGTCTGCCATCCGAAAACAAATATACAACATTTGCCATATTTGGATTAACAGGAGACTGGACCAAAGGGAGTAATGAACTGTATACATCCGTCCTACCCAAAGACTCTAAATTAATTATGAAATTTTGAGCCTTTGAAATATTGTCCGGCGTAGATTTAACATACCCCGGCATAAAATATGATGCTCTGTCTCTAAATATGACTACATTGAACACATCTTCCGGGTTAAGGTTCTTCAGAGCCTCCTTTACCCCTTGTAGGGTTTTGTCAAGCTTTCTCTGTCCTATGCTTGCAGAACAGTCAACCACCAAAGCTACTTGTTTCGGTAAAGCAGGAATATTTGCATCTAACTTAGGAATTATACTGAGTTCAAAGTACGCTTCGGAGCTTTGAGATATGCGATATACCCGAAGTTTTATATCTACCATGTCGTCCCAGAATTCGAAACTTCGTTTTTCCTTTTCCTCCTTCGCTTCTTGAAATATAGGTTGTTGAATCACTTCTTTTTCAAACAGTTCATCAAGGGGAATAGGCGATTCCACAGGCTCAAGTTGTGGAGGCTGTGTAGGCAAGTTTAAACCTTCCTGTGTAGATGAGGCTTCTGGGACTTCGCTGACCAAACTTGGTGGAGTTGGAACATCAAGACCATCCGTAGAGGAAATACCCTCTACTGGAAACACAACAGATCCCATCTCTGCTATAGGCTCATCCGTTTGTCGGGCAGGTATAACTCTTGGCACTTCTATGCTTTCAGCTATTAGAGATTTGTCAACACTTAATATCTCCTCTTCTAAATTTTCCAAGAAATCTTTAGAAGAAACTGGCTCAGTTTCCCGAGACAGCTCCTCCGTCCCAGCTTTTTTAACAATCTGCTCATAAGTCAATTCCATACTCTGATGAGGCATCTCTGCTGGAGGCAAAATCTCATCTATGAACTCTTGGAATGTAACAGGTTTAGTTGACAGAGGAGTTGCTACAGGTTCCTCAAAGAAAGTTTCTTCTTCAACCGTATCCTCAAAAACTCTTACTTGAATATGTGTAGGTAAAATTTCTCTCCCTGACATAAAAAGAGGAACTCTTCTTGATAAATATATGAAGAGGAAGTATATGAGTATACTTAAAATTACACTAACAGTAAATCGAAGCCTCTTACTCCTAAGAAAGTCAGCTATTGAAAAGACTATATTGTTCAGTATTTTTTCCCCACCAATACTCATTGTGAGACCTGTGCAGAGGGAAGAGTCCCTGTATTTTCTGTTACCTGGTTGATAAGATTTTTCGCCTGTTCAGCTAATGGATGAGAGGGAAAATCATTAATTAGTTCCCTCAAGGCTGTTTCTGCTTTCTTATTCTCATTTATCTTCAGGTAGCAATTGCTTGCTCTCCATAGCGATTCGGGAGAAAGATCTGGGTGTAAAAAGAGAATAGCCACTTTAAGATAATTTCTACCTGCTTTTTCAAATTCCCCTTTGGCTTCAAACATCTCTGCAAGATGAAATTGAGCTCGTGCTGAAGTTTCGCTACTACCGCTGTTTGCACATCTCTCATAATATTCTAAAGCTTGCTCCACCTTACCCATACCCTCATAAAGTTGAGCTATTTTGTAAAGCGACTCCGAAGCGTATGTTGAAGTAGGTGCAATTTCTACCACTTTTGTATACTCTAATATTGCCTCTTCACTCTTCCCCAAATTCTGGAGGCACTCCGCAAGCTTGAATTGTAACTTATGTGGCGCTGGGTAATCCTTAAGCGTTTCTATCATTTTCCTTAGTACTACTATTGCTTGTTCACATTTCTGCGAATCCAAATAGTACTGGGCTAACCAAGCAAACTGCTCACTATCTATAACAGTCATAGGATACTTAGTGACTACATTCATAAGTGCCTCAGCAGACCTCTCGTAATTATTCATCTCGTAACTTGCGATTGAAATTATATGCCACACCTTCCCTGCTATTTCAGAAGGCGGGTTTTGAGCAAGAAGCGATTCAGCAACTTCCAAAGCCTTCAGTGGGTCTTTCTTATCTTTTATATAATAACTCGCTATCCTGATTTTGGCATCATATACCTGGGGAGACGACGGGAACTTCTTAATTAACTCCTCGTATGTATTCAAGGCAGAATCTGTTTCACCCAATTTTTCGTAGCAAACCGCAACTCTAAGCAACACCGCTTCTTCCATCTCTTTCCCCGCGGAAAGTTCTTTCGATTTGAGGAGGCTTTCAAGAGCCTTTCGCCAGTCGTTTTGCTTTGCTAAAAGATCAGCCATACGCAAATATGCGTTCAGCAACAAGGAATGGGCAGGATAATTTTGAATGAACTTTTCATAAGACTTCAAGGCTATCTGATAAACTCCAAGATGTTCTGCACACTCAGCATATTTATACAGAGCCTCTCCAGCAAATCTATTTGTGGGGTATTTCTCAAATACCACTTGAAATTCCTCCATGGCATCTTCAAAATTCCCCTCGATAACATAGATACATCCAATTAGAAACTCACCCTCTGGCTTTAGCGAAGAACTCTCTCCTCGCTCGAGAAAGGTTAAAACTTCCTTCTTGGCAGACTCGTAATCCTTTTTTATAAATTTTATCCACGCTGTTTTGTATATTGAATCCACTGCATAAGAACTGTCTGGATACTTAGTCCTGAGAAGCTCGTAATAACTCAGAGCTTCATCATGCCTGTTCTGCTCAAGGAGAGAGTTAGCTAAAATATAAGTAACGAAAGGGACTTTATCCGAAGATGGATAAGCTTGTACATAGCTTTTACACTCTTCTATAACAGAGTCAAATTTGCCCGACTGATAAAGTGCATGAATATATCCAAAATCTGCTTTTTCCTGATACTTACTACCTTTGAATTGATTCCTTAGTGTTTCATAAGTCTTTACTGCAGACTCAAACCAGCCTAATTGTGTGGAAAGTTCAGCAACTCTAAATACACTCTCTACCCTAATCTCTTTACTAACTCTGCTATCATTGGCTAACTCTGTCAAGATAGCCGAAGAATTTTCTAACTCACCCGTTTTTGCATAAAGATTACCGAGTAAGAACTTCCCAAAAGGAGTAAGTTGATGGTCTGGATATTTGCTTATCATCTCGTTGAGTATCGAGATAGCAAGTTGGTAGTTTTGTGTCTGATCGAGAGTGCGAGCATAGAAATACATGGCACGAGGTAGCAAGCTTGAATCCGTACCTGAATCGAGCACATTTTTTAGTAATTCTGTGCATTCTGCCCAGCGCTTTAGGTAGTAGAGACATTCCGCCTTAGAGATAGTAGCCTCTAATTTCTTTGAGGAATCTGTAAGTTTTGATAAAGCTTGGTCAAATGAGTTTATAGCAAGCTCATATTGCTTTTCTAATAAAGCACACTTACCCAATCTCAATAACGCTTCCCCAACATTTGGCGAGTTAGGGTACTTTGCAATAAAGTTTTTGTACTCATCTAAAGCTTCTTTAAAAAATTGTCTACTATACAAACCATTGGCAAAATCCAATAGGGTTTTCTCTTCCTGGGTAGAGGAATTTTGTTGGGCAAAACATGCTACCGTGAAAGAAAAAACAATTGCATGGAATAAAATAGTATTTAGATATTTTAATTTGTCTTTATTCATAAACCCTGATTCGCCTTTCTATTGACTCCCAGCTTTTTCGTCAGTATCAGGAGGCTTAACGGTTTCTGTCCTCTTCAAATCCTTTATGGTTGCAAATGAAATGTTTTGAATACCTGCTTTCCTACAGCAATCCAACACCTGAATTGCATTTCCTAACATTGCATCCTTATCCCCCCTGATAATAACCGCACTTCCAGGAAAGTATTGGGAAACTCTTACAAGAACATCCTGAAGTTCCTGCAACGACACAGGACGATTATTGACAACAATAGAACCGTCTCTCTTTAAGTTGATTATTATTTCCCCTTGGCTTCTACTCATCGTCTTTGAAGTTTCCGCCTTGGGAAGGGTAATATCCACTTCTGATTCAAGGACACCGTATACAGTGGTAGCCATAAAGAAAACCAGTGTAAGAAACACAATGTCTATCAAAGGAGCCATTTGAATGGGCTCTGGCTCTTGTTCAAAACTTCTTCTTATTCTCATCTTCGAGCTCCCCTGGTTAAAAGTTCTACAAACTCCGCACCAATAGCCTCTATCTCGAAAATAATTCGATTTAATCTTCCCCTGAGGTAGAAATAGATAGCCATAGCAGGTATCGCAATGACTAATCCTCCAGCAGTAGTAACCATTGCAGTAGCTACACTGTATGCCATGGTTATCCCCTTCACTTGAGCATCATTAAACGCTATTGCCCCGAATGCCTGCATCATACCCCAAACGGTGCCGAGTAAACCCAACAACGGAGCTAATACCCCAATATTGTTGAGATAAGAAATCTTCTGCCAAAGTAGACTTGCGCCTCTTTCGCCTTCACTTTCCATCGCATCCTGAATAACATATCTATCGTGCCCCACTAATTTTACTCCAGCATACACCATTTTGGAGATAATCTCATCACGATTTTCACAAAGCTCCATAATTGCCTTATAATCCCCGGCTTGTAGAAGATGATAGAACCTCCTGATCAAGTTTGCTGGGAGTTCTCTTCGTGGCGTGATAACAAGCAGTAAATAGATTGCCCAGACTAAACCGATGAAACCCAATCCCCCGATTATCCACAGTATTACACCCCCCGCCTTTATCATATCCCACAGGGTTAATCTTTCCCCCCCACTTGGAGCAACTAATCCCTCTGGTTGAACCCCAGGAGAAGAATCTTGAGCAAACAAACTCAACATAACTAATGCAAACAATAGAAACACTACGCAAAGAACACTTTGGTTCACTTTCTTAACCATAGGGCTTCCTTCCTAAGCAGTTGAAAAATTAAAAACTGGTTGTTAAGGTCCTTAACATTCTAAATAATAAACGCTTATATTATAATCCAAACTTAGAATAATCCGTTGCAATAAATTTAGTTATCAACTAATTTATTATTAAAGAATTCCACACTTTTTCTAACTCAGATTTAATTAACCTTTTTATTATGATTTACACAGTAAACGGTGAATATTCTCAAATGTAAACGACAAAATCCTTAGTGTTCTTTCCCGGTCAGAGTTAATAATTACCTATTACTCGTCTTAAATGGCATAACTAACTTAACCACGAGACTGAAAAAGATACAAAAATTCTTAGGTAGAAAGGGTTTGGTATCTCAAGGATTTGTAATTAATCCTAAGTGTCTACCAAGCCAGTATGGGAAAAGATAAAAAGTGGGAGCCCATTCAGTTCTACCTCCACTACCTTGCACTGCCTCCCAACAATTTTTGTCCCATCTAATCACTCCTCTTTCCATTGGAGGCAATAATCGGGAAGTCTGGATTTTCTCCAAGATGGGTTCCCTAACCAATCTTATATCTTCCCGTGTGCTATTATCTACTGTCCAATCCACAAGGTCATAAGGAATATCTCTAAGAGTATGTATTGATTCCTTCAAGTTTGGATCTTTACCCATACACCAAGCGTAAATAAAATTAAAGAAAGGACTCTTTTCTTTACTCGCACCCTTATACCAATGCTCTATACTTTCTTTGAATATACTCAACCATTTTTCGTCTTTTTCATACCTGAATAGAGCGGGATATGCAAATGCCAATAACTCATCATCAATATGTGTCCTCGCAGATGCTCCATAGTTCTTTGCCCTCTTGACTAATTCAGCATAATTTTCATTAATTAACAATTGTTCATATTTTTCCTGATACTTTTTATCCCCTGTTATATGATAGGCAGTTTTGAGATATGAGAGTATTTCTACCGCATTTATTCCTCTCTCATTTGCCCAATCTGGGTCATTTTTCAACTTTTCTGGAGACCACACACCCCATCTTGTATGCTTTCCGTCAATATCTTTGAGCACATACCCATCTGAGATAATCCTATCCATCATCCTTCTTACCAATGCTTCTATTTTAATCTTATCCTCCTCGTCTGCACAGTAATCGTAGTAGATAGCTAAACCAAAGAAATGAGCGGTGATTTCATCACTGCTTGTATCCCCTTTCCATAACCATTTGCCATCATTAGACAACCTCCACCGATTCTCCACCACCTTATATCTGGGGTCTATTGCTTTAACATATATCTCCCTTTCAGGGGTAAAATCCTCATTAGGGTCAGCCATTGTTTTCCAGTCGCTTGGTATAACAGTGCGTGCTATGAAACCAGGCGAGCCTGTTACCTCTTCCAGAAACAATACTCCCTTAAAAATTTGTTTTGCTCTATTCCTAACAGAAATATCCTTTGTTACTGCGTATTCCAATGCGAGACTCGCCAAATACATTGTAGTATATCCCCCGTCATTGTCAGTGTCCATTGGTTCCCAAGTAGAAATATCTCCTGGAACTTTTAACTTACATTTCTCCACAATGCCGGGCTCTCTTGTGTGTCTTTGTTGAGTGACCCACTCAAAATATTCTGCTTTTTCTCCAAGAGTCCTCATTTCTGTGCTCAATATGCTCACACCCTCAGATGTGGATACAACAATTTTCCCTTTCCATAGGTCTACATCTTTCACATGGTCGGATACCAACCAGCGTCTACTTCTAAATACCTTTTTCTCCTTACCACGAAGTAAAACTAAGCCATTAGCAGTGCCAACCCAAACCCTATCTTTTCCTTCATCATACACGATAGATGTTATCTCTCCACTTGGAAATCTTTTGTAGGGGATTTTCTTAACTACTTTATCCTCTCTCAGAATAGTTACTCCTCCCAATCCACCTACCCACAATTCTCCATTAGGCAGAAATGTCGCCGATTTGAGAGCATTTGATATAAGTTCTAAACCAGTAGGAAAACTTTCATCAAATATATTTTCTTTATGTGTGTAATGAGTAATCTCATTGCCCTTTATACCCACAAGACCCATATCAGTTGCCACCCATATTTTTCCCGTGGCATCTACAACTAACTTTCTTATACTTCTCGGAATCTTAACATCAATTTTTCGCAATTTACTTTCCTCCTTGTCACAACTAAAAATACCTTGGGGCCCTCCAAAGAAAAAACTATTGTTGGCAAGGACTAATGTTACTGTGGGAATCCCTTTTGTCTCTTCAAGTAGTTCAAACTCACCATTTTGGAATTGATAAATTCCGTTCCACGCCCCTACATACATCTCATTTTCGTTCACCCGGAGCAAATCAAACACAGGTCCGTTTATACTGCTAACAATTTCCCACTTAGATGACCCTATATTCAAAACAAATAGTCCATTTAGAGTTCCCAAATAAACCTTTTCCTTTCCAGGAGAACCAAAATAACATACAGGTTGAAAATAATTTTCCGTGAGATCGGGTAGCCCATCTATCGGCAGAGGCTCGTGAAAAAAATGTTCCCAGGGTTCATCAATAACTTGCGATAGCGTCAAGTCTAAGGTAAAAACCGAAATTGCTACTAAGATTAACATTCCTTTCTCCTTGTTAACTTTTATTAAATATGATAACTAAATCCCAATCATAGAATAGAGTAGCAATTTTTGATTGATATTTGCCAAAGCGTATTGTTTTTATACAAAATATAATAACAAGTGGAGAAATGAATTAAAGTTAGCTAATAAGGAAGAAAATTTGTGGCTACCCGCAGAGAATTTCTTCAGCAACTCACTTCCCTTTCCATAGGACTACCAACAATCGGTTTTTCTCAAATACCACCTTTTACTATGGGAGATTCTCCAGTTCCAGTTGTAGACATTACAGACCTTTATCACCCTCCTCAAGATTTCGGTGACACATTCGATTTAATTTTTCCCTATGCAGTTCCAGAGGTTTCGCTAAAAGGCATTTTGTTTGATGTTACTCATAGATACCGCGTGCCATACCCCGGTGAAGGGGAAAATCAACTATATAGTGACCCACTCGGAGGTAGAGAGCCTGGTGTTATTACTGTATGGCAGTTGAACTACCTCTTTGACAAAGCAGTCCCCTCTGCACCATGTACATTCGAACCTCTCGCCTCACAAACCGATACTCAACTAACCCGTGGCGAGTTCGAGAATCAAGGATTAACTCTTTTAATGACTATATTAGAAAAGTCTTCACAGCCAGTCGAAGTAGTTTCATTTGGCTCAGCCCGACCATTAGCTTTAGCAATTAATAGATTTCCAGACCTGTTGAGGAAAAAAGTTTCGAAAATCCATCTATGTGCAGGTTCATATCCACCCGGCGAATTACTGGAATGGAATGTGAAGCTTGATCCCGAAGCTTTCATCCGTGTGATATCTACAGATTTGCCCATAATAATTTATCCATGTGCGGAAAGAGGCAATGCATTTGCCCTCGGAAATTACAATACTTACTGGCTTATGCCCAATCTTGAGTTTCTAAAGGATATTGATCCACGATTGTTGAGATTCTTAGTCTACTCCCATAGTAGGAGCAACAGAGTGGATTTCCTACAAGTTCTCGAAGAGGAACCTCCAGAGGATGCTACACAAGCTTTGCTTCGGCGAGCACACAATGTCTGGGAAACTGATGTGTGGTTAGAAGTTAGTAAACGGGTGCTTGTCCAACGCGCGGATGCCAGCTACAGAATCATATTACAATCAGAGAAAAAAGTCTCTGACAGACCAGTCCCAACTGCGCTTGTTCCCGTTAGGCTGATACCCAAAGATGATGGTAATTTCGAGGTCGACTTCGATGCTGATAAGAAGCCACATAAAATATTCTATCGGCGTGATCCGGATGAACATCAGCGTGCAATGCGTGAAGCAATTCCCGAACTATATAAATCATTTAAGAGCACATATAGAAAGTTTCAAACTAAATAGGAGTATTGAGAATGAAGCGAATTAATATAATTTCATTGATAATTATACTCTGTGCAACTACCGCAATAGCGGTAGAGGTGGCAATTGATAAAGATAAAATGTTAAAAGTGGATGGTAACAGAACTTTCATCCTTGGGCTCTACTCTCCTCGAATTGACGATTTTGAAGAGTTAACACTTCTTAAAAAAGCAGGTTTCAATCTTGTTTCTGCTCCAGTAGACGAATCTAAAATCGCTAAGATTGCAGAAAGCGGTTTATGGGTGTGGGTAAATATCCATTCTGCAGTTGGATCAGATGACCCCCAAAAGAGAGATTCTGACCTAAGAAACCTTATCGAAAAAATAAAGCTACAGCCCAACTTTTTGGTGTGGGAGATGCCTGACGAAGCGCTTTGGAATATCTACTTAAGAAATTTCGAAGCAAAGAGATTTGAAGAACCAAAACTTATTATGGAAAAAATCGGGAACCTGAGCGATCAAAAATTGAAAGGCGATATCGAAGCGAAGCTTAACATAGCGGTTAACTTCTACTCTAAGGGGTTGTGGGAAGAGGGAGAAAAGGTCGTTCAAGAGATATGGCAAATTCTTGGAGAAACCTCTCCCTATGCTAACTATTCTATGGCTCGGATAGAGGAACATAAAAATAAAGAGCTCGAAAAATTACAACATGCATATAAACTGTTGAATGAATTGGACTATAAACATCCCGTATGGATGAATCACGCACCGAGAAACTCTATGGAAAGCTTGAGAAAATTTAGTCAAACTGCGGATATAATTGGCTGTGATATTTACCCAGTTCCTATGCACCCGAAATTGAGACACTCGGACCTGATGGACCAAACTATGGCATGTGTAGGGGCATATACTCGCAGAATGCAAGCCATAGACCCACAAAAACCTGTATGGATGGTAATACAAGGTTTCAACTGGGGCTCACTCCAAGGAGATATTTATGAAAGAAGTGGAGACGAGCAAAAAGGTTTTAGACCTCCAACCCTAAGTGAAATAAGATTTATGGGCTTTGACTGTATAGTAAATGGTGCACGAGGCATACTATTCTGGGGAACTCATTATGTGGATAGAAATTCTCAACTTTGGAAAGATCTCCTTACCTTTGCTTCAGAAATAAACCGTTTCAAACATGTTTTGGCAGAAGAAGATGCTAATGAAGGTCTTAAAATTAAATGCGATGAAATCTATGGTTCTGGGGACCGTGGAATAATAACGCTGATTAAACTACACAATGGTAAGCCTTACACATTCATTGTAAACGAATGGCATGAATGCGGTATAAGATACTATATCTCCTCTCCACATTTTCACCCAGGGATGAAACTAAAAGAGTTTTACTCGGGAGCGGAACTCTCCCTTTCATCAAATGTGCTGTCCTATGGGATAGAAAACTTCGGTGTTCAAGTTTGGACCCCTGTAGATTAACTAAAAAATCACTTACTAACTATATCACCATCAACAGTTTGATATTTTTGCCCAGGCTCGAGAATTTCTACCCTCGCTTTGTAAAAAGCATCCTTTATAGCGGACAAGGACTTAGACGGATAATTATTTGCCTTTAAAATGCCCTCGTATAGAGCCCAGCGGTCATTGTTCTCACTCATTACTATTAATGCATTTTTATCCCTCTGGTGGCGAGTAGTCTTCTTTTTATATTCACTGGTTCTCAATATAGCGATAAGCCCGCCATTTTGCTCATAGATAAAACCTGAATTTAACAATTCTTTAACTAATTGACTCCGTAACCCTCTGGTTTTTATTGCTTGCCTTATCTGTGGAGTATCTAAATTGATGCTACCCACTTTATATACTTCAAGCTCAGTTTTGCCGTTCCAAACTGCAGATTCTATTACCTTTGCCACATTAATAATATCATCCTCTGGTAAAGCAGAATAGTCAGGAGCAAGCCTTACAAAAGAGCCTATAGTCCCACATGATGGCACTAATAGTAAAATATGCATTAACACTAATATAAATAAAGCATAAAATATATTTGAGAATGCCCATCTTTTCATTGATGAAACTCCTTTTCATTTTTCTGTTTTAATTGTGGTGCCACAATCTTATTTTTTCCACTCCTTTTAGCTTCGTATAACCCAATATCAGCTATTCTTATCATGTCCTCGATATTCAGCACTTCATCGTGAACCATCCCCGCGACACCACCGCTTACAGTAATCCTAACTTCTCTACCCATATAGGAGAAATCTCTTTCTTCTATCGACTTTCTAACTCTTTCTGCTTGAGTAATTGCTCCCTGCAAATCTGTCTGGGGCATAATTATTACGAATTCCTCCCCTCCATATCTGGCTACGATATCCGTCCGCCGAACATGTTGAATCATTCTTTTTGCTATTTCCTTCAACACGAAATCCCCAAAAAGATGTCCATACACATCATTGCACTTTTTAAAATCATCTATATCAAAAAGGGCACACGATAGAGGGATTTTATATCTCTGAGCTCGCAAAATTTCTTCTTCAAATCGCTCACGGAAATATCTATGATTGTAAAGTTCTGTCAAGCCATCAGTGACTGCCAGTTTCTCGAGTGCCTTATTGGCTTGTTGAACGGACTCAAACAATTGAGCACGCTCTAAAGCATTTGCCGCCGCATTGGTCACTATCTCAAAAAAACTGATCTCCTTGGGGGTAAAACTGCCTTGCTTCCTTACAGCGCGAAGCAACAAAGAACCTACTTCTTGGTCATACAAAACTATAGGAAGAACAAGTATAGAGCGAATCCCCGCTTTCACTAACACATCTATACAAGGAATCATCAAGGGATCTTCTCTAACATCATTTATTATTACTTTCTCACCTGTTGCTAAAGCCTTCTTTATTTCAGGATATTTATTAAGTGAGATAGACATATCATAGATCTCCGCATCATCATGAGAAGCGAGAACATGCGCTACCTCATCCTGTCCCCATATCCGCACTATTGAACACCTATCCGATGGAACAACCTTCGAGATTTTTTCCACGAATACATACAAAACATCATGTGCCCTCCTCTTGCCAGAGATAGACTTGAGTATTTCTAAAGCTACCGCGAGTTCATTTTTATCAAGACCTCTCAAAGAAGTCTCCTCCGACACCAACTCTGCATGAAGGCTCATAATTCGAGAAGAAAGTTCCGTTATCTTTTCTAAATTGGTAGCATCATCAGAGAGAGAAATATCGATAGAAGGAGAATACAATTTCAGAAGCTCTCTGATATAGCCTATATGGTAGCTCCATCCACCTATGAAATTTTCTTCTCCTCTCCGTTGGCTATCTTCTAATACAGTGCCAAGAAAAACTACTCCCGCAGTGTCTGATATCACCATAAAAATCCTGTCATTTTCATCCATAAAATCAGGGGGCGGTTGTATGATTACATCAATATTATGTTCAGGAGGAGAATCACTTAAAACTACAAGATACTTCAAATTTTCAGAGAGTGCCCCTAATCCCTCCATTCTCCCAAGAGTCTCTACATCGCCTATGACTGTGATATTTCCTTCTCCTGCACATATAAATTGCTTTAAGCTTTCCTTACAAAGTTCGTTAAATACACTCAATTTGCTTATCTGAATTATAGGATAATTCCTTTCCCTACCTAACTCCAGGCGAATTCGGTTATATAGTGGGTCTATAAAACTATCTCTTTTTTCATTCATATCACAAGTAGAGCTCCCCTTAATTCTTCTCCTCAACAGGTTTCTCGATCCTCTCGCTCGCAACCTTTTCTACATTAATTGACTCTAATGGGAAAACATCTTCAGGTTTTACTATCTCCTTAATAATCACCGGAGTAGAGCGGACAATTAAATCATACAGCTCCTCAATATCGTCCTTGAGAAATCTGACGCACCCGTTTGAAGAATATGTGCCTATTGTTTCTGGAGCAATCGTGCCGTGGAGCCCTAAATCCGATGGTAATCCAGGTTCTGCAGGAACTAAGGGCATCCACCTTGTTCCCAACTCATTCCTTGGGTCACCCGGGGGGATAGGAGCTTCTCCCGGTTTAAACCAAGTTGGATTTTTCTGTTTGTTGCCAATTTTATAGCTCCCCAAAGTGGTTTCGTGCCCCGTTTTACCCAAACCAACTATATACCTTTTAAATATACCATTTTCATCCACAAGAAATGCTCTGCATTTAGATCTCTCAACAATCAATTTGAAATCTTTGGGTGTATATTTCAACACCTGATTAGGTCTTAATACCGCATTTTCATCCAATCCATTAGCTCTGCAAAGCATACCTACCGGCACATTCAATTTAGCACCTATTCCTACTAATGTGTCGCCCCGCTGGACAATGTATTTCTTACTTTCAGGTGTTTCTTCTTTAGAGAACACCATCTCTACATTCAACTTGCCTAATAAATCTAAAGATTCGTTCCATATTTTCGAGTCCCACTCAGCATCTACTACAGCCAAATTAGCAACTTCGCGTGCTTTTACTTTATCCCCATTTTTTATGCTGAGCCTCCCCAAGCCTAAGTACCCATAGCATTTATTCCCTTTCGAAAACTCTTTAATTACCGTATTATATATTTCCCCCGCCTCACTATCTTTACCCAACTTTTCTAATATATACCCTTCTCTATATAAAATAAGAGCATAATCTTTTGCTCCGACACACTTCTCTCTCGCCTCCTTTGCTACATCTAACGCAGGCTCCAAACTTCCCACCTCTTCCTCTACATCTAACCATAAAATATACGCCTTTGCTAACTCATCCGGCTCCTTAGTGGTATCCACAAATGACCTCAGTGATTTCCTAAGTTCTTCTATCTTCTTCTCTTCTCTGAGCTTGAGAATTTCCTCCCACTGAGGCTTCTCCCCTCTTTCAATCCGAGAAAAAATCTTGTCCTTCACTATTCGAGGAACCTCTTTACCCGGGGCAGAAACGGGAGTTAGCCATAACAATCTATAGAGACCGTATATAGAGATTAGCACTAATACGACCCCTACGAAAATACGGAAAAGTAAATTATCCTTCTTCTTGGTACTAAAATATCTCTTTCTCATAACACCAACTTCAGATTCTTGATTTGGTAGCTCTGGTTAAATCGAGAATTAATTCTGTCATAGACTGGTATCTATGTTCTAATTTCCTCCGGAGACACTTTAAGATTATACGGTCTAAAGCAGGAGTGACCTCAGGGTTGTAATTCGAAGGTGGTATAAACTTATAGTTAGGATCCAATATTTGCCTTGAGATTTGGTGAGCATCATTCCCCTCACAAGGGTGACGACCCGAAAATAATTCATACATTGTAATACCGAATGAAAATATATCAGATCGAGCATCCAAACTCTTCTTGAGCAACTGCTCAGGAGACATATAAACCCTTGTGCCTCCAGCTTCCTTTGTAAACCACTGAGTCCAATCGGTAGTTTTAGATAAGCCAAAGTCCACAATCTTTACTTGCTTTCCGTCCTTAGAGAATAAAAAATTCGCCGGTTTTACATCCCTGTGAACAATCCCATTCTGATGGAGATAATCTAAGCCATGGCAGAGTTTTATACATATGTCTATCATCTGTTGGATAGTCAAGTCTCTTCCTTCTATGTGCTTTTTCAAATTATAGCCATCGATGTATTCCATTACTATGCATCTGCGACCTCTCCCCATTTTATCAATGGTTTCGTATATATCTTTCTCCATCTTTATTATGTTCGGATGATTAAGGGACGCCGCTATCATTACCTCTCTACCTAAAAAGTCCTGCTTCCGCCTTTTAGGATCCTCATCATACTTCGGGTGTAAAACCTTCACTGCGACCTCTTTGTCTCTTGCCTTATCAATCGCCTTGTATACCGTTCCCATACCTCCTGAACCAATAGGAGCAATAATCTCATAAGGACCTACTTGTTTTATCTCTAAATCCGCCTTATTAGGATCATCAAAACTCGAAGGAACAGGCTTACTACTTGACGATGCGGTATCTTTCTTCCTTTTCTTGAATATCCAAAACATAGGTATTAAGTTAATACTTCCCTTTTATAAATTTATTTCACACCCTATAAAATAATATCACATATAAACTTTACAATTGTAAAACTTTCTACACACTTCTCCATTGAGTATCCCCAGCAGGAACAGGAATTTCATTCAGTATCTCCTGTAATACGGATGCAATAGTTACTTTCCTTAACCTACTTTCAGGATTTAAAATTAGCCTGTGTTCCAGGACTGACTTTGCTAATGCCTTAACATCATCAGGAATAACATACCCTCTCCCCATAACAGCTGCATACCCTTGACAACACCGAAATAGCATCAGCGAAGCCCTCGGACTTGCTCCAAGCATTATGTATGCATGGTCTCGGGTTCGAGCTACTATTCTCAACATATACTCTCTAACTTTCGGATGAACAAATATTTCCCTCACCTTCATTTGCATCTGAAGTATCGTCTGAGGGTTAGTAACCGGTTTGAGAGACTCTATTGGATGCGTCAATCTAAGTCGTTCAAGCATATCAAGTTCTGCGGTAAAGCTGGGGTAACCCATTGATAGTTTTACCATAAACCTGTCAAGCTGTGCCTCGGGCAAGGGGAAAGTTCCCTCATGTTCGACAGGATTCTGTGTTGCAAACACGATAAATGGTTTGTTTAACACATAGGTCTTCCCATCTACTGAAACCTGCCCCTCAGCCATAGCCTCAAGTAAAGCAGATTGAGTGCGAGGGGTTGCCCTGTTAATCTCATCTGCCACCACTACTTGGCTAAATACGGGACCGGATCTGAATTCAAAGTTCTGTGTCTTTTGATTGTAAACAGAAACTCCCGTCACATCTGTAGGTAACAGATCAGGTGTGCATTGGATACGGGTATATGTACATCCACTTGAAATTGCAAGTGCCCTTGCTAACATCGTCTTAGCAACACCAGGAACATCTTCAAGCAAAATATGCCCTCCCGCAAGAAAAGCTGAAAGTGCTGTTCGGATAACTTGGCCCTTATCTAATATTACTGTTTCTATATTCTGTATAATTTCTTTGATAATATCCCTAAACTGACTACTTGACATATTAACTCAATATCCAGAGCGTTTAAATTATGTGCATAATTTGCCAAAATGTGTATTATAATTACTTAAAAAATAGAAAAAAAAGATGAAATTCTTAATTATTCAAACATCATACAATAAACGCCCTATAATTAATAAGCCAACCAATCAATTATTATTACTATTTTCTGCTCTTGTGTTTATCTTCTCGATTGTACTCCCAGCGACTACTGATGGGTTATGCTCTTTTGAAAAAAACTACCCAAGTCCCATCCATCTTGAGAGAGAAAACTCTCATTACATTTTAACTCTCCAAGATAGTTTTATCAATAGCATAGAGAAGGATCTCGATACTAAGGTGCAAACACATATATCAGAAGATAGATTAGAATTTATCAACAATTGGGATACCAAAAATAAATTTTTATCCTCCACATCACTAATTAACTCTAATAGAGAACCTTCTTATCAAACAAAAAGAATCTCTAAAATATTATCCAGCAGTAGTAGAATGCTCATAGCATACAATTCTCCTCAATACGGTGGCTATGGCGTATATCCATCTGTCGCCCCTTCGAGCAGTTTACCGAAGGTCGTGCTTAGGTATCCATCTGTTTCTGCTCCAGCAAATTACGGTATCTCAGGACCAATGGGAATCGGCTATCCAAGAGGAGGATTCGCCCCGACCTATGGAGGGAGAGCTTTTCCTATGCAGGGAGGCTACTTCGGTGGATATGCGGATGTTACAGTTATAAGCAATATTTCAGACATGTTTTATACTATTGACGACCGACTGGTGGGGGAGTTCCCGTATAGCTTTTACTATTTATATCCATCCAACTCCCAAAGGTCTCTAACAAACCAAGATAGGTCTACGCAATTCATATCCCGTTAAGTAATTTGTCCTAATAATTAATCTCAACATTTTGATGCATATATTCCACCATCACATGAAACCATTGAGGCGAGTTAGAGACACTATCCGCAATACTAATCACTTACTTTATCAAAAACTTCATCGTTAAAAGTGGGCACTAATTTCTCCCCTGGCTCCAATACCAAAAAATCATTAGAATTTGACCAATTACCAAAAAGCCACCTTAACAAGAGAGAAGGATCTCCCTTCATCTCTTTGTATTTCCATCCCATATAATTAGCACATTTTTTAGTATACTCTCTTGCCCAGTCACGGTTGCCTATACCAAGATCAATGTATACTGCGGTATCGTAATTATTTTTCCAGTTTTCCATAGATTTGATGATAAACTCAACATTTTCTTCCCCATAAGTCTCTCTAAAAATCTCTCTTACTGCGGAGTCCCGGTCTGGTCCAGGCATTATGTTGTCCTCGATCCAGCCGGGAGTAAACCAATAAGTGCCTGGATGTTTAGAAAAGTATTCCTTATATCTTTTCCTACTCCCGAGAAACAAGGTTATACAATCGTGTGCTCTAACTACCACGAGAGGCACTCTCCCCGCTTTCAAACTTGCAAGTCCCTTCCCGCAAAGTCCATATCCAATCAGAATAGCATCATAGCTCTCAGTATCAAACTCTTCTACCTTATCCTGGATAATTTGCTGGAGTAATTCCGGCGAATCGTGAAGTCCTTGCTCCAAGAAACAAAAATTATATGAATGTGGCAACTGAGAAGAATAGTAAGCAATCTCTCTCCACAACACATGACAAGAGATAACCGCGAACCTTTTAGGAAGCACATTCTTTAACTTTATTCTTAGCTTACGCCGTAGTTCAATAGCATCCATAAGCGAATCTTCATACAAAAAGGTTTACATTTGCGTTTCCAGCTTCGCCAAGGTAATATCCTACACCGCCAATCTCAACACCATCAATTAATTCCTCTCTTTTTATGCCCATTACATCCATAGACATAGAACATGCCACGAGTTTAACTCCAGAATCTATAGCATTCCGGAGAAGTTCTGGAAGTCCCATTATGTTTTTGCTTTTCATAACATATTTCATAAGTCTCGTCCCCATACCGCCCATATTCATTTTTGAAAGTTTAAGAGAATCTACACCCCGGGGCATCATCATGCTAAACATCTTCTCGAGGAAGGTCTTTTTCAATTCCAATTCAGGTTTTTTCCTCAACACATTTAAGCCCCAAAAAGTAAAGAAAATCGTGGTTTTGTAGCCCATACTTACCGCCCCATTAGCAATCACAAATGTAGCGAGAACTTTGTCAAGATCATTAGAAAAGCAAATTATGGTTAGTCCTGGTTTCTTAGTTGTTTTGCATTCAGATTCAGCTTCGACTGTTGGAGATAATGATTGCCCTTTTATTATCTCTACAAGGTAGCCGTTACGGTCTGGTTTAACACTTATAAGCTTATGCCCCATATTTTGACACCAAGCTGGCACATCACAGGTGAAACCTACATCTGTAGCGAACACCTCAAGCACATCACCCGGCTTGAGCTTTTCCATAGCCTGCTTCACTTTTAGCAAAGGACCTGGGCACTGTAGACCCGACACATCCAATCGATGTTTCTCCGATTGAACTATAGAATCATCTGCGGGTGCTGTCTCAGACTTAATTATGCTCAAGGCATTCAACTTCGGAGCAGTAAATTGTGGTTTTCGATGGAACCAACTCCAAGTGCGATATCCTCCGTTCAGATTCTTTACTTTGTATCCTCTCTGCTTAAGATACCTATAGGCTATATACCCTCTCAATCCAACCGCACAATAGGTTATCACATTAGCGTCTCTTGGAATCTCCTCAATTCTTGAACGAATCTGGTCCACGGGGATAAGGGTAGCTCCGGGTATTGCACCTCCTTCTGCTTCCGCAGGTTCACGCACATCCAAAATAAAAGCATCTGATGGAATCTCATCAGGATTCACGACTTCCACATCGCCTCTGATGATATTAGATGCTACATAACCCACCATGTTAATGCCATGTTTAGCCCCTCCCCACTGAGGAGAATAAGCGAGTTCCTCGTCCTCAAAATCGAAAACTGTTAGCTTATGTCTCAACGCCATCGCAAGTGTATTTATCATACTTTCAACTCCCTCGTATCCTACTACCTGAGCACCAAGTATATATCCATCTGGCTTAAAGATAATCTTAACGCTCACCGGTTGTGCACCTGGATAGTATCTCGGATGCTGCATAGGATGAACATAGGCCTTATAGTAAGGAATGCCTAATTGTTTTACTTGAGACTCAGTTAACCCAGTCTGAGCAACTGCAAGATTAAAAACTTTTAATATCCCTGTCCCCTGTATACCACCAAACTTTGAATCTCTCCCACAAATATTGTCAGCTGTAACTCTGCCTTGCCTGTTGGCAGGTCCTGCTAAAGGAACTGCGGTCCTCCCTCCAGTCACCACATCGTAAGTTTCCAAAACATCTCCAACCGCATATATACTTGGGTCACTTGTCCGCATATGTTCATCAACTACAATATACCCCCGAGGTGTAGTTTCTAATCCCGCCTCTACTGCAAGTTTGCTATTGGGTCTCACGCCAGCGCACATAAATACTATGTCGCTACCTATTATCTTGCCACTCTTCAAAAAAACTTTCCCATCTTCTATTCTTTGAGCAGTTTCATTAAGGAAGACACTTACCTTGTTTACCAAAAGTTCCTGCAATATCGGCGTAGTCATTTCAGAATCCATTCGAGGCATTACATGGTCCAACATCTCTACAAGAGTAACTTCTAAACCGCGGTGCTTTAAATTCTCAGTAAGCTCTAAGCCAATAAAACCTGCACCAATAACACAAGCGTGTTTTGCTCCTGGAAGAGCTTTCATTATCCTGTCCATATCACTTAGGTGGTTCAAAACAAAAACCCTATCAGAGTTTACCCCAGGTATTTGTGGAACTACAGGGGTAGAACCTGTAGCAAGTACAAGATAATCGTAGGGGAAGGTAAGAGTAGTGTTATTAATCAAATTTTTAACTACAACCTCTTTCTTCTCCCTATTTATAGCAATCACTTCATGATTAGTTCTAATATCTAAGCCATATCTTCCTTGTAATCCCTTCACAGTCTGAACAAGTAAAGATGACCTTTCAGGAATAATCCCGCCTATGTGATACGGCATCCCACAGTTGGCATATGAAACTTCTGAACCTTTTTCAAACACTGTAACCTCTATTGAATCGTCTAACCTCTTCAGCCGAGTAGCACAACTCATCCCCCCGGCTACACCGCCTACTATAATTACCCTTTTAGGCATACTAAATACTCCTATTCTAATTGTTATTCATTGACAGTTCGTCCTATTCACTCGAATAAATTTTTGAGAATATCTTCAAAATATGTTGTTGAAACTCCTCTAAGTCCTTATTTGACGACCTTATCTCCGCAATACATTTTTGCATGTGTTCCTTTAATATTACTTGGGCAAGAGAACGAAGTGCCCCACGCACTGCGGATACCTGCTTCAAGACATCAAAACAAGGTTTATCTTCCATAATCATGGTTCTCAAGCCTCTTACTTGTCCTTCGATACGATTGATCCTCTCTATAACCTTCTTTTTCTTATCATCCATAACTTTTCTCCTATATACATATACAAAGTATATGTATATCATAACCTAAAAAGATTAACAAAAACAAATCTACTTTTATTCTCTTATCACAAATGCCCCCTTAAGGTAAGACAATATGCCCCTTCAAAAACAACAAAGAAAGCGGCGGGAACCAGATGTAGGTTTCGCTTATTATATGCGGGCAACCCACCGCCCGTTTTGGTCCTGTTCGGGACTGTGACAAAACCCTCCAGTTCCCGCCTGAAACTCTATAATAACCACTACCTTTTACTACTTATTTAATTTTTCCTTATATATTTTTCCACGAAACAACTAAAAATACAAAAAAATTTTATTCCCTAAAATATAATTTTTTTCTGGTTAAATTTTGTCTTTTTTCAGTAGTGTATGATTAAAACACACATTATCAAAAACTAAACGGTAGAAAAATCTTTTCATAATTTTTATGAATAACTTCCTCTACAAATCTTTCTATCAATAACTCTACCTCTCTCATAATAATTACGAGATTTTCTACTGCATATACTACTGTTCACTCAGCACTCTATTACTCAACTGTCAAACAGCTACACTTTTAGTAAAAAATTTAAGATACAATCGCATATATGGTAAACTCCCTTAACCCTATTCTCTACTCCTTTTAGATACCGCTTGTATTCTCCCTTCAATAATAACTCTTAGTCTTTATTCAAAACTGGGTTAAAAATTTTCTGTGTCATCTATCCTAAAAATTTCTTCCGCTTTATTAAATAAAGGACTTCCACCTCCAAATTCTATTGTGCACTTTCTTCTACTGGTGCAGATTCCAATCTTCCCAAGACTATCCTCTCTCCGCCAATCATGCTTATTCATGCCCACTTTATAAAACTGTTCCTCCCAAACTCTCAAAAAAAAAGAATCGCTAAGAATAGAACTACTTTTTTCTTTTACTCTTTCCAGTTAAAGAGTTTTTCCTCTTCGAATATTGCAAGATTAATTTGTGTGCGCTCGTGAGAGGTAAAAACAAGTGCTATCTTTCCATCTTGAAGCTCTATTGCATACGGATAGGCATACGCATCCTTACCTCGGACGAGGTCTCGCTTGATATTCCAGGTATTGCCGTTGTCCGTCGATATCGCTATACTCAAAGGACTCCGCTCTGCAGGACTATCGTTATAAAACAGAAGCAAGTGCCCATTTCGTAACCGCAACAAGTCTACCGCAGAATTTGGGTTTACGAACTTAGTATCTACTCCATCAGTCCAAGTCTTACCTCCATCAAATGATTCTGTTTTAACAACGAACCCATCCGGTATGGGATCGTAGCCTCCACCTCGCCTACAATACGCCAGTAAATGAGTGTCACTCAACATCACCACAGAGGGCTGTAAATTACCAAGCCGAGAATGAACATAATTGCTCTGTGTCCATTTCTTTGCATTCATATCGAAAATAAAGAATACCGAACATGTATCAGGTGCGGTAAACTCAGGGTCATCTCCCGTTTCACGATAAGCAGGAAGCAATATCCTTCTACCAGGCAATAACAGCGGTTTACATCTAACCATCATCCCCGGTTCGAATGTTAGCACAGCGGAATCAGACCAGGTTTCTCCGTTATCTTTAGAAATCTTGAAGTGTATTCGCGAGGTACACCAGGTATCACCATACCTAACCACATAAAACAGCCAAAGTATACCATCAGGACCTTGCCATACAACTGGATTTCCCTCACCACGCCACGGTGTATCAGCTATAACAAACGGTCCTATCCATTTTTCCTCTCCTTTCGGCAAGCGTGCTCCAAATACTTTAGTATCATCCTCATACTCTCCACTACCTCCGTAATAAGCAAGATAGAGGTCCCCATTCTCCAGCTGTGTAATCGACGCAGGATGTTTATACTTCCCTCCTGATGTCTCCTCTCCAAAAACCTTTTTAATCTCTATCTCCGGGTTTACACTCCTCACTTCAGGAAAACTCTCAGGAAAAGATGCACCTGCTAATGCGAATAGAAAAAATGAAAGCCCAAATATTAATTTTTTTAAACAAAATTCAGAGTTCTCCACGAATAGCCAATTGTAAATCTTTAGTTCAATACTTGTCTTCATCTTTCTCTCCTCTAAATAAGAGTAGATCACAAAATGATTATATTGATTTTATCATCAATTACAAATACCAACCATATATAACAATTCAAGTCATATATTGCCCAGCAAGGTTAGTGAAATTATTACAACCATGATTCTATACTCATGACTTGCTTTCATTTATTGACCACTGCCAGATACTCCAAATATTTCTTGCGAACACTTTGATTTGACAAAACTTGTTTTTTCTCCCTACGATATGGTAGCATTTCTCCACTTATTTGAGCAAGGGGCTCAAATAGTTGAATAAACATTAAACTATAAGAGGAGAGTCTTATGAAAAAAAGTGTTCTATTGGGTATTGCAATTCTTGTAATCGCAGTGTTACAAGGATGTAGTTCGGACCCAGACTACAGACTAAATGGAACCTGGGGTGGAAAATCCTATGTTGGTGGAGAATACATAGGAAAGGCAGAATGGGAGTTTGACAAGGGAGAAACAGATCTTGAGTGGAATCTTCCGAACGGAACCTTAGTTTTTTCAGGGGAGTATAGCACTGATGCGTCTATCTTCTCAAAAGGTCCCCATGACATTGATTTTGAATGGGATGGCGGTGGTGAAGACTCAGGCGAATACGAATTTAATAGAGGACTTTTCCCAAAAGAAGTGACCTTCACATTTTCATACGATGAAGAAATCGTGTTTGAACTCGAAAAGGAATAAGAAGTTCTATCTTTCTCTTTCTTCGAGACAGTGAAACAATATTAGAGTTTTTACAATAAACCTTTAGAGTTTGCCTCTTTTCTCAAATCGAAGGGAGGTAAACTATTTTATTGACACTGAAACGAGACCTTAAATCCGAGAACAAAGATATCTAAATGAAAAAAAAGGAAACACACAGAAAAATTACTGCTTTTGCCTCGCTAAAATTCCCCCAAAAGAGAATAGAGATTATAATTAAAGAATTTATTTACTATAACTAATCAAACCTTCACCGAAGTAATGAATTAATCTTAATATGTCCAACAATGGAAATAGCAGTTATTAAAAATGCCCATCCAATCACATCATATCAAGATAATATCTTGCACAC